>JAGOUM010000133.1 GCA_018061265.1 Rhodoferax sp. | reverse complement strand
ATGTATGTTTATACAGTATATATGGCGAATAACAAGGCTGCAAGCCACTTTCAGGAGGATTTCATGGCCAACTTTTGGAGCAACGCCCAGCTTCTAGAGCAAGTATTGCTCTGGATATCACGTTAGACCTCACATGAACGACCTACCAGTTCAGTCACTCACTGCGATAGCCACACTTGTCGCCGCACTGATAACCGCCGCTGTTTCCTTCGTCAGCCTCACGCTTACAAAGGAGCAGAAGACATCGGAGTTTCGGCAAGCGTGGATTGATGCTCTCAGAGAAGAACTTGCCAGCTTTCTTGCCGCGGCAAGAGCGTTTGCCAGAGCAGTGGAAATACCCAACACCTATGGGCCGGACTACAAAGACAAGACAGCCCTTCGAATCAGCGATGACAAGGTTGGAGAACTTCGGTATCAAGCGGCAGAGTCGTTCTGCAAGATCCAACTGCGCCTAAACCCAAATGAGCCGGAGCATCAAGAACTTCTTCGTCTGCTGCGTCGTGCTATCAACGAGCAGAACGCCATGCTCATCAATAAAGCGAGCATCGAAGAGACTATGAAAGCCATCGAGATGGCGAGCGAATATGCCCAGCCTGTTTTGAAGACGGAGTGGGAGCGAGTGAAGAAGGGCGAGTTGCCCTTTCGCATCGCACGCAACTGGGTGGCTCCTGCAATCGCAGCACTCTCGCTTCTGTTCATTGCTTTGGTCTTGCTCGGAAAGTTCAAGCCATGAGCGCTCGAAGAAAAGGCACACATCCAACGGTGAGGTCTAACCCTTCAATCGAGAGGACATGCCCCGGCAAGCCGGGTCATGCCTCTCATCTCAAACGTTAGAGCTCCTATCCTTCGATCCTCCATCAGCCCCCATGGAAGCCAAAGTCCTCCCGTCACCCACTCAATCGCCCAGCAACGTTCTGGTATGGGTCACCATTGGGGTGGCTCTCGTCGGCGCCGTCTACTTTGGTATCGCTTCGTGTGGAGGCTACGCCTCGCACAAGGAGTTCTTTCGCTGGTTCGTTGCGGTTGCTGCTGTTGTCGCCCTCATCGCGCCTAGTCGTATGCTCGGCTCACTTGGTCGAAAAGTTGTTTTTCCAGTCGCACTGTTCAGCGGGTACCTCATCATCGAGTCAGCGGTTGCACCGTTCTATCCCGGTCCTCCACAGAGCTTTGTTGAGTATGGAGATCTGTTCATGCAAGCGCTGAGGTTCGGCCCATGCGGCTGAGCCCTAACTCGAACGTTAAACCACAAATTCAGTTAATTTGGATGACTGCTGTCTGGAAAATTGGATGTCGGCTTCCAGCCTAATGCGGGTGTAGAGGCGACAAAATTTTGACACCACCGCCATCGTCAAGGAATGGCTGTAAGCGGTAGTAGCGATTAGCGACTTGTATCCTCTTGACCCGACGTTGGCCTTGGCTTTAGCTGGCACCCAAAGGCCGAGCCATAATTGCCTTCATGCTTTCGAATTTCCTAGCAGTAGCAGCATGAATGGGCTTTTGGGCGTTGCGATGGCGCCTCGTACGCGCCGAGTCGTGCAGGCACTGCTGTACGAACTTGTCGCCATCTCTCTGGTTACACCGGCCATTGCCATTTTTTTTGACGAAGGCAAAGGCTCTGCGCTGGGCCTTTCGGTTTTGATGAGCAGTATTGCGTTGGCTTGGAACTACACATTTAACGCGATGTTCGAATGGTGGGAGCAGCGCCAAAGCGTCAAGGGACGCTCGTCCATGCGGCGCCTAGTGCATGGCATCGGCTTTGAGGGGGGGCTGGGGCTGCTTCTAATTCCGGTGATGGCGCTGTGGCTGCACATCGGCCTTTGGGAAGCCGTGCTGACCGAACTTGGCTTCTTGCTGTTCTTCATGGGCTACACCGTGGTTTTTACGTGGAGTTTCGACCACCTGTTTGGATTGCCTGAGTCGGCACGGTGAGGTGCGCCCCACCTGTCGCACGGACTCACGGCTCATGCATAGATGCGGCTACCGCCTGTAGGAACATGTGCACTTTCATGCCAACGTGGTCGATGCAGCGGCGGAGACCACTGGTTTTACAGGAAGCGTGTAGGCGTGACAGACTGGTCTCACTGCACTCCGACAGCACAGAGCTGTCACGAGATGACCACTTTGAAGATGGCCACCTCGTTAGCGGACATTTGCAAAAAGATGCTACAGACGAGTAGGTGTCGGTTTTCGGGCATCAATTTGGACGGCCGCTATGACTCCAATGGGTCGAAGAACTAAATTGACGCAGCTTTCCAAGCCGACCGCCATCAGCTTAAAGGCTGTCATATGAAAATGGTCCAAAGCCATGCCAGCATTGGGCTTATAGAGATCGCCAGGCCAACAGCGTGGCAAGACCCAGGACAAGAAACAAAAAAAGCACCCGAAGGTGCTTTTTTTCATCACGAGGTGATGTCGAAGGGATTTATGCCTTCTTGCTGACTGCGGCGGCAGCGCTCAGGGCTTGCTCGGTCACGGCAGAAACATTGCTCTCGGCCATGGCCAGGGCTTGCTTGGCGGCGCTTTGTGCCGACTCGATGGCGCTTTGGCTCGAAGCCAGGGCGCTCTTGAGCACAGCCACAGCCGACTCGGTGCCGGCAGGGGCGTTCTTGGTCATGCTGTCCATGGCTTGGGTGAAAGCTTTTTGGCCTTCAGCAGCCTTGCCTTCGAACACTTTGGTGAACTCGGCGCTGGTTTCAACAGCGATGCCATACACATGACGGCCGTACGCGGCAGCCTTTTCGGCCATCGGTGCAACCAGACCGGTTTGCAGGGCGATCACTTGTTGGGCATCCTTGGCAGCCATCAAGGACTGGACGTGCTCGTAGGACTCGGTCATCAGCGCTTTGGCAGCGGCGAGGTTGAGTTCAGCCATCTTCTCAAAACCGGCGAAGGACTTGGTGGACAAACCCTTGACGGTTTCCAGGTTGGCTTTGTTGGAGGCGGCGAATTGGTCAGCGGTCATAAACATGGTGGTGGCTTTCAGGCAAGGTTGAGGAAGAACTCAGCTGCTTTGCATTTATGTTGCAGTGCAGCATGAAACGAATTATAGGGATAACCCGCAGACATTCAAGCCATTTATTGTTGCAATGCAACATTTTCTTAGAGCCTGCGCTCTAAGTCCTGCTCAGCGCCACAGAATCAAGCCCGTGCCTACCACCGTCAGAACCGCGCCCACCCACGCACCCGGGGCAGGTGCGCGCCCCAGCTGTAGCCACAGCAGTGGCAAAACCAGGATCGGTGACACCGACGAGAGTATGGCCACCATGCCGACGTCACCCTTTTCCAGCGCCAGCAGCACCAGCGTCATGCCGATCCCCATCGCGATGAAGCCGTTGAGCGCAGTCTGCGCCAGTACCCGCGCGTTGGCCGACTGATGCGCCCGTGCCGCGGCAAAACCCAGCCCCAGCAGCACAAAATGCGCACCGGTGGCGACCGTCACCCGCACCGCCGAGGCCATCACCGGGTCCACCTGCAAGGCCATCACCGGTTTGGCCACCAGCGAGCCCACCGCCTGACACAGCGCCGACAGCAGCGCCAGCGCCACACCCAGACCCACATGCCCCCGATCGGCTTCCCAGGCGTGGGTTTCGTCCTTATGGCGGCCCAGCACAATCGCCGTCATCACCCCCATCATGGTCAACACCGCGCCGGCAAAGGCCTGCAGGCTCATGCGTTCACCCAGCACCAAAAAGCCCAGCGCCGCGCTGAACGCCGCATGGGTGGCAAACAGGACCCCGGCGCGGCGTGGGCCTAAGCGGTTCATCGCTGCAAACAGCGCTGTATCACCAACAAAGATGCCGATCAGGCCACTGACCGCCATCACGCCCCAGTAACTTGCCTCAAACCCGCGCCAATGCCCGGTCACCGCCACCACCGCCCACAACATCACGGCCACCATGGCCATGCGCCAGCGCGTGAAAGCAAAAGCACCCAGATGCCGCGACGGGGTGACCGAAGTCACACTGCCCAGTGCCCAACAAGCGGCGGCCCCCAGCGCAAAGAAGTCGTAGGCCAGCATCCTGAGCGCCTATTCAGAATGAACGATTGGCAGGTGCAACGGGCTGCGGGAAGACCTTCACAACGACAGATCACGACACAGGGTGTCATCCGGCAACTGGTCGATCTCGTCGATCAAACGTGCCAGAGCTCGCCCGGCAGCCTCCAGCAGGGCATGGCCTTTGTCGGCGCTGGCCGCAGCGGCGTTACCGACGGCACCCAGAGGGTTGTAGTCCTGCATTTGCCAGGCCAGTTTGGCGCTTTTGCCGTTGCCCAGAATATCAAAACGCCCGGCGCGCACCTGAGCGCTGGAGGCAAAGTGCTGCGCCTGAGCCATATCCACCCGGGCCGGGTCCAGCGCCAGCATCATCGAGGTTTCCACCTCGCCACCATGGATGCCAAAACGATGCTCTTGCGGGCTAAAAAGGGCATTGACGTCCTGGCCCTGCGCGTCAACCAATGGCAAGTTGAACCAGCTTGCGCTGTACACCAACATGCCCAGCCTGGCCCGCAGGTCACGCGCCACCAGGTCCATCACACTGACATTGCCGCCATGGGCGTTAAAAATTAACAACTTGCTCACCCCCGTAGCGGCCACCGATTCGGCCAGATCAGTCCAAAGCTGCAGGATGGTCTGATTTTTCAGCGTCAGCGTGCCGGGAAAACGGGCATGCTCCGGACTCAGGCCAACGGCCTGCGTCGGCAGAAACAGCACGTTCAAGCCGGAGTCCAAATGCGCCAGCGCCGCCGCAATGACCGCATTAACCAGTGCCGTGTCCACACACAGCGGCAGGTGCGGGCCATGTTGCTCCGTCGCCCCCACTGGCAAAACGGCGATGGAGCGCCGCAGGTCACCGCTGGCTTGCAGCGCGGCAAAGTCCCGGGTACTCAGGTCAGCCCAAAAACGCGAAGGTGTCGACATAGGTGTTCAGGCTTTTTTCAGGAACTCGGCCTTGAGCATGAATGCCCCCTGATCTGTCTTGCAGTCGACCTCGTGGTCACCCGCCCCCTCGGGCAGACGGATGCCTTTGATTTTGCTACCTTTCTTGAGAACAATCGACGAGCCTCTGACCTTCAGGTCCTTGATCAGGATGACCGTATCGCCATTGGCCAGCGGATTGCCGTTGGCGTCCAGCACGGCGACGTCTGCCTCAACGGCATCACCCGCTGCTGCTGTGCTGGGCCACTCAAAACCACAGTCCGGACAGACATAGTTGTCACCGTCAGGGTAGGTGTTGTCTAAAGTGCATTGGGGGCAGGCGGGGAACTGGGACATGGTCAGACTTGGATTACACAACAAGGACTGCAACGGCAGTGGTGCCAAGTGTAAGAGGCGCGAGCCAAGTGCAGCGGGCCCGGACGCAAGACATTATCATCTTGGCATGACCGAAGACCTCTTTCGCAGCGACGCTTACCAAACCGAATGCACCGCCACGGTAACTGCCATCACCCTCCAGGGCATCGTGTTGAACCGCACGGTGTTCTATCCGCTGGGGGGCGGCCAGGCTGGAGACACCGGTGTGCTGCTATTGGCAGACGGCAGTCAGATCGACATCATCGACACCCGAAAAGGCAAAGCAGACGACGGCAGTTTTACCCATGAAATATGCCACCAGCCCAATGTTGAAAAGCTTGATTCGCTATGTAAAGCAGAAGATGCCGGATTGGGCAATCTGCGGGTGGGCGACAGCGTCACAGCACGAATCGATTGGCCGCGCCGGCTGCGCATGATGCGATTTCACACCGCCAGCCACTTGCTGTGCCATATCGTTCCCAAGCTGGTCAATGGCTGTTCGATCACACCGGACTACGCCCGCATCGACTTCAATATGGACGAGCCGTTGGACAAAGAGACTTTGAACGCTGCCATCGCCAACCTGGTGGCGCAGGCCCACCCGGTGGCAGTGGGTGCCATCAGCGATGCCGAACTTGATGCCAATCCGGCGCTGGTCAAAAGCATGTCGGTGCAGCCACCGCGTGGCAGCGGACAGATTCGCACCATCCGGATTGGTGCCGATACACTGGTGGACCTGCAACCCTGTGGTGGCACCCATGTGGTAAACACGGCCGAAATTGGCCGAGTGATTGTCAGCAAGATCGAAAAGAAATCGGCCATGACACGCCGCGTTGTGCTGGGTTTTGCCCCGTGAGCCAAGGCCAGGTCAAGAACTTCACGGGTGAGCGCTTTTTTGCCTGGGACGGTGATGTGCTGGTGCTCAACATCCTGGGCAAACCAGGTGCCAACAAAGACGCGATTGGCAAGCCAAAGGGCACGCAGCTCAAGGTCAGCGTCACCGCCGCGCCGCAGCACGGCAAAGCCACTGACCACATGGTTCGCTACCTGGCACCACTGTTTGGGGTGCGGGTCGCTGACATCGAGGTGGTGTTTGGTCAGGAAAATGTCAATAAACAGTTGCGCATCAAAGCCCCCAGCAAACTGCCGGCGATCTTCCATGAATGAGATAGCCTGCACCCACCCAGAAAGACAGACAGAACCCGCCAGACGGGTCGGAACTTAAGACGAGTCATTCGATCCATCAACTTCAACATTGCCGCTGAAAAAGCTTACTGACCCGCTGAGCCCCCATGACGCCAAGATCGCCTTTTTTATGCCTGCTGCTTAATATAATTTATGTAGCATTAGGCGCTCTTCCTACTTGGGCTGGAGCCCAAAATAGTCTGAAATCCGTGGTGAACACCGAGCAGGTGCGAGCCGAGCTGATGGCGTATGCGCCACAAGGTGCCGATGCCGGCAAAACCGTCTGGGTCGGCCTGCAACTGACACATCAACCTGAATGGCATACCTACTGGAAAAATTCAGGCGACTCGGGTCAACCCACCACACTGAACTGGACACTGCCACCCGGCGTGCTGGCGGGCGACATTGCCTGGCCAATCCCGAAAAAGTTGCCCATCGGCGACCTGGCCAACTACGGCTTTGATGGCACGGTGCTGTTGCCCGTGCCACTGACCATTACGCCCGAATTCAAACCATCTCCGGTGATCCCGCAACTGGAAATCAGGTTGCAGGCGAGTTGGCTGGTCTGCCGCCAGGAGTGTGTACCGCAGGAAGGCGAGTTTGTACTGCAGTTGCCCGTGAAAAGTTCCACCGCGCTGAACACCGCGGCGTTTGAAGCGGCGTTCGCCGCAACTCCCAAGACGGTCAAGGGCGACAGCCGAATGACGGTTGAGGGCAATCTGCTCAAGCTCAGCATTGCTGGTCTGCCCGCCACGCTGCAAGGCAAGACGCTGGAGTTTTTTCCTGAAACGCCTGAAGTCATCGAAGTCGCAGCGCCCTGGACGCAGTCCTGGCAGGCTGACCGGTGGAGCGCCAGCATCCCGCTGGCTACCCATCAGAGTGCTTACCCGGATAAGCTGCCGTTGCTGCTGGTCAGCCAGGAAGGCGGCCAACGCCAGGGCTGGGCCACCCAGGCCGCGCTGGACGGTCGCTGGCCGGACAAAGTGACTGTGGCTTCGTCAGTCACGGCTCCACTGACCAATAATCTGGCAACACCACCACCGGTTCAAACCACCTTCTGGCTGGCGCTGCTGGGTGCGGTGCTGGGTGGCATGATCCTGAACCTGATGCCTTGTGTGTTCCCGGTACTGGCCATCAAGCTGATGAGTTTTACCCGCCACGCCGAAGACCGGCATGGGCACCGCGTCAGCGGCCTGGCCTACAGCGCCGGGGTGGTGTTGTCCTTTGTGGCGCTGGGCGCCTTGATGATCGCACTGCGCAGTGCAGGGGAACAACTGGGCTGGGGCTTTCAGCTGCAGTCGCCGACGGTGGTGGCCTGTCTGGCCGTGTTGTTTGCGGTGATCGGCCTGAACCTGGCGGGGCTGTTCGAGTTTGGCCAGTTTGTGCCAGACCGCCTGGCTTCGCTGGAGGCCAAAAATCCGGCGGTCAATGCGTTTTTATCGGGCGTGCTGGCGGTTGCCATTGCCTCGCCCTGCACGGCGCCCTTTATGGGTGCATCGCTGGGCCTGGCGCTGAGTCTTCCGTCGCTGCAGGCGCTGCTGATTTTTGCCGCCATCGGTGTGGGCATGGCGCTGCCATACCTGGCGGCCAGCGTGTCGCCAGGGCTGGCACGTCAACTGCCGCGACCCGGCCCCTGGATGGACACGTTCCGCCGCGCCATGGCTTTCCCCATGTTTGCCACAGTGGTCTGGCTGGTCTGGGTGCTGGGTCAACAAACCGGCATTGATGGTGCCGGGGCGCTGCTGGCCCTGCTGGTGGCGCTGGCGCTGGTGCTCTGGAGTCTGACCCTGCGCGGGCGCAGCCGCTGGCCCGTCGCGCTGATATCCATCGCCTCGCTTGCCCTGCTGACCAACGCCATTGGCCCGAATGTGCTCAAGATGGCAGAGCCTGGCGGGGCAGCGCTGCCCGGTGCCCGCTGGCAAGCGTGGGCGCCAGGCAAGGTCGAGCAAGTGCTGGCAGCAGGTGCCCCGGTGTTTGTGGATTTCACCGCTGCCTGGTGTGTCACCTGTCAGTACAACAAAAAAAATGCCCTCGCCAGCGCTGAGGTGCTGGCCGACTTTGATGCCAAGAAAGTTGTACTGCTGCGCGCTGACTGGACGCGGCGTGACCCGGCCATCACCGCCGCGCTGGCGGCGCTGGGGCGCAACGGTGTCCCGGTCTATGTTTTGC
>JAGOUM010000032.1 GCA_018061265.1 Rhodoferax sp. | reverse complement strand
GACCCCAACAGCGAGATCGCCAAGATATTGAAAGCCGAGAAGTCCTGGCGCCTGCAGGAGGAAAAGGGCACCAAACCCAATGTGCATTACATTGGCAAGTACAGCCCACGAGCCTGATCGTCGATCTCGCCGGTCCCTGAAACTTAACCAACAAAGTATGTCCGACTACCAGCCTGACGAGTCCACCGCACGGGTGGACCTATTGCGATTCTTGTCTGCGTGTTATTACGAGCCAACGGTCGAATTTTCTGAGGAGAAGCTGTTTGACTCGATCGCATCGGCAACGCGTCAGGCTTGGCCGCAACTCGCTGGCTTGGCGGATGAACTGGGTCAGGCGTTTGCGAGCGAGAGCTTGCAAGCCCTGCTGGTGGACTACACCCGGCTGTTTTTGGGGCCGATGAAGGCATTGGCCAGTCCGTACAGTGCGTCCTGGTTGCCTTCACCCATGGTGGGTGATGAGGTCTTACCACCAGTCGTTTTGGACCTGTATGCCGAGGGTGGCTTTGAAGTCGATGCTGAACTGGCTGAACTGCCCGACCATGTCGCGATTGAACTGGAGTTTTTGTACCTGCTCTCTTTCAACCAAAGACAGGCCCAATTTTTAGGGCATCTTGACGATGACACTGCCGTCACCAAATTGCGCGCTCGGTTTCTGGATGAACACCTGGCTGTGTGGATTGACCCGTTCACCCAGGCCGTCCAGGAACATGCAGAAACCGCCTTTTACCGGGTTGTTGCAGAACTGACGCTAGGCATCATTCGGCTGGAAATGGCACGACACAGTGGAGATTGAGACATCACTCGTCCTGTCTTGGGTGGCGGTCGGGTGTTGCAGCCACTTGAAAAAAACGAGATCGTCGACACCCACATCTGAACATAGTCGACTGGTATTTTTCTCACTGACTCTTGCAAGCCATGGCAGGGCGAGGTGAACCACCCGTCGTTTGGTGTTGCTTGCTTGTGTTTATATTGTTGAGGCAGTAGCCATGAAGATATTTGGTGTGACTGGGCATTCTGGGATGGGCAAGACGACCTTGCTGGAGCGGCTTGTTCCTGAGATCGCATCACGTGGTTTGACGGTTTCGCTGATCAAACACAGCCACAAGAATATTGACATCGATCGCCCTGGCAAAGACTCGTACCGTTTGCGCGAATCAGGCTGCAAAGAGGTATTGCTGCTGGGCAATGACCGTTGGGCCTTGATGCATGAGCTGCGGGGAGCCAGTGAACCTTCCCTTGAGTACCTGATGGACCGCATGCACGTGTGTGACCTGTTGCTGATTGAAGGTTTCAAGCACGGCAACTTTCCGAAGCTCGAAGTATGGCGGTCGTCTTTGGGCATGCAGACCCTGTGGCCGGATTGGCCTGGAATTGTGGCCATTGCCAGCGACAAACCACCAGAATCGGCTGCGCAAATGGCTGTGACGCCTGGCTTGTCGCATCTTGATCTGGCAAATACGAATGCCATTGCAGAGTTTGTGTTGTTGCATGCAGGTGTGCGTTAAGGCATAGCGATCAAGTCAGTTCAACAGGAATGAAATGGCGAAGGAGTTGACATAAAAATGTGCCTCTAGCCCTTTCCTGAAAAGCGCTGACAGCTATGGCTATTAGATCACCGGTCCGTGCCGCCAGATTGGCCACGCGGCAAGTGCAGGGTCGCCGACAAGCCGCCTTGTGGCAGGTTGGTCAGCCGTAATTCACCACCGTGCAACAGTGCAATGTCTTTCACAATGGAAAGCCCCAAACCGACACCGTCGCCGTGCCGGCTGCGGGCGCTGTCTACCCGGTAGTATGCGTCGGTCACTTTGTCCAGGTTTTCTGGCGCGATGCCTGGTCCATGGTCCAGCACGCTGATGTTCAAACTCGTGGTGGTGTCCTCGACGCGGATGAGCGCGCTACCGCCATACTTAAAGGCGTTGTCTATCAAATTTTGCAGTGCCCTGCGCAAGGCGGACAGCCTTGCCTGATAGGGTTGAAGCGCGCGCCCGTCCAGATGGATGCCGCGCCCAAGCACCAGCGCGTCCTCAATCATGCTCTCCAGCAGTGCGTTGATATCAATCGGTCGCACCGGCTCCTGGGTTTGCAAGCCGCGCAGATAGTCCAGCGTCCCATCGATCATTGTGGCCATGGCTTCAAGATCCGAAGTCATTTGCTGCCGCAGACTATCGTCGTCAATCAGTTCGGTGCGCAGGCGCAGCCGCGTCAGCGGTGTGCGCAGGTCATGCGACACCGCTGCCAAAGCACGCGCTCGCTCGCTGACCAGCCGCCTGATTCGCGTCTGCATCGTGTTGAAGGCCTGCGCAGCACGCCGTGTTTCTGTTGGCCCTTCCTCGGCAAGCGCTGGCGCATCCAAATTGCTGCCAAGCGCATCGGCTGCTTGTGCCAACCGCTGCAAGGGTCGGGTGGACTGGCGAACCGCGATCGTGACCACCGCACCGACCAGCACCACACTGATCAGCATTTGGACCATCAATGCGATCGGCAACGCGGTGGCGGCCGTACTGCCTTCGGGTGTGAAATCAAAGCGAACCCACTGTCCATCCGCCAAGCGCACATCCACGCGGCGTCGGTTGGTATCGCGCGGCTTACCCGCGCCGGCGCCTTTTGCGTTGCCTGCACCTAGACCCAGACCCCCCGAGATTGAACGGATCTCACGTTGGCTGCCCAGGCGTTCGGCAAGCATGGCCTGAAACTGGCCATGCGGCGTATTGGGTGAGGCTGAATCGGCTGCTATCAAACTCACGTGCAAGCCACCGTACTGCAATGCGGCAAGGGCATCTGCACGTCGTTCAGGTGTCTGAAACTCCAACGCACGAACCACTTCAGCAACACGGTCAACCCCATTCAGTCCACGCAGTTGATTGACAACGGTTGTGCGTTCAGTCCACTGCAGCCATGTGGTAACCCCTTGGGCGACCAGCAAGCCAGTGAGCAAAATCAGCGTCATGTGCGCTGACAGGCTCCACGAGGACAGTTTCCAGCTCAGCCGCATTGTTGGCGGGCCTCGACGCTGGAGGCCAACACATAACCTTCACCGCGCACAGTTTTGATCAACTGCGGCTCTCGACTGTCGTCACGCAGGCGGTGGCGCAAGCGGCTCACCTGAACATCAATCGCGCGGTCATATGCCTCAGCCTCGCGTCCATGAATCATCTCGATCAGTTGATCACGCGTGACCACACGGTTGGGGTGCTCCAGCAAGATGCGCAACAGGCGGAATTCGCCGCCAGACAGTGGCGTCGCCACCCCGTCCGGGGCGATTAACAAACGCTCAGCGGTGTCGAGGCACCAGCCGGCAAAGGTCAGGCAGCGCACAGGTTCGGGTTTGAGGTTGGGCGGCAGCGCCCGGGTGCGGCGCAAGATGGATTTGATGCGGGCGAGCAATTCGCGCGGGTTGAATGGTTTGACCAGGTAGTCATCAGCCCCCATCTCAATCCCCACGATGCGGTCAGCTTCTTCGCCGCGCGCTGTCAACATGATGACCGGTAAACTGGATTTGGCACGCAGGTCGCGACAAAGTGTCAGTCCGTCGGTGTCGGGCAGCATCAAGTCCAGCACCAGCAGATCGACTGCATGTTGCTGCAGCATCTGCCACATCTCCCGACCATCCCGGGCAGCCACCGCTTCAAAGCCATTGCGTGCCAGGTAGTCGACCAGCAGGCGGCGGATATCCGCTTCATCGTCGACGATCAGGATGCAGTCTTTTTTGTCCATACCTCTCCACTTTTTGTGCAATTTGGCAAGCCTACAGCCAGGCCTGACATCATGGAAGCTGGCTCCCCTGCGTGTTTTGTAACGCACTGTAACGCAAGGTTGATGCGTAACACAGCGATGCAAATGAGCGGTTTGACGCAACACAGCGTTGACACGAGGGCGCTCCAATTGTCTTCAGGGATAGCAAACATCGGTTTGCCCCCCATGCAGATCAACCACAGGAGTTCCATCATGAAAACCTCAAGCACCTTTAAAGGCATCGCCCTCGCAACCACTTTGGCTTCGGTCCTTTCGGCATCTGTGCTGGCACAAAGCGGGCCGGTAGCGGCACCCGGCATGGGCCCCGGTATGGGTGCTGGAATGCAAGGCCAAGGCCCGGGAGCACGGGGTATGCGTGCCATGCGTTTTAACCAGACCAACACCCCTGGCTGGACCTTGATGACGGCCGAAGAGCGCACAGCCAACCAAAGCAAAATGCGGGCGGTCAAAACCTATGACGAATGCAAAGTCGTGCAAGCAGAACAGCACGCGGCCATGCAAGCCCGTGCCAAGGAAAAAGGTGTCACGCTCAACACCCCACGACAAAACGGCTGTGATGTCATGAAAGCGCGTGGTTTCATCAAATAATGGCCGGTCAACAGAAAGAACGCAAAAAATGTCATTGATAGAAGCCATCAACATCACAAAAAGTTACCGCATGGGTGAACAGGAGGTGCAGGCGCTCAAGGGCATCAGCTTCGAGATCGGCGAGGGCGCTTTTGCCGCCTTTGTCGGCCCCTCGGGCAGCGGCAAATCCACACTGCTGAACCTGATTGGCTGCCTGGACCATCCCAGCAGCGGCACCTTGCGGGTGCACGGCACCGACATCAGTACCTTGTCGCGCAGTGCGGCGGCCACCTTTCGGGGCGAGCACCTGGGTTTTGTGTTTCAGGACTTCAATCTGGTGCCGGTACTCAGCGCTTACGAAAACATTGAATACCCCCTGCTGATGGTGCGTGGCTGGACTGAGGCCAAGCGCCGCGAGCGGGTCAACACCATGATTGCTGCTGTGGGCATGACCGAGCAAGCCCACAAGCGGCCTGACCAGCTTTCAGGTGGACAAAAACAAAGGGTGGCGGTGGCCCGTGCGCTGGTGGGTGAACCCAAACTTGTGCTGGCGGACGAACCGACGGCGAATCTCGACCATGACACCGCCTACAAGGTGCTCAATCTGATGAAGACCATGCGCGACAACTTTGGCACCAGCTTCATCTTTTCCACCCACGACCCCAAGATCATGCACGAAGCCGAGCAAACCTTTACTCTGGAAGATGGTCGGTTGAGCCAAGGAGCCGTAGCATGAAATCAACCCTCAAACTGGCGCTGCGCAATCTGCTGCGTTACCAGCGCCGCACCTTGCTGACGGCGCTGCTGATCATGCTCGGCGTGGTGGCCTTGCTGTTGTTTGTGGCCGCCGCCGGCTCGTTCAAACAAACCATGGTCGGGTCCATCACCGACAGCATGCTGGGCCACCTGCAGGTGCACCGCAAGGGCTACACCGCCTCGATGGACAACCTGCCGCTGACCATGAGCCTGCAGCCCAGAGCGGTGGGCTTGATTGACGAAGCCCTCAAAACCGACCCGGCGGTTCTGGCGTACTCCAAGCGCGTCAAACTCGGTGCCATGTTCAGCAACTTTACCGAGAACAGCAGTATCCGCCTCAACGGCGTTGAGGCGGATGCCGAAGACGCGGCTGTGCCCGCCTTGCGCCAGCGCATCAGCGACGGCAACAAGACCGGGCCGCTGGTAGAGCCCGGCAAAGTGCTGGTGCCGGCCCTGCTGGCACGCGGCATGAAGGTCAAGGTGGGTGACTCGGTGGTGCTGGTGGCCACCAATGCCTCGGGTTCGGTCAATGGCAAAACCTTTGTGGTCGGCGGCATTCTGGAAGGCATTACCGGACCGGGCGGACGCGATGGTTACATCGACATCAAGGATGCCCGCGAACTGCTGCGCATGGACAAGGAAGAAGTGATGGAAGTGGCGGTGCGGTTGAAAAACATCGACAACTTGCCAGCCGCCCAAAAGCGCCTGACCGCCGCGCTCGACACCATTCGCAACAAGGAAGACAAACCCGCCACCGAACTGCATACCTGGGCGGAACTGTCGCCATTTGCCAATATTGTGAAGATGATCGACATGATGACGTTTTTTATCCGCATCATGCTGGTGGCGATTGTGCTGGTGAGTGTGATGAACGTGATGCTGATGGCGGTGTACGAGCGCATTCGAGAAATTGGCACGCTGGCCGCCATGGGCACGCAGCCGCGCAAACTGATGGCGATTTTCTTGAGCGAAGGCCTGCTGCTGGGTTTGGCCGGTGCGCTGGCCGGCGTGGCCCTGAGTTACGCCGTGGTGGCTGCACTCAATGTGTGGCCGGTGGTGTTCAACTTTGGCCGCGAGCAGATCACCTTGCATCCGGCATTGAGCCCGTTTGAGGTGATGGGCGTGTTGGGCCTGGCGGTGCTGGTGTCGGGCTTGGCAAGCCTGCAGCCAGCCTGGCGGGCTGCCCTCATGGACCCGATTCAGGCACTGCGCCATGTGTGAACCTGGAGCAATCAACATCATGAAATTTTTCAAATCCATCGTTCTGACCACCCTGTGCGCACCGCTGCTGGTGTTTGCCGTGGACGGTGTCGCCATTCTCAAAAAACTTGACCGCAATCTGGAACCCGAGTCGTATGAGAGCTACCGAAAGCTGATCAACATCGAACCCAACGGCAGCAAAAAGGAATTTGTGCTTTATTCGGTCAAAAAAGGCAAGGATCAGACCGCCAGCCTGTTTCTGCAACCCAGCAGCGACAAGGGTCGCAGCACCCTGCGCCAGGGCGACAACATGTGGATGTACATCCCCAACGTGGGCAAGCCGGTGCGCATCACCAGCCTGCAGTCGGTCACCGGCGGAGTGTTCAACAACGCCGACATCATGCGGCTGGACTATGCGGTGGAGTACGACGTGAGCGCGGTGGATGAAACTGACAAGCTCTACACCCTGCACCTCAAAGCCAAAACCGGCGAGGTGGCCTACGACAAACTGAAGATGACGGTGGACAAAAAGCTTATCTTGCCCGTTGACATCGAGGCCTATGCCAGCAGCGGCATGCTGTTGAAAACTCTGCATTTCAAGGACATCAAGGACTTTGGAGGTGGCATCAAGCGCCCGGCCACGATCGAGACCGACAGCCCGCTGTACAAGGACTACAAATCCGTCATGCTGTACTCGGGCCTGAAAAAGCGTGACTTTGCCGACGAAGTGTTCACCCAGGGTTTTATGGCCCGGCTGGAGGAGTTGCGTAAGTGAGTGGGGAGCCCAGTGGCCAGAGCGCCCTGGCAAGTGTGCTGCTGGGAATGGCTGGCTTGTTGGTCACCCCGGTGTGGGCACAGTCGACCAGCGCCCCGGAGTTCAGCTTTGATGCCTCGGAGTTTGAAAAAAAGACCTTCGAGTTTTCTGGATACCTGGAACAAAAGGAGGAGCTACTTCAATTGCGCGGTGACAGCGCAGCCTACAAACTGACCTATCCCGGTGCCCAACCCAGAAATGATCTGCTGCGCAGCACCAGCACGCTGGAGCTCAGCAGCAAGCTCAACCTGGGCGATTTTGTGCTTGATGCACGAGCCCAGAGTAGTTGGGCTGACGATGCCTTGGTCAGCACCACCAAGGTCCCGGCCGTGATGGAAGGTGGCTTGCGCTGGAGCGTCAGCACGGGTCTGAGTTTTGACGTGGGCAAGCGTGTGCAGCGTTGGGGTAAGGGCTACGCGTGGAGTCCGGTGGCGATGGTCGAGCGGCCCAAGGACGCCAATGACCCCACCGCCACGCGTGAGGGATTTGTCATGGCCAGCGGCGAATGGACCCAAACATTGAGCGGGCCGATTTCGACCATCGGCTTCACGGGCCTGTTGCTGCCGACCGATGACAGCCTGAACAGCGACTTTGGTCAGACCAGGGACCTGAATCCGGCGGCCAGACTGTACCTACTGGCTTGGGACACCGATGTGGATCTGATGTGGCGTGCCAAGGGTGCCCGCCCCGAGAGTTTTGGCCTGGATTTTTCGCGCAACCTCAGCACTGCGCTGGAAATACACGGTGAATGGGCGCGCACGCTGGGGGTCACGCGCACCACCGTGAGTGTCACCGGGGTCATCAACACCCGGCAGGTTGATGTGAATTCGTTTCTGTTGGGGCTGCGCTACCTTACGCAAGGCGAGGTGACCTGGATTGCCGAGTATTACCGCAACGGTGCGGGGTACCAGGGTTCGGAAATGGACGCGCATTACCGGTTTCTTGATTCTGCGCTGGCACCCGGTGCACCGGCCACACTGCTGAGCAAGGCGCGCAGTGTGGCGCAGTCGGGTTATGGCCGGCCCAACCCGGCGCGCGACTATCTGTATGTGAAAGCCAGCGTGAGTGAACCTTTCAATTGGGTATATGGCGCTGTGTCGGTGACGGCCATGGTCAATCTGAACGATCGCAGCTTTCAGATCACACCTGAAATGAGCTACACCGGATTTTCAAACTGGGAACTGCGGGGACGACTAAGCCTGCTGGGTGGACAGGCGCACACAGAGTTTGGTGAAAAAGCCTCCAGCGCCCGTCTGGAAGCCTATGCACGCTATTATTTTTAAAATATCTATTGCGCAAATTTTCTAACGGAGCCCGGTATCCGTGGCGGCACAGAAAATCAAGTTTCTTACCTGATCGGGCTGTCGCGGTTATGCAGCCTAGGCTGGTCGCTATAAAAATAGGCAACTATGTCCGTTCGTACCAGCCCTTGCTGCGATTGACCACCTGAACCACCAGCAACATCACCGGCACCTCGATCAGCACCCCTACCACAGTAGCCAGCGCCGCGCCCGAGTTAAAGCCAAACAGGCTGATGGCAGCCGCCACCGCCAGTTCAAAAAAGTTGGAGGCACCAATCAGCGCTGAGGGGCAGGCCACGTTGTGCTTTTCACCCACTACACGATTCAGCCAATAGGCCAGGCCGGCGTTGAAAAACACCTGAATCAGGATTGGCACAGCCAGAAGCGCAATCACCAGCGGTTGCTTCAAAATGGCTTCGCCCTGAAACGCAAACAGCAACACCAACGTGGCCAGCAGCGCGGTGATGGACCATGGGCCGATTCGGTCCATCGCTGCATCAAAGGCCGCCTGCCCCTTTTGTAACAAGGACTTGCGAAGTATCTGAGCCACGATCACCGGAATCACAATGTACAAACCCACCGAGATCAGCAGGGTGGCCCATGGCACGATGATGCTCGACAAGCCCAGCAAAAAAGCCACCAAAGGTGCAAACGCCACCACCATGATGCTGTCGTTCAGCGCCACCTGGCTCAGGGTGAACAGGGGGTCTCCACCGGTCAGGCGGCTCCAGACAAACACCATCGCCGTGCAGGGTGCTGCGGCCAACAGAATCAGACCGGCAATGTAACTGTCAATTTGATCGGGCGGCAGCCAGGGTGCAAACAGAGTACGGATAAACAGCCAGGCCAGAAACGCCATCGAAAATGGCTTGACCAGCCAGTTGATGAACAGCGTCACGCCAATGCCCTTCACGTGTTTGCGCACTTCGCCCAGCGCTGAAAAGTCGACTTTGAGCAACATCGGGATGATCATCACCCAGATCAGCACACCCACCGGCAGGTTGACCTGGGCCACCTCCATACGGCCAATGGCCTGAAACAGCCCGGGCAAGAATTGTCCCAGCGCAATGCCCGCCACGATACACAGAGCCACCCACACCGACAGATAACGCTCAAACACGCTCATCGGCGCGCCAACGGCTTGTTTGGCGGTCACTTCACATTGCGCGCTCATGGATAGGCCCTCAGTCGTGACGGCTGGTACCAATGCCTTGCAGCTCCTTGAGCAGCGATAAGCGCTCGAGCTTTTCAAACGGCAGGTTCAAAAACAGCGACACACGCCGCTGCAGCACCAGAAACGCGTCGGTGAAAGCGTGGTCAATTTCTGCTGCGGTGCCCTGCACGGCGGCCGGGTCAGGCACGCCCCAGTGGGCTGACAGCGGCTGGCCCGGCCACACCGGGCACACTTCGCCAGCGGCCTTGTCGCAAACAGTGAGCACAAAGTCCATTTCCGGTGCACCTGGTGCGGCAAACTCGGCCCAGTCTTTGCTACGCAGCTCGCTCACGCGGTAGCGGTTGCGTTCCAGCAGTTCGATCGCCTTGGGGTTGACCGTGCCCGACGGCGTGCTGCCCGCGCTGTAGCCGCGAAAACGGCCACCGCCTAGTTGGTTGAGCAAGGCTTCGGCAATGATGCTGCGCGCCGAATTGTGGGTGCAAATGAACAGAACGTTCATCACGTTTTTGGACATGACAGGGCTCCTTAGGTTGGATAGTAAAGAAACATCGGACAAATAAACAGCCTCGCCTGGCGTTTGATCAGCGTCGGCAGCGCCGGGCACGCTACAGGCCGGCACGGCGCAGCAATTCAGGCTCAGATAGGACAGCAGCGCATTCATGGTGTGCAGCGCAGCGCGGTAGATCAGGTTGCGCCCCTGGCGCTCCTGCGTGATCAGCCCCGCCTGGCTTAGCGCATTGAGGTGAAATGACAGCGCGGTGGGCGACATGGCCAGGATGTCGGCCAGCTGCCCGGGGGTCATGCCCAGTTGCCCCATCACCACCAGTTGGCGAAAAATCTGCAAGCGCGAGGCTTGCGCCAGCGCGGTGAGTGCGCGCAACGCTTGCGCTTCGGTCATGCCGCCACTCGCTGCTGCAGAGGTGGCGGTTTGACCACTGGCAACGCCAGCGTGATCAGCCAACACGTCACGAGCATGACTGCGGAGCCGACCAAGGCCCACAGCAAACCACCCCACTGGTACAACAAGCCCGACAGCAGCGTGCCAAAAAAGCGCCCCAAGGCGTTGGCGGCGTAATAAAAACCCACGTCCTCAGCCGCTTTTTCCGAGCCCGCATAGGCCAGCACCAAGTAGGAATGCACCGATGAGTTCACCGCAAAGGCAAAGCCAAACACGCCTAGGCCGCCCACCACAATCCACTGCAAGGGTTGTAACTGCAGCACCACCGCCACCGCAAGAACTATTGGAACAATAGCTAACAGCGCAGACCATAGGCGGGCTGCAGGCACTTCTGAGATTAAACCGTCGGTACTGCGCCGCACCAGTTGCGGCGCCAGTGCCTGCACCAGGCCGTAGCCAATGGTCCAGGCCGCCAAAAAGCCACCGACCGTGGTGAAAGTCCAGCCCACCGAGTACAAAAACACCGGCACACCGACGACAAACCACACGTCACGCGCGCCGAACAACACCACCCTCGCTGCGGCCAGCAAGTTGATGCCCCGGTTCTTGGCAAACAGCTCTTTGGCAGATTTGGAGGCCTTGCTCTTGCCCATGAGCGGCGGCACAAACAGCGTCACGCTCAGCAGCACCAGCAGCAACAAGCCCGCCATGGCCCACAGTGCGGGCGCAAAGCCCAAGGCATCGAGCAACAAGCCACCCAGAAAAAAACCGATGCCCTTCATCGCGTTCTTGCTGCCGGTAAACCAGGCGACCCATTTGAACAACTGGCCCGCACCCTGGTGTTTGGCTTGGTCGGCGGTGATCTTGATGGCGGACTTGCTGGCAGTTTTGGTCAAATCTTTGGCCACACCGCAAATGCCTTGCGCGGCCACCACCCAGGCCACCGACATGGCCGCCGTCCAGGCCGGGTTCAACAGCGACAACAGCGTGAAGCCGACGATTTGGGTCAGCAGGCCGACCATCAGCATGCGCTGGATGCCGTAACGCGTGGCCAGCCAGCCGCCAATCAGATTCGCCAGCACCCCGGCGGCTTCGTACAGCAAAAACAAGAAAGCCAGCGTGAACGGCGAATAACCCAGCCGGTAAAAGTGCAGCAGCACCAGCATGCGCAGCGCGCCGTCGGTCAACGTAAAGCCCCAATAGGCGGCGGTGACGATGGCGTAGTTGCGCGTGGCTTGCGCGGCGGCAGTGGTGGTGTCGTTGTTCATGTTGTCGGCATGGCCTGTGCTGGCGCCAATCACCTGACGCTGGGGGTGCGCATGGCTCAGAGCCCGATGGCGTCGAGGTAGCAAGCCAGGTCAACCATGCGGGTGGCGTAGCCCATTTCGTTGTCGTACCAGGCATAGACCTTGAGCAGGGTACCGTCGGTCACCATCGTCGAGAGGCCATCGACGATGCTGCTGCGGGTGTCGCGGGCGTAGTCGCTGCTCACCAGCGGGCGGTCTTCATAGCCCAAAATGCCTGCCAGCGGACCGGCAGCCGCCGCTGCAAATAGGGCATTCACCTCCTCTGCCGAAGTTTCGCGCTGCATCTCGAACACGCAGTCGGTCAGTGACGCATTGAGCGCCGGCAGGCGCACCGCATGGCCATTAAGTTTGCCTTTGAGTTCCGGGTAAATCAGCGTGATGGCGGTGGCGCTGCCGGTGGTCGTGGGGGCCATGTTGACCATGGCGCTGCGCGCGCGGCGCAGGTCTTTGTGCGGCGCATCCACCACAAGATTGGTGTTGGTCGGGTTGTGCAGCGTGGTGATCTGGCCGTGGCGAATGCCAATGGCGTCATGCACCACCTTCACCACTGGGGCCAGGCAGTTGGTGGTGCAAGAGGCGGCGGTGACGATGCGGTCGCGTGCCGGGTCGTATTGGGTGTGGTTGATGCCGTACACGATGTTGAGCACGCCACCCACCTTCACCGGGGCCGCCACGATGACGCGTTTGGCACCCTGGTCCAGGTGACCCTGGATGGTCTCTGGCGTGAGGAATTTGCCGGTGCATTCCAGCACCACATCCACGCCCAGATCACCCCAGGGGATTTCGGCTGCGGTGGCATGCGATGAGTACGACAGCGACTGATCACCAATCTGGATGCTGTTTTCATCTGAAGCGGCAATGTTCTCGCGCCATTTGCCTTGCACCGTGTCAAACGCCAGCAGGTGCGCAGTGGTCGCAGCGCCACCTTTGAGTTCGTTTAGATGCACCACCTGGAGCCGGTTATTGGCGCGCGGGTCGTCAGCCGGGCGCTCGGCTGCACCCATAGCGGCACGTAGCGCCAACCGACCAATTCGACCCATGCCATTGATGCCAACTTTCATACCAGCTCCTTCTATTTCATGATATTTCAACAATCATTGAACTATAGGAAGGTTTTGTGACGATTGCGTGACAGTTGGCACAAGCGATTATTGTTGGCAGCCCGATCCGGGCCTCAAACCACAGACCTGTGCATAGGCCGGCGTTTCAAGCTGCAAAGTGACGTGGCGGATTTCAAAATGTTCATGCAGTTCTTCTTCAGCCTCACGCAGCAATGCATCGGTGTCGGTGGTATCGATCACCAGATGCGCCGTCAGGGCAATCTGGCTGGTGCCCATGGCCCACACATGCAGGTCATGCACTTCGGCTACACCGGGCAAACCCAGCAAGAGTTTGCGCACGGCATCGGTATCCACGCTGTCAGGCACGCCGTCAAACAGCAGGTGCAGGCTCTGTTTGAACAAGCCCCAGGTGCCCCACACAATCACGGCGGCAATCAGCAGGCTCACCACCGGGTCGAGCCAGACCCAGCCCATCCACAAGGTCAGGGCACCGGCCACCACCACTCCGGCAGATACCAGCGCGTCGGCCGCCATGTGCAAGAAAGCGCCGCGAATATTGAGGTCGTCCCCGCCGCGCATGAACAACAAGGCGGTGGCGGTATTGATGGCGATGCCAATGCCCGCCACCACCATGATGGTGACACCCTGTTCTTGTAGCGATACATCACCCGACATCAGCCGCCCGATCGCCTCCCAGGCCAAGCCGCCCATGGCCAGCAACAGCAACAAGGCGTTGGCAAAGGCCGCCAGGATGGTGGCGCGCTTGAAACCGTAGGTATGGCGCGCATTGGGCTTAACCTTGACGGCCAGCGCCCCGGCCCAGGCCAGCAGCAAGCCGGCCACGTCACTCAGGTTGTGTCCCGCGTCGGCCAGCAGTGCCAGTGAGTTGATGCGCCAGCCGTAGAAGGCTTCGATGGCGACAAAAACGATGTTGAGCACAATGCCAACGGCAAAGGCCCGGTTGAAGTTGGCGGGGGCATGGCTGTGGTCATGACCTGCATGGCCATTTGCAGCGGGCTCATGCCCCGCAGGGTGAGAATGCTGCTGTTTCAAGTGTTGAGCCACTGCTCAATCTTGTCCCGGCTGGGAACTCCCCCTGCATGCACCACTTTGCCATTGATGACCACACCGGGCGTGCTCATCACACCAAAACCCATGATGTCTTTGATGTCCTCCACCTTGCCAAGCGTGATCACCACACCCTTGGCTTTGGCGACCTGATCAATCAACGTGATGGTGTTTTTGCAGTTGGCACAGCCGGTGCCGAGTACTTTGATGTCCATAGGATTCTCACTATAAAAAATATATCTGCCAGCGCTTTTCACAACGGGGTTTGAAGCCAGTTTGTTAAATATTTACTCGCGTTCCAGCTCCAGGTAGGTGCGGTTGGCCAATTGGGGTATCCACACCTCGGCATGCTTGAGGTGGGCAAACGGTTTGGCATCAAAACTCTTGACCGCGGGGCTGATGTCCACGCCATCGTCCACCGCCTTTTTCATGTGGGCGCGCAGTGCCAGCAGCAGGTCGCGGGTGTGGGCGCGGGCGGTCGCCAGGTCGGTCACCCGGCCGTGGCCAGGCACGATGGTTTTGGGTTGCAGTTCGTCGATGACGGCAAACGAGGCCAGCCAGTCTTTGCTATTGCTGACCTCGATCAGCCCCAGCGTGCGCTCGACATAGACCACGTCTCCACTGAACAGCAGGTTTTTTTGCGGCAACCACACCAGCGTGTCGCCGGGTGTGTGGCCGCCCTGGCGGTGTTTGAGCTCCAGCACCGTGCCGCCCAATTCAAGCCGGGTGTCGGGCGCGGTCAGCCAGCGCATGGGCAGCGTCGGTACCGTGCCATCCAACCGTTCTTTAAGCACTTGCAGACCTTGCAGGTGCGCGCTGGCGCGGGCCGTCATGTCAGCCTGGGCGTTTTGGTGGGCGATGGTCTGTGCGCCTTTGGCGGCAAAGTAGCCGTTGCCCAGCCAGCGATGGTCTTGCCCGCCGGTGTTGATTACCCATTGAATGGGCTGCGATGTCACTTTCTTGGCCGCAGCTTCAATTTTGGCAGCCACCTGGTAGGTGGAGCCACTGTCGATCAGCACTGCACCGGCGGATGTGACGACCAGGCCAATATTGGCGTTGAGACCTTCGTTGTCGTAGCTGCGGCCTTCCAGGTCACCAATGTAGGCATACACCCCGTCGGCCACCGGTTGAAAAACCACCTCGACCGCCCATGCTGGCAGGGCGATCAGGCCCGCCAGCAGCGCGGCAGCCATCGGGCGCAACAGTTTTGTCATGCAGTTTCCTAGTCGTTGTGATGAAGGGTACAAATGGGGCGCGAGCTTACAACACCGCATTAAAAACAAAACCGACTAGCAAAATGCCGGTAGCTACCACCCCGGCAAAGGTGGCAATCAGCCGCATTTTTAGCACCTTGCGCAAGATGATCATCTCGGGCAAGGAGAGCGCAATCACGCTCATCATGAACGCCAGCACCGTACCTAACGCGGCCCCCTTGGCCAGCAATGCCTGCACGATAGGGATGATGCCTGCCGCGTTGGTGTACATAGGCACCCCAATCAACACCGCAAGCGGCACGCTCCACCAGGCCTCTTTGCCCATGAAGCTGGCCATGAAGTCTTGTGGCACATAGCCATGAATGCCCGCGCCAATGGCAATACCGGCCAGGATGTAGGGCCAGACCTTGCCAACAATCTGCCGCACTGCGGCAAAACCGGCGTCCAGCCGGTCGGCCAGCGTAACCTGGCCGGCCTCGAAGCTGGCTGACATTTTGGGCATGTCGCGCACCCAGTCCTCCAGATGGGCTTCCATCTTCAGACGGCCAATCGTCCAGCCCGCCACAATCGCCACGCTCAGACCCAGGCCCAGGTACAACAGCGCGACTTTCCAGCCAAACAGGCCGAACAGCAAGGTCAGCGCCACTTCGTTGACCATTGGGGCCGAGATCAGAAACGAGAACGTTACCCCCAGCGGCACACCGGCTTGCACAAAACCAATGAACAGCGGTACCGCCGAACAACTGCAAAACGGGGTCACGATGCCTAACGTGGCGGCCATTACGTTGGCGGCGCCCTCACTGCGCCCGGCCAGCAGGGCACGGGTGCGCTCGGGGGTGAAATAGCTGTTGATCATGCCCATCACAAACACCACACCGGTCAGCAGCAGCAGGACTTTTGGAGTGTCGTAAAAGAAAAACTGCAGTGCACCACCCAGATGACTGGCACGATCCACTGGAAGGGCCGCGACCAGCGCCTCGGCGGCCGGGTCGAGCACCAGATACAGCGCCAACCAGACCACAGCGGCCAAAATCAGAAAAACAACAGGCTGGCGTGTGGGCCAGGGTTTGCGATCCAAAGTAAGGGTGTTCATGGGATGGAAGACGGCACAGAGTCAAAAAAGACGCAGCTTGCGCAAAAATAGTGTCAAAAAAAGCCCCCAGCGCATATTTTGTAAGGATTCTTTGCTACAAAGTTCAAGCCCACCGGTGACGCCATGCAGCGTTCCTCGGCCCACCAAAGGCAACGCATCCCCGTCTTGCTCTATCGCTCATAGAGATGCTCGCGGCACAAAATCGCTGACAACACCTTGATCGTTGATTTTTACCTGGCAGACCTGGCTCATCCGTGCGTGCAAACGCACACGGGCGCGCTGCACACGCGATTTGGCGGCGCTCAAACTCAGGCCTTTCAGGCGCGCAAAGTCTGCCTGCGCCATGCCTTGCAAGTCACACAGGGTGATCGCTTCACGGTCCTGTGTGCTGAGCTCGGACATCACCCTGGGCAAGCAATCCGTCAGCGCCACCACGGCCTCGGTGTCCTCGGTCTCCTGCATCAGGTCGTCTGGTAGTTCGACCGTCGGATGGGCAACGCGCAACTGATCGGCCAGCAAATTGCGGGCGACTTCAAACAGCCAGGCGCGGGCGTTGTGAACGTTACAGAAGCGTTCACCCTGGCGCAGTGCCCGGAGAAAAAGGTCCTGCAGCAAATCATCGGCCACCGCCGGGTTGCCGGTGCGATGCCGCAACCATCCGCGCAGTTCAGCGGCGTGGGCGGTCCAGGCATTGGTGAGGCAGTTCATTCAACGGACAAAGTTAAAGCGGTGCTCGGCGACGCCACCGCATGGGTTGCCGATGGACGCAGTGCTCGAAGTTGGCGGGACCGGGCGCAAGACTCGGCTAGCCAACGTTGGCAAGGCCAGCATTCAGGGCAAACTGGGCCGCATCAAAACCAACGCTGACTTTGCCGCTCGCCCAACACACGACCGGGCGTTTGACCACGCTGGGCTGCGCCAGCATGAGTGCGCTGGCGCTTGCATCGTCCACAACCGCCAGGCGGGTAGCCTCATCCAGCTTGCGCCAGGTGGTGCCCTTGCGGTTGACCAGCGTCTGCCAACCGACTGCCAAGAGCCAGGCAGGTAGCAGTTCGACAGGGACGCCCTGTTTCCTGAAATCATGAAACTGATAGTCAATGCCATGTTCTGCCAGCCAGAGGCGGGCCTTTTTGACACTTTCACAATTGGGTATGCCATACACGGTGATCACGGTTTTCTCCATAAAAAGTGCTTATAGCCCAATATCAACGGTAACTTTGTGCTATTAAAAATAAAATTTAACGTGCAGTTCCGGCACGATATCAGATTTTCAGCGGCCCGCTCGGATGTCCTGCCAACCAGCCTGCGCGACAATCTGCAACGCCATGCAAAATTCTCATTTGACTACTCTGGACGAGTGGCTTGCCTACTGCGAGCAACTGCACCCCCATGCCATTGACATGACCCTGGAGCGTGTGCGCAGTGTTGCGCAACGTATGGGTTTGGCATTTGCCTGCCCGGTGATTACCGTCGCCGGCACCAACGGCAAAGGGTCCACCTGTGCCATGCTGGAGTCCATTCTGATCGAGGCGGGTTACCACACCGGGGTCTATACCTCGCCACACTTGGTTCGGTTTGAAGAACGTCTGCGATTTGACGGCAAGCCGGTGGATGCTGCTGAATTGGTAGCTGCTTGCGCTTTAGTGGAAAGCACTAGAGCTCAAAAAAACGCTGAAGTTCCGCTGACCTACTTTGAATTCACCACACTGGCCATCTTTGAGGTGATGCGGCAGCGCAGGCTTGATGTGATGATTCTGGAGGTGGGTCTGGGCGGGCGGCTGGACGCGGTGAACATTATCGATCCCGACTGCGCCATCATCACCAGCATCGATCTTGATCACACCGCGCTGCTCGGGCCCGACCGCGAGGCAATTGGTTATGAGAAGGCCGGCATCATGCGTACCGGCATACCGGTGGTGGTGAGTGACCCGCTGCCGCCACAAAGTGTGCTCGACCGGGCGCTGGAGGTGGGTGCAGACCTGTGGCGGGTGGGAGTGGATTTTAATGTGTCGGGTGACAAGCAGCAGTGGGGCTGGGCCGGGCGCGGGCGGCGTTACGCCGGGCTGGCCTACCCGGCGCTGCGTGGTGCCAACCAGCTGGTCAATGCTTCCGGAGTGTTGGCGGCGTTGTCGGCGCTGCGCGACAGGCTGCCTGTCACCGCACAGGCGCTGCGCTCTGGCCTGTTGGCGGCGGAGCTGCCCGGGCGTTTTCAGATCGTACCTGGCCAGCCCACGCTGGTGCTGGATGTGGCGCACAACCCCCATGCGGTGGCGGCACTCACCGCCAACCTGGACGCCATGGGTTATTTTCCGACCACCCATGCGGTATTTGGTGCCATGGCCGACAAAGACCTGGCGACCATGCTGGCGCGTATTGGGCCGATCGTTGACCGGTGGTATTTCACCGATTTGCCGACTGAACGCGCCGTGCCTGCGGCGCAGTTGCTGGCGCGGTGGCAGGCGCAGAACACCCGTGTCAACGCCAGCGCCCGCAGCTTTGGTGACCCTCGAACAGCCTTGGATGAGGCCCTGGCCGCGGCAGACCCCGCTGATAGAATTGTTGTGTTCGGCTCGTTTTACACCGTCGGCGGCGTGTTGCAAGGCGGCACGCCACGTCTGCAAGCCAAACATCTGCCACACGCCTGACCAAGTTTCTGCACTATTCCAATACACCCGCATGGCTTTTTTCAAGTTTCGAAATAGCGCAGATGAGGCAAAGGGTGCTGCCGCGCCTGCACCGAGCATGGAGTCGATTCGCCAGCGTGCCAAGTACCGGCTGGTTGGTGCCGCGGTGCTGGTGTTGGCAGGCGTGATCGTGATTCCGCTTTTGCTCGACAGTCAGCCTCGTGGGGTGGCGGTGAATATTCCCATCGAAATCCCCGACAAAAACAAGACCCCCTTGCTGGTGATGCCACCTGTCTCCTCCCCAGTGTCGGAGCAGTCGGCCCGCGTGGCCGTCAGTGCGCCAGCGGCAAGCGCCGCCATTGCACCGGCACCGGCTGTTTCCCGGGTTGCCGATAGGCATGAAACAGCCGCGTCGGCCATTGCTGAGAAAGCCTCTGGCGCGACAAAGTCTGAAACCGCGGACGCAGCCAAACCGCCCGCCCGGGTGGTTAGCGCGGCGGACATCGTCGGGTCGGTTGCTGCCAGCAAGGCTGTGCCTGCCGCCAGCAAGGCTGAGCCTGCAGCGTCGAAGCCTGCGTTGACCAAAGCGTCCGATGCCGCTCGAGCCAAGGCCATGCTTGAAGGTGCAAACACTAACGTGGACGAGGCAGATCCGGTGGCTGCCCAAGGGCGTTTTGTGGTGCAGGTTGGGGCATTTGCAGACGCGGCACGGGCCCGCGAGGTGCGCCTCAAGGTCGAGCGTGCCGGCATGAAAACCTACACCCATGTCGCGGAAACCAAGGACGGTCGACGCATCCGGGTTCGGGTGGGGCCGTTTCCAACCCGGGCCGAAGCCGAGGACGCTGCCAGCAAAATCAAGAAGCTGGATTTGCCAGCCGCCTTGCTGACGCTGTGATGGTCCGTGTGTAACCATGCCTGCGCTGGACTGGTTTTTTGCCGGTGTCTTGTTGCTGTCGATGCTGCTCGGCGCCTGGCGTGGCCTGGTGTATGAGTTGATTTCACTGATGGGATGGGTGGCAGCGCTGGTGCTGGCGCGCCTGTTTGCCGGCGATGTGGCGCAGCATCTTCCTATGGCCGGTGCCAGCGAGTTGTTGCGCCATGTGTTGGCGTTTCTGCTGATTTTCGTCGCCGCTGTGATGGCCGGTACCCTGCTGGCGGTGGTGTTCAAGAAACTGCTCAATACGGTGGGGCTTCGGCCAGCGGATCGCGCCCTTGGGGCGTTGTTCGGTTTGAGCCGTGGCGGGCTGTTGCTGCTGTTGCTCAGTGCCTTGGTGAGCATGACGGCCATGAAGGATGCTGCGTTATGGCAGGAGTCACACGGTGCCAGAATTGCGTTGAGCATACTGGCGACTCTCAGGCCCATGCTGCCGCAAGATTTGGCACCCTATTTGCCAGCCTGACCAAGTCAAAGATCGGATAAAAAGTTATGTGTGGAATTGTTGGTGTTGTGAGTCAATCACCTGTGAATCAACTGATTTACGACGCACTGTTGCTGCTTCAGCACCGAGGGCAGGACGCTGCAGGCATCGTGACGCAGCAGGAGCGCAAGTTTTTCATGCACAAGGCCAAGGGCATGGTGCGAGATGTATTTCGCACCCGCAACATGCGCTCGCTGCCGGGCAACTGTGGTTTGGGGCAGGTGCGTTACCCGACGGCGGGAAACGCTTTCAGTGAAGAAGAGGCGCAGCCTTTTTACGTCAATGCGCCATTTGGCATTGTGCTGGTGCACAACGGCAATCTGACCAATGCCCAGGCGCTTAAAGCCGAGTTGTTTAACGCAGACCATCGGCATATCAACACCGAGAGTGACTCCGAGGTCTTGCTCAACGTGCTGGCCCATGAAATTGAAGCCACCACGCGGGGTATGCCGTTGACGCCGGTCGACGTATTTAATGCCGTGCGACGGGTCCATCGACGTATCCGCGGCTCTTACGCGGTGATTGCACTGATTGCCGGCCACGGTGTGCTGGCGTTTCGTGACCCGTTTGGCATTCGGCCATTGTGTCTGGGGCGCAATGAAGACACCTGGGTGCTTGCCAGCGAATCGGTGGCGCTGGAAGGCACTGGGCATCATTTTGAGCGCAATGTGGCCCCGGGCGAGGCCGTGTTCATCGACCTGGCGGGGCAGATCCATGCCCAGCAGTGTGCCGATGCGCCGGTGCTCAAACCCTGCATTTTTGAATTTGTTTACCTGGCGCGCCCGGATTCTGTTCTCGATGGCATTTCGGTTTATCAGGCGCGGCTCAACCTGGGTGAAACCCTGGCCAAGCGGGTCATCTCGACCGTGCCTCCCAACGAGATTGACGTGGTCATTCCGATTCCTGAGTCGAGCCGGCCAAGTGCCGCACAACTGGCGCAATTGCTGGGTTTGCCGTACCGTGAGGGTTTCGTGAAAAACAGGTATGTGGGGCGTACCTTCATCATGCCGGGGCAGTCGGTGCGCAAAAAGTCGGTACGCCAGAAGCTCAACGTGATTGCCAGCGAGTTCAAGGGGCGCAATGTGTTGCTGGTGGATGACTCCATTGTGCGGGGCACCACCTCCAAGGAGATTGTGCAAATGGCGCGCGACGCCGGTGCCCGCAAGGTTTACATGGCCAGTGCGGCCCCGCCGGTGCGCTACCCCAACGTCTACGGCATCGATATGCCCACGCCGCAGGAACTGGTGGCGCACAACCGAACGGTGGACGAAATTCGTGCCATTATTGGTTGTGATGCGCTGATTTATCAGGATGTTGATGCCATGAAAAAGGCAATTGGTTCACTCAATCCGGCCATATCCGGGTTTGACGCCTCGTGTTTTGATGGCGTCTATGTGACTGGTGACATCACCGCAGCTGACATTGTGCGACTCAATTCCAATCGGGTGGGTGACGATGAGTCGATGGAAGACCATTCGCGCCTGGCATTGCCCAATCACGAGGACTGAGCATGGCCGAACTCAACCCTGTTGGCGATTTGCACCGCGACACGCTGGCGGTGCGCACGGCCGTGCCACGCAGCGCTTACGGCGAAAATTCCGAGGCGCTTTACCTCACCAGTGGTTACGTGCAGCCCAGTGCAGAGGCGAGTGCCCGCCGCTTTGCCGGGGACGAGGAGGGCTTCACCTATGGCCGCTACGGTAACCCGACCGTGGCCAGTTTCGAGCAACGGCTTGCAGCGCTGGAGGGTGCACCGGCGGCTATTTCCACGGCCTCAGGCATGTCTGCCATCCTGATGATGTGTATGGGTCTGCTCAAGAGCGGTGACCATGTCTTGTGTTCGCAATCGATGTTTGGCTCCACCATCAAGCTTATCGGCACTGACCTGGCCAAGTTTGGCGTGAGCTCAAGCTTTGTACCGCAAACCGATCTGGCCGCGTGGCAGGCGGCTGTGCGTCCAGCCACCAGACTGCTGTTTGCCGAAACACCGACCAACCCGCTGACCGAGGTCTGCGACATCCGGGCGTTGGCCGATATTGCCCACAACGCCGGCGCGCTGCTTGCGGTGGACAACTGCTTTGCCACGCCGGCCCTGCAGCGGCCAATGGCCATGGGCGCTGACATCGTGATGCATTCCGGCACCAAATACCTTGACGGCCAGGGGCGTGTGATGGCGGGTGCCTTGTGTGCCAGTCAGGATCTGGTCACACAGAGTTTTCTGCCAGTGCTCAAAAGCGCCGGGATGACTCTGGCACCCTTCAATGCCTGGGTGGTGCTCAAGGGCCTTGAAACACTGGACATCCGCATGCAGGCACAGTCTGCCCGCGCCTTGGCGCTGGCGCAGTGGTTGCAGGTACACCCGGCCGTGGCGCGGGTGTATTACCCCGGACTGAGCAGCCACCCGCAGCACATGCTGGCCATGGCACAACAGTCGGGCTGTGGTGGTGCGGTGCTGTCGTTTGAGCTCAAGTCCAGCGAGCCGGATCAGGCGCGTGCGCGCGCTTTCCATGTGCTCGATACCCTGCAAACCTTATCCTTGTGCACCAACCTTGGTGACACCAAGACACTGTTGGCCCACCCCGCGAGCACCTCGCACGGGCGTCTGACACCCGCGCAGCGAGATGCGGCCGGTGTCAGCCAGGGGCTGATCCGCGTGGCGGTGGGCCTGGAGCACATCACTGATATTCAGGCCGACCTGGATCGCGGCCTGACGACCATTTGACATATGAACACACCTCCTAGCTCTCCTACCCGAACGCGCACCCGTTTTGCACCGTCGCCAACAGGCTTTATTCATCTGGGCAATATCCGCTCGGCGCTTTACCCCTGGGCGTTTGCACGCGCCACCGGTGGCGACTTCATTTTGCGCATAGAAGACACCGATCTGGACCGCTCCACGCAGGCCGCGGTCGATGTGATCATCGAAGGGATGAGTTGGCTGGGCCTGCATTACGACGAAGGCCCGTTTTACCAGATGCAGCGTATGGACCGCTACAAACAGGTGCTGGCCGAGCTGGTGGCTGCAGGCCATGTGTACCCGTGTTACACCAGTGTGGCGGAACTCGATGCGCTGCGTGAGCGACAGATGGCCGCCAAGGAGAAGCCTCGCTACGACGGAACCTGGCGTCCCGACGCAGGCAAAGTGCTGCCGCCGGTCCCATCCGGCATCCAGCCGGTACTGCGGTTCAAGAACCCGCAGGCGGGTGCCGTTGAGTGGAACGACAAGGTCAAGGGCGAAATTTCCATTCGTAACGAAGAACTTGACGACTTGGTGATTGCCCGCCCTGACGGGACCCCCACCTACAACTTCTGTGTGGTGGTGGACGACATAGATATGGGCATCACCCATGTGATCCGTGGTGATGACCATGTCAACAACACGCCGCGCCAGATCAATATTTTCAAGGCCCTGGGCAAGGAGCCGCCGGTGTATGCCCACCTGCCCACCGTGCTCAATGAGGCCGGTGAAAAGATGAGCAAACGCAACGGTGCCAAACCGGTGACACAGTACCGCGACGAAGGCTACCTGCCAGATGCCATGGTGAACTACCTGGCACGGCTGGGCTGGAGCCATGGCGACGCTGAGATCTTCAGCCGTGCCCAGTTCCTGGGCTGGTTCAATCTGGACCATTTGGGTAAAAGTGCAGCGCAGTTTGATGAGGCCAAACTGCGCTGGGTGAACGCGCAGCACATCAAATCCACCAGTGATGATGTGCTGGCCACGCTGGTGACCGAGCAGTTGCACAAGCGTGGCTTGGGCGCTGGCGCCGGCCTGAACGCGATTTGCGCTTTGTTCAAGGACCGTTGTGACACCACGGTGGTACTGGCGGACTGGGCGCAGATTTTCTATGCCGATGTCCATCCTGATGCGGCCGAACTGGCGCAGCATGTGACTGACGCAATCAAGCCGGCGCTGCAAACCCTCGTCGACAAACTGGCCGTTTGCACTTGGGACAGGGCCGGTATTGCCGCGGCGATCAAGGAAGTGCTGGTTGCCCACAGCCTGAAGATGCCCCAGCTGGCCATGCCGGTGCGGGTGCTGGTGGCAGGCACCGCGCACACGCCCTCGGTGGACGCCATGTTGTCGCTGTTTGAACGTGAAAAAGTTATTGATCGTCTTCAACGTCTCTGAATTCCATACTATAATTTGAGGCTTGGAAATTACTAGCGGCGTTATTGCCTCGAAGTGGTTGATTGGGGGTATAGCTCAGCTGGGAGAGCGCTTGCATGGCATGCAAGAGGTCAGCGGTTCGATCCCGCTTACCTCCACCAAATTTCCAGGTTAGTCAGTCGTTTCAAAGGTTTTTGACCCCATCGTCTAGAGGCCTAGGACATTACCCTTTCACGGTAAGTACCGGGGTTCGAATCCCCGTGGGGTCGCCAGGTTGCTTTGGTAACATGGCTCAAGTCGGTAACGGTTCACTTGTCAAGGTGAATGACTTGGCTCGAAAGAGTAAGCGTTAGCTACCGGGAGCGGTAGTTCAGTTGGTTAGAATACCGGCCTGTCACGCCGGGGGTCGCGGGTTCGAGTCCCGTCCGCTCCGCCAGTTAAAAGCCTTGTAATTCGTTGAGTTACAAGGCTTTTTCATTTCTACAGTGTGGTGGTCGCCACACTCCAGGGGTTGCTAATGTTTGTTTTGGATCTTAGGGTTGTCTTGCCGTGAGTGAGCCGGTTTTGTCCGGCAGCGCGCTGGCCGCCTTTGACCAGATGCTTGCGGCGACACCTGGGTTTCGTGCCCGCCCGGGACAGCGCCATATGGCCGAGCGTATTGCCACTGCGCTTCAGAACGTCAGCCTGGGTGAGCACGCCGAGCCCGAGCGTGCCATTGCCGTCATTCAGGCAGGCACTGGCGTTGGCAAGTCAGCCGCTTATCTGTCAACCCTGGTTGCGATCGCGCTGGAGCGCAAGACCCGGGTCGTGGTGTCGACGGCGACCGTGGCGTTGCAGGAACAACTGTTGCGCAAAGACCTGCCGGCACTGGCTGCCGTGCTTGCAACACCGTTTGTGTTTGCATTGGCCAAGGGTCGCGGGCGTTACGTTTGCAAGCTCAAGTTGGAGCGCCTCGCAGGCAGCGGCGATGATGTGGGGGACCTGCTCGATGCGGATGACGAACTGCAGGCAACGACGGCACCGACACCAACGCAAAACTACCGGCAGAACAAGCTGTCACACCCGCAGGATCCGCAAGAGCGGCGTATCAGACTCTACGGCACATTGGCAAACTTGCTGGCCACCGGCCAATGGGATGGTGACCGTGACAGCCTGGCCGATCAGCCCGAGCCGCGTGACTGGTCCACCCTGGCAGCTGAGCGCCACAGTTGCACGGCGCGGCACTGTCCGCGCTTCAGGGACTGCAGCTACTACAGCGCCCGCACCCAGCTGGCGCAAGCGCAGGTGATTGTGGCCAACCACGACCTGGTGCTGGCGTCGCTGGGCCGCAATGCCTTGCCCGATCTGGACAAATGCCTGCTGGTGTTTGACGAGGGCCACCACCTGCCGGGGGTGGCGCTGGACCAGTTTTCAGCGGCGATGGACATGAGCAACCTGCGCTGGCTCGACCGTCTGCCGCGCATTCTGCTGGATGTGGCGGAAAAACTGGGCTATTCACTGGCGCAGGATGTCACTACCCTGGCGCAGCAGCTCCACGCCGCGTTGGGTGACGCAGCGCGTATCGGCATGGACCTGCTGCGCCAGATTTCACCAGCGTACGATCAGGTCCAGCGCTTTGCCGATGGTGTTTTGCCGCCGGTGCTGACCGACCCGATGGTGCTGATTCACGGGCATGCACGGGCATTAACCGAGGTTCTGGAGGCGCTTGGTGCCGAGCTGAAAACACGAGCCAAGGAGGACCCGTCCCAAGCCGCGCGGCTGGCGCTGTTGTATGCCAAGCTTGGCCCCTTGGCACCCCGGCTGAACAGTGTGGTGAATACCAGCGCCATGTTGCTGACCCACGACACCCAGCCCCTGGCCAAATGGCTGCGCTCTGACACCAGCAGTGGGCTGGTGAGCCTGAGTGCACACGCTTGCCCGATCGTGCCCGGCGACCTGTTGCGCCAGCATTTGTGGTCCGAGGTACGTGGCGCGGTCATTACCTCGGCCACGCTCAGCAGTTGTGGCAGTTTTGATTTTTTTCTTGAAGAGGCCGGCCTGCAAGGCACGCCCCACCTCAGTACGCTGGCGGTTGAAAGCCCGTTTGACTATGCTGTGCAGGGTCAGCTGGTGGTGGCAGCGACGCTGGCCGATCCTCGCCATGTGGATGCTTACACACGAGAGATGGTGCAACTGCTGCTGCAGGACCTGGCCGACGTGCAACGTGGTGCCCTGGTGCTGTTTACCTCGCGCGTGCAGATGAAGGCTGCGGTGGATGCCCTGGGTGCCAGCCTGCTGCCCGTCGTGCTGGTGCAGGGGCAGTTGTCTCGCAGCCGCCTGATGGCGAGTCATCAGGCGCGGGTCGAGTCAGGCCAGGCGTCGATCATCTTTGGCTTGCAGTCGTTTGGTGAGGGCATGGACCTGCCTGGTGCACTGTGCGAGACCGTGTTTATCACCAAGCTGCCGTTTGCCTCACCAAGCGACCCAGTGGAAGAGGCGCGTGCCGAGTGGCTCAAGCGCCAGGGTCGCAACCCATTCAATGAACTGGTGGTGCCGGCCACCGGCATCCGGCTGTTGCAATGGACAGGGCGTGCCATCCGCACCGAGGACGATCTGGCCCGTGTGGTGTGTTACGACAAACGCCTGCTTGCCACTGACTATGGCCGGCGAATGCTGCAAGGCCTGCCAGCCTATGCGGTTTTTCGTCGGGTCGGTGGCCAGTCGGTGCCGGTCGCGGGGTTACAGTGAGGGCCAGTTTCTGCAGGAGTGTTGTTTTGGGTCAACTGTTGTCGTCGGTGTTGGGGTTTGTGGTGCGGGCGGGTTTGCTGCTGGCCGGGCTGGTGTTTTTTGCCAGCCTGCTGGTCGCGGGTTTGCTGGTGCTGCTGGTATGGCTGTTGCGCGCCCTGTGGGCCAGTCTGACAGGGCGCCCCGTCAGCCCGTGGACATTTCAGCTCAACCGACAGGCCGCATGGGAGCGTTTTTACCGGCGCGGTACCCGTGGCCAGCCGTCAACACCACCAGGCGATGTGGTCGATGTTGCGAGTCAGGACGTGACCGATGTCACCGACGTGGAGCCCAAACGTATCACCCGATAGCTATCTGGTTGATAACTACAAGTTACCGTGGATATTGCGCTGGAGGCTGATTTGTTGCTTATTGAGTGGCACCATCAACACACCGGGCTTGCCGGGGTGTAGCAGGTATTTGAGCGCGAGCTTGTAGGTGTCCAGGTCAAACGCCAGCACCTCCGGGCGGCCCTGCAGTGTGTCGCGTAGCGCATCGTCGCTTTGGGCCGTGCCCAGGTGGCACCATTGGTCAAACACATGCACCTCGCTGCGCTGCGTTCGTGGGTTGTGTTCCCGCAGGCCCACAGGCCCGGCAAAAGGCCATACCCGCAGTTTGTCCGCCACCAAGACCATCTGTAGCCGCAGGTGGTGGCGCTCAGGGGCTTCTTCGCCGCAGCAGACCCCTTTGCAATGGCCGATCTGGTGCGCAAAACAGCGGCCTTTGCCAGACTCAAGGCCCAGCGCCTGCAGGCACAGACCGTGTTGGTCTGCCAGTTCACGCAGGTGGCTGAGCGCCTGGTTTTTGGAGCGATAGGGGCCATACAGGTTGCCGAACTGGGCCGGGTCGAGCGTGCTGGCCTGCACCAGCGTGAGCAGCGGGCGGCAGTGGGGGTCGGGGTCGAGACGCCAGGCACTCAGGCTGCTGGCACGGCGCAATTGCCGGTTGTGGATGGGCTGGTGCTGCTTGACCAGCCGGGCTTCGAGCAGCAGGGCACCAAGTTCACCGGCGGTCTCCAGCCACTCGATACGGCGAATTTCCTGCGCAATGCGCATTTCACGCGGCTCGCGTGTGGCCGCCTGAAAATGCGACATGACGCGGCTGCGCAGCTTGACACTCTTGCCGACATAAAGGGGGATCGATCCCTCACCATAAAACAGATACACGCCGGGGCCCTCGGGGATGTCGGTGAGCGGGGTTTCGAGTTGTGGCGGCAGCGCAGCACTTCCTTGCAGCAAGGTCTGGGCGTGGGTGCGCAACACCTCCATGCCAAAGGCGGGTGCCATCAGCGCCAGCCACTGTTGCATGACCTCGACATCGCCCATGGCGCGGTGCCTGGCTGCTGTGACGATGCCGTGGCGCTGCATGATGGCGTCAAGCCCGTGGCCTTTGACCTGTGGGTAGAGCAGCCGTGACAGGCGCACCGTGCACAAGGTCTTGACGCGTAATGTGACCCCCATGCGAGCAAACTCGTGTTGCAGGAAACCGTGGTCAAAACGTACGTTGTGCGCAACCAGCACCGCGCCGTCGAGCAGCTTCAGCAGGGTTGGCCCGACCTCATCAAACGCGGGCGCGTTGACCACCATGGTGTTGTGGATGCCGGTCAACTGCTCGATAAAGTACGGAATCCGCACACCTGGGTTGACCAATGCACTCCAGCGGGCCACCTCTACGCCACTCTCCACCCGAACCGCCGCAATCTCGGTGATGCGATCCTGCAGCGCATTGCCGCCGGTGGTCTCCAGGTCAAGTAAAACGTAACAAGGCAGCATGGCTGTCAAAAATCAGAGCTGAAAATGGTTGTCTTGATAGGGCTGGAGGCCAATAACACCCATAAAGCGCTGGCGCCCTACAAGTGGGTCAGCCTGTCAGCTCAGGTGATGTCAAAAACATGGATGGAGAACTGGCCCCGGCGTCGGTCGGCAAAGTAGCGCTTCAGGGTTTCACCCACGGTGCGAAACGCCATCTCGTCCCAGGGAACCTCGTCTTCGGTGAAGAGCCGGGCCTCCTGGGTTTCATGACCGGGGTCAAACTGGTCACTCAGCAGACGGGCGCGGTAAAACAGATGCACCTGGCCCACGCGGGCGATGTTGACAAGTGAGAAAAACTCACCCATCTCAAACTGGGCACCGGCTTCTTCAAGGGTTTCGCGCGCCGCGCCTTCGGCCACGGTTTCGTGCAACTCCATAAAGCCGGCCGGCAGCGTCCACTTACCCAGACGTGGTTCGATATTGCGTTTGCACAGCAGAACCCGGTCGCCCAGTACCGGAATGGTACCTACCACATTCAGGGGGTTTTCGTAATGCACTGTCTGGCAGGCCGGGCACACGCCGCGCTCCTTGGTGTCGCCGTCGTCAGGGACGCGGTAGACCACGGCGGTGCCACAGTTGCGGCAATGTTTGGCGGGTGGGCGTTGCATCGGGTCAGTGTAATTTGAAACCGCGCCTGATCACCCCACCCGCAGCTTGATCCCGACCAAACCGGCCATGCTGCCTTGCAACAGGTCACCTGGCACCACCGCACCCACACCTGCAGGTGTGCCGGTGTAGATCAGGTCACCGGGCTGCAGCGTCCAGGCTTTGGACAGTTCGGCAATGGTTTCAGCCACGCTCCAGATCAGGCGGTTGATCTGGCTGCGCTGGCGCACCACACCGTTGACCTGCAATTCAATATCCGCCTTATGGATGCCTGGCACTTGGGCCGCTGGCGTGATGGGGCCAATGGGTGCAGACTGATCGAAGCCTTTGCCAATACACCAGGGCCGTCCTTGTTTTTTCATGTCGTTTTGCAGGTCGCGCCGGGTCATGTCAAGACCAACGGCATAGCCGTAGACATGCGCCAGGGCATCGTCAACTGCGATATCTTTGCCACCAACACCGATGGCCGCCACCAGTTCAATCTCATGGTGCAGGTTGCTTGTCAAACTGGGGTAGGGCAGCGAGATGGTTTCACCCTCGGGCACTACCAGCACTGCATCGGCGGGTTTCATGAAGAAAAACGGTGGCTCCCGGCCTGTATGCCCCATCTCCTGGGCGTGTTCTTCGTAATTGCGACCCACGCAGTAAATGCGGTGCACCGGAAACAGCACGCTGCTGCCCGAAACCGGAACCGAGGTGACGGGTGAAGGAGCAAAACAATAGTCCACGGCTCAGCCCTTTAACGCATCCGATTTGTCCACCAGATCAAAATGCTGGACGACGGGTGCACTGGCAAAGAATGGCCCGACGATGGCGCGCCATTCGGTGAACGCGCTGGACTCCCGAAACCCGACGGTGTGGTCCTCCAGTGTGGTCCAGAAAATCTGCAGCACGTAGCGCTGCGGGTTTTCGATGCAGCGGTTGACCTTGAAACCCTCAAACCCTTTGGCATGGGCAATCACTGTGCGCACGCCGCGTTGAATGGCTTCCTCAAATGCGGCATTCTGGCCGGGATGGATGGCAAAGTCGGCAATTTCAAGAATCATCGCTGGGTCTCCGATATCGGGGTTAAAAAAACAGTGCTGGGCTCAGTCCACATCGTTCAATTGGGCCTGCAGCCGCGCGGCTGCAGGCGCGTAGTCACCCATGTGCTGCTGGGTCCAGGTGGCATCAAAATAAGACTTGAGGTAACGTTCACCCGCATCACACAGCAGAGACACGATGGAGCCGTGTTCACCTTTGGCGCGCATTTCACAAGCCAGTTCGACCATGCCGATGAAGTTGGTGCCGGTGGATGGCCCCACTTTGCGCCCCAGCAAGTCTGACAGATAGTGCATGGCAGCGACTGAATCCACATCGGCCACGTCAATCATGCGGTCCACCAGCGTGCGGATAAAACTGGGCTCCACCCGCGGACGGCCAATGCCCTCAATGCGTGAGCCCGGCCCGGTCAGGCTGGGGTTGCCGCTGCGGTGGTATTCACCGAACACCGAACCCACCGGGTCGGCCACACACAGTTGCGTGGCGTGGCGCTGGTAGCGCACAAAACGGCCAATGGTGGCGCTGGTGCCGCCGGTGCCAGCGCCCACCACAATCCAGCGCGGCACGGCAAAACGTTCGCGTGCCATCTGGGTGAACATGCTTTGGGCGATGTTGTTGCTGGAGCGCCAGTCGGTGGCGCGCTCGGCATAGGTGAACTGGTCCATGTAGTGGCCGCCAGTTTGTGTGGCCAGAGCGCGGGCCTCGTCGTACACCGCGGTCGGGTTGTCGACCAGATGGCAGCGCCCGCCATAAAACTCGATTTGCGCAATCTTCTCGCACGAGGTCTCACGCGGCATCACCGCTATAAACGGCAGCCCCAGCAGGCGGGCAAAGTAGGCCTCACTCACCGCAGTGGAGCCGCTGCTGGATTCAACCACGGTCGAGCCTTCGTGCAGCCAGCCGTTGCACAGGCCGTACAAAAACAGCGAACGCGCCAGGCGGTGCTTGAGGCTGCCGGTGGGGTGGGTGGACTCGTCTTTGAGGTACAAGTCAATGCCGTGGCGGGCAAAGCCGGGCAGTGGCAGTGCGATCAGATGGGTGTCGGCGCTGCGCTGGTAGTCGGCCTCGATCTTGGCGATGGCGGTGTGGAGCCAGTTCATAAATTGCTTCTAAATATTGAGCTGCCAGCACAATACAGATATGCGCTGGAGCCAGATTTTTTACTTATTTCAGGCTGCCCGACAAAAATTGTGCCAGCCGCTCACTCTTGGGCGACGACAGCACGGTGGCCGGGTTGCCTTCTTCTTCGACCAGACCTTTGTGCAAAAAGATCAGGTGATTGGCCACTTCGCGGGCAAAACCCATCTCGTGGGTCACCACCACCATGGTGCGGCCCTCGAGCGCCAGGTTCTTCATGACTTTGAGCACCTCAGACACCAGCTCCGGGTCGAGTGCGCTGGTGGGTTCGTCAAACAGCATGACCTCAGGCTCCATGGCCAGGGCGCGGGCAATCGCCACACGCTGCTGCTGGCCGCCGCTCAGGTGTGCGGGGTAGGCATCTTCCTTGCCCTCCAGACCCACCTTGGCCAGGTATTTGCGGGCAATGTCCACCGCCTGGTCACGCGGCACCTTCATCACATGCACGGGTGCTTCGATGATGTTTTGCAGCACGGTCATGTGGGCCCACAGGTTGAAGTGCTGGAACACCATGGCCAGCTTGGTGCGCAGCCGTGCCAGTTGCTTCGGGTTGGCCGCGTGTAATTCCCCGTTGGCCGCAGGGCTCAGGTGCAGTTCTTCATCGGCCACATAAATGCGCCCCTGATGCGGTTTCTCGAGCAGGTTAATGCAGCGCAAAAAGGTGCTCTTGCCCGAGCCCGAGCTGCCGATGATACTGATCACATCACCCGCGTGGGCGGTCAGCGACACACCTTTGAGCACCTCGTTGGTGCCAAAACGTTTGTGGATGTTTTCGACCTGGAGTTTGAGCGAGGTGGTGGGGTTCATGATGGACAGTTCGGATAAGGCGCTCAGGCGCCCAACAGCGCTCCGGTGCGAAATGCCTGTGCGCCGGCAATTTTCCCGAGTTCACCACCTGCGGTGATGTAGCGGTCACGGATGCGGGCGTAAAACACACCATCAACGCCAGCCAACACTTGCTCGGTGCTGTTGTTGACCGGGTTGACGATCTCCACGACAAGGTCACCTTTTTTCAGGTGTTGCCCGGGCTCGGCGGCAAACACCACGATGCCGGGGCTGCTGGCGTGCAGGGTCTCGGAGCCCGCCAGTGGTGTCGCTGCGCAACACGGCGCTGGCACTGCGGGGGACTCATCACAAGCCAGCACACCGATGAACTGCAACCAGTGTTCTATGGCGGAGGCATCGGTTTGCGCCAGCGTGTGGGAGACATCCAGCTCACCACGCAATTCAATGGTGGTGCTGCAGCAGCCTTGCGGCAGGGGCACATTGCGCCCTGCGGTCTGAAGCTGATCGGCCAGCTGCCACCAGGCACAAGACAGGCACTCATCAAAAGGGAGGTTGCCCGAGTTTTTGGCCAGCAGGATGGTCTGGCTTTGCAGGAAATACGCCAACGGTTCCAGCTGGGGCCAGCAGGGTTCTTCGGTGTAAAAGTGCAGCACCCCTTCACAATCGCAGTGCAGGTCCAGCACCAGATCGGCGTCGTGTGACAGCAACAGCAGCTGCCGGCGCAGGCTCTGGAGTTCGGTGTTGGGCTGCCAGTTGCGCAGGTAGGTGGTCATGGCGATGCGCACCAGTTGCACGTTGTGCGCGGCGTTGTCCCCCAAGGTGTCCTTGACCATGGGGAACACCGCCGCGGCGAGGTCGGGGTAATGGCGGTTGAAGTTCTCGGACGTATCGAGTTCAAATCGGCCCATGGGTTTGTGGTCCAGCCGCTGCGCCAGGCCCACCGGGTTGGCTACTGGTACCAGCACGATCTCACCGATGATTTGGCCCAGGGCATCGGCGGCTTCAAGATGCTGGCGCAAATGGTGCGCCACCAGCATGCCTGGCAACTCCTCGGCGTGCAGGCTGGCCTGAATGTAAATTTTTCGACCGCTACCGGGCGTGCCAAAGTGAAAACTGGTCAGGGTTTTCTGGCTGCCCAGACTCGGGCTGAGCAGGGGGTGGTCAATACGCTGCATGGCAAATAAAAGGGGGTGGGCTCAATGTTTTTGCGGTGCCAGATAGGCCAGCAGCCGTTTTTCAGAAAAACGAAAAAAACCAATCAGGCAAAAAGACGCCGTGAGGTAAATGGCCGCTGCGGCCAGATAAGCCTCAAAGGGCAAATAATAGGTGGCGTAAATACGGCTGGCTGCCGAGGTGATGTCGAGCATGTTGGGCACCGCACTGGCCAGACTGGTGCTGTGCAACATCATCACCACCTCGTTGCTGTAGGCCGGCAAGGTGCGGCGCATGGCACTGGGCAACACCACCCGCCACATGGTTTGCACCCGGCTCATGCCGTAGGCGTGGGCGGCCTCAATTTCGCCGGCACTGGTCTCGCGGATGGCACCCGCGAGCATCTCGGCGGTGTAGCCCGCCGTATTGAGCGTGAAGGCGAGAAAGGCGCAGAAAAACGGTTCTTTGAAGTAGGTCCAGGGCCAGACATCGTTCCAGCGTGCCTGGATCCACTCCAACTGACCCAGGCCGTAATAAATCAGATACACCTGGATCAGCAGCGGTGTGCCCCGGATGACAAAGGTGTAGGCACCCACCAGCCAGCGCAGCGCTGCCCACGGGCCGGTCAATACCAGCGCAAAAATCAGTGCCAGCACGCCACCTGCCGCCAGTGATGCCGCCAGCAGCCAGACCGTGATGATGATGCCGTTGCCAAAGAGGGCCAGATTGTCGGGTTCAAAAATGACTGCCCAATCCATTACAGCTGCCCCCGTTTGGTGCCCAGGCTGTAGCGCGCATTCACTTTCTTGAGCACCCAAAGGGACACCGAGGTGTAGACCAGGAACAAGGCACCGGTAAACAGGAAAAACGCAAAAGGCGCGCGGGTGGCGGCGCTGGCCTGTTTGGCCAGGTAGGTCATCTCTTGAAGGCCGA
>JAGOUM010000132.1 GCA_018061265.1 Rhodoferax sp. | reverse complement strand
TGCCGCCAGAGTTCGCTCGCAAACTTCCTCGCTATCCACAATTGCCCGTCACTCTACTGGGACGATTGGCAATCGATCAAGGACTTAAAGGTCAAGGGATGGGGCAGTTCTTGCTCATGGACGCACTGCATCGCAGTCTGCAAGCTGCCGCCGGTATTGCCGCCATGGCTGTTGTGGTTGATGCCAAAGATGCATTAGCAGCAGATTTTTATCAGCACTTCGGCTTCATACCATTGAACCTGTCGATCAGTAGGTTGTTTTTGCCTATGAAGACCATCGCGACACTTTTCGACTAGATTTCGTTGTAATCGATTAGCAGTACTGCCAATATGCCGACGTTGGCGGGTACCCGCTTCTAGTCGTTTGGAGCCAGTGGGAACCGCGAGATGCTCGCCCGAAACTTGATGTACGAGGTTTCATTAAATCGGGTGACCATACAGCCGACAGTCGTGGCCGCGAACTATGTGCCCAAAGCGGTCAGCCGTGCAAGTCAGGACCGGCCATTCGTGGTAAATGTTCTAGGAGCCAAAACTGACCTTCAGATTGTGTCTTCGTGCTCCCTGACCTAGCTGGTTCCGGCGCAGCGGATGCCTTCATTGTGGCGATGTTTGGGTTGGTGGAGGTGTACTTAACAGAACATCATGAAAGCCGTTTGTCAAACGGCATCCCTCTCACTTGTTCGCAGACCGAATCAATCAAGCGCTTCAATAGAGCCAGTTCACCTAGGAGGTGACTTCGCGGGAGGTAGACTTCAAATCAAACGGTGCCTTCGTAGACGTTTGATACCCGGACGCTCAGGCCACTTGCTTTTGAACGAAATGGACAAATGCCGTAGTCAGGTTAGAAAACGGACGGTTGTTGTGCCAGCAAAGTGACACATGGCGATGAAACTTCAGGCCTTGTACATCAATACACTGCAAACGACCCTCTTGAAGTTCGCGCGTAACCGCAAAACGTGACACGATCGAGACACCCATACCTGCTTCAACGGCCTTCTTGACAGCCCCGACATTGCCAAACTCAAGCACCGAGTGCAGTGTGATTCCCGCCGCATGAATCTGATCAAGAATACTCTCGCCACTGGCCGAGTCGCGCGCCGGAAACACAAAAGGCATTTGACTCAATTGGGCGGGTGTGATGCTGACAGCCTCGGCCATTGGATGGTGCGGCGGGGCAATCACAATCAGTTCGTCTTCCATGATTGGTTTCACCGCAATGCGCTCGTCGGCCACAGCGTTTCCTTCACCAATCACCCCAATATCGAGTTCGCCACGCAGCAACATGTCAATGACCTGACGCGACGGCTGCACCTTCACCACCAGTTCTACCAATGGGTACAGGTCCCTGAAACGGGACAGAATTTCAGGAAACAGGTACATGCCCACCACATGGCTGGCACCAATGCGCAAAGTGCCACGATGCAGGTTGCTCAGATCATCGAGCTCGGTTTGCATTTGCTGGACACGCTGATGCAAGTCTTGCGCACAACGCAGCACGACCCTGCCGGATTCAGTGATGGTGAAGGTCTTGCCGACCCGATCGAACAGTTTGAGTTTGAGTGCGTTTTCCAAGGCAAGCACTTGGGCACTGACTGCAGGCTGGGTCAGAAACAACTCATCGGCGGCCCGCGAAAAACTGTTGAGCCGGGCGACAGCTTCAAACGTTCGCAGTTGCGAAAAGGTCATCATGTGCATCAGCGGGACTGGCCATAAGGCCGCAATGCGCGGTGGATAAGCAAAACATTATATGGAAGATGCTTGTTCGTGATTGGACTTGAAACCAGTGTCAACCTAGACTTTCCAGATCAATACGAGATATGAGGTTGGTCGCTGTGCATGAATGAACAGTCAAGCTGCGCCAAATGTCACGCCAAACGGATACTACCTAGGAGAAAAGACCATGAGTTCAAGCACCCCGGTTCCTGCGGGTCATGCCACGGCGGCACCCCCATTTGATCCGCTGGACATGCGCAATTACGGCCTGGAAAAACTGAAAGACATCGCCGCCGGGCCGTGGATGGCCCGCGCCAAACTGGTCGGTGTGCCGCTGGGCTTGCTGGCTTTCTTTTACTTTCACCTGAAATGGTGCGGCCCAATCTCTTTTTATGACGCAGCCGAAGTCAAAAACATCTCGCACTTGTACACGGTGACAGGTATCTTCGCGTTTTCTCTCATTTTGTGGATGACCGAGGCGCTACCAAGTTACCTCACGTCGTTCATGATCATCGTGTCCACCATCTTGCTGGGCATCATGCCGATGCGTGCCACATTTGCCTACCTGGGTGAACCGGTGATGGTGCTGAACATCGCCAGTTTCATTCTGGCCAGTGCCCTGGTGGTCACCGGCTTAGCCAAGCGGATTGCCTTGAAACTGGTGCTGAAGTGGGGCAACAATCTGGCTGGCATCTTCTGGGCGTTTATTGCCCTCAACATGATTCTGGGCGCTTTCATCAGTGCTACGTCGGCCAAAACCGCACTGTTGCTGCCGCTGTTTATGGTGATTTCAGCCATGTATGGCGCTTTTGGTGGTGCCGTTCGCAACAATGTCGGGCGCAACATGGTTCTGCAGAACCTGCTGGCCAACAATGTGTCTGCCAGTGCGTTTATCACCGGCTCTGCAGCAAACTTGCTGGCCGCGCAACTGCTGGAAAACGCCGGTCACAAAGTGATGTACGCAGAATGGCTGATGGCCCTGCTGCCACTCGCGATTATTCAATGTGGCATCGCCTATTGGACAGGCACGAAGATTATTTTCAAGATCAGTAAGGAAGAAGCACAACCCAAGCTGCAAGGTGGCATGGACAACCTCAGGGCTGAACTGGCCAAGATGGGCAAGATGACGGGTGCCGAGGTACGGTCCGCCATCGTGTTTGTCGCGGTGTTGCTGCTGTGGGCAACAGAACCCGCACATGGCATTCGAGCCGAAGTGGTGGCGATCATGGGTGCCATACTGGTCTTGATGCCGCCCTTCTCCAACCTGCCAAAGTTTGGCGTCATGAACTGGAACCAGGCTGACATTCCATGGCACATGTTGATGTTCTCGTGGGGTGCCTATGTACTCGGCGGCATCATGGAAAAAACCAAGATCGTTGACCTCGGTGTGGATCACATGTTTGCCGGTATGGGCATCGATGCCGGCACGCCCAAGGTGGCGGTGTTTTTGGTGCTGGCCACCATCTTTGCGTTCACAACACTCATCAGCGAAAGCAAGACGGCCCGTACTATCATCATGTTCCCGCTGATGATCGCCACCGCCACCAAGTTTGGTTGGGATGTCGTGGGGTTCTGCCTGCCCATGGCCTTCCTGATCAATCAGGTGTATGTGCTGTATTTCAACTCCAAACCTGCCAATATCAGCTACCTGACCGACCAGTACTCTACCGGCGAGTCGTTCAAGTTCGGTATTGTTCAGTTGATCATCGTCGTCGGTCTGGTGACGCTTTGGGCACAATATGCTATGCCACTGATGGGCTTCAACAGCAAGTTGTGGTGAGATAAAGGCCCAGCCGGCATGCCACCGGCAAACCTTGAAGCCGTCTGCAAATCTGTGGACGGCTTTTTTTGTGACTGCTTGCAGGTCAGCTACAGCCAACCCGCGGCGCCAGCCAACGCACCGGCTGCCAGCAGCCACAACAAGTGGATATTGCTGCGCAACACGATCACGGCCGTGGCGGCTGCCAGCAGCCAGACGGGCCAGTTCTGCAGCAAAAGGGCAGAACCCACGGCCAGCAGCCATCCGGTGGCCAGCATCAACGCAATCACGATCGGGGCCATGCCCAGTTTGAACGAGCGCACACCGCGCAGGGCGCTATTTTGCTGAGTCCATTGCGAGACCAGATAGGTGACGATGGTGCTGGGCACCAGAATACCTACCAGCGCAATGAGCAGCCCCATCAACGCCACACCTAAGCCACCCGAATTCATGCCCACGGCCCAACCCGTCAGGCCGACAAACAGCACATTGGGGCCCGGAGACGCACGGGCAATGGCGAAGTAGGCCGAAAACTGGGCATCTGTCATCCAGTGGTGCTGCTCCACCAGCAACCGTTGAAGTTCTGGCGTGGCCGTGGTCACTCCGCCAAAAGATAGCAGCGAAATCAGCGCGTAATGGGCCAGCAAACCCACCCAATCACTCAGTGCCAGGGATGCAGCCTCCATCATCGCCCCAGTTTTCGATAGGTCAGCAGGCACGACAGCCCGCCCAGGCTCAACAGCACCACTATCAGCGGCCAGTGAAAGACCACCACCACTACCCAGCACCCCATGCCGAGCAACAGACAGGTCTTCAGGCCCAGCGGGTTGTTGCGCAGCGCCGGAATCAGTTTGATGCCAGCAGCCAGCACCAGCCCTGCGGCCACTGCACCCATACCGCGCAGTGCGCCCACCACGACTGGTGCGTGCGCAAATTGTGTGTAGAGGCTGGCCAGCACCAACAGCAGCAGTAACGGAGCCGTCAGCATGCCCGCAAGTGTCACCAGCACACCGGCTACCCCAAAATAGCGCCCGCCTAACATGATCGCCAGATTGAGTGCGTTGGGTCCGGGCATGACCTGGGCAACGGCCCAGTCTTCTAGAAATTCTTCTTCGGTGAGCCAGCGCTTTCGGCTAACCAGCTCATGCTGAATGACGACAAAGGCACCACCAAAACCTTGAAGCGCCAGCCAGGTGAATGAAACGAAGAGGTCTCGTAGGGAATGCGGGCGTGGCCGGTCCGGATTGGTGGCGGCGGGCATGGCGAAGGATCTATGGGGCTGGATAAGCAAAACATTATATGAGCGATGCCAGATGGTGATTGGACAGCCCTGCAGCCCAAACCTAGACTCACAGCGTCGATCCAATCATCACCACTTAGGAGCCATTTCATGGGCAAAGAAATTGAACGCAAGTTCGTCATCAACCGCGCCGACTGGACACCCCAGGATGGCGGCATTCACTTCAAGCAAGGTTACTTGAACTCACAAAAAGAGCGTGTGGTGCGGGTCCGTATTGAGGGTGATATTGCCAAGCTGACGATCAAGGGCCCGACCAAGGGCGTGACCCGCTCGGAGTTCGAGTACAGCATTCCGGTAGACGATGCCAGCCTGTTGCTCGACAACCTGTGCGAGCAGCCACTGATCGACAAGCATCGCCACAAGGAGGTGCACTTTGGCAAGACCTGGGAGATTGATGTATTCCACGGGCTCAACGAAGGTCTGGTCGTGGCTGAGCTTGAGCTGGCGTCCGAAGACGAGCCCTTTGAGCGCCCGATCTGGGTGCTTGACGAGGTGTCAAGTGACCCACGTTACTTCAACTCCAACCTGTTGAAACACCCATTTTCAACTTGGGACAAAACCTAGTCCTTGGTTATTTCAGTCCCCAGCATTTCAGGAGAATTAGCATGAACGACGTGTTTGCCAAAAACCAGGCAACTTCTGCGGCTGATGCCGCCAAAATCATTCCGAGAGCCGAATTTCGTGTGTTCGGTCAGGGTGTCATCGACATCGTCAAGCAGTTGATGTGGAACGGCAAGACCGTGTTGTTCCAGGCGCGTCGCATGCCGGCCGAAACCTATTTTTTGTCGGTCAAAACCGATGAAGCCAATGTCAAGGTGCGTGATGGTCTGCTTGACATCAAGACCAAGGTAGGAGAAACCCCTGAGGGTTACGAAATTTTCCAGCCACGTGGCAAGTTCCAGTTTCCGGTGAAACGAGACGATCTGGCCACCATTTTGTCGCACCTGAAGGTGTCAATGACGCTGGAACAAGCCAGCTATACCATCGACGAATTCGTCGCCATGGCGCGCAAACACCCTGAACTGTGCCCGGTGTCGGTCGAAAAAATGCGTTATGGCTTCACCATTGATGGCATCATTTGTGAATACGCCCAGGTGTGGCTGAACGGCGCGATGGTCGAAACTGCCTGCGCCGAAAGCGAAAACTACGCCGCCATGAAACAGGTGGTTGAAGGACTGGGCATTTCAGCCATGCCCAATACCAATTACCTCAAAGCGGCCAAACGCGTCGTAGGGATGGTCTAGCAGCAGCGGATACTCCTGCCCGTCATGAAACTCTTGCGATGGCAAAACACTGCCGCCGGCGACGCTTGGGGTGGTTTGGCGGCCATGCTGGTGGCCTTCCCGGCATCCATCGCTTTTGGTGTCACTGTTTATGCGGCGATCGGGCCGAGCTACGCGGCCATCGGCGCACTGGCCGGCATTGTCGGCGCCACTGTTATCGGCCTGGTCGCGGCGTCGCTGGGCGGCACCGAGCGGCTGATCAGTGCGCCCTGCGCGCCGGCCGCCGCTGTGCTGTCGGCATTTGCGATCGAACTCGTGCACAGTGGCAGTTCGCCCAACCTCATCGTGCTGCTGCTTATGCTGGTTGGGTTGCTGGCAGGTGTGATTCAGTTGGCAATGGGCTGGCTAGGGGTGGGCCGGCTGATCAAGTACATCCCATTTCCAGTGGTCAGTGGTTATTTGAGTGGGGTCGGGCTGATCATCATCGGCAGCCAGATCCCGAAGTTTTTGGGCGTACCAGATGGCAGATCCTGGTGGCAAGGCCTGATCAGCCCGGCGCTGTGGGACTGGCGTGCCATGGTTATCGGCGCAGTGACCGCTGCGGTTGCTGTGCTGGCTCCGCGCGTCACGCAGCGCGTTCCCGGCATCATTTTGGGCATCGTCGCAGGCTTGCTGAGCTATCTGATACTGGCACTGCAAAACCCGGCGCTGAGCGTGCTGACGGACAACCATCTGGTCATCGGGGCCCTGAGTGTCAGCAGTGATGGTTATTGGGGCACTTTGGTGGAGCGGTGGATCGATATCCGGCACATGGGCTGGCACCATGTGGCCAGCGTTCTCGGAACCGCCCTGACGCTGGGTGTATTGTTGTCCATTGACACACTCAAGACCTGTGTGGTGCTGGACCAGCTCACACGCAGTCGGCACGACTCTGACCGGGAGTTGGTCGCGCAGGGTCTAGCCAATATCGCCGCCAATGCGGTGGGCGGTATTTCCGGGGCCGGCCAGATGGGCGCGACATTGGTCGGCCTCAACAGTGGCGCCGTTAGTCGCACGGCTGGCATTCTTGAAGGTGGCTATGCCCTGTTGGCAGCCTTCCTGCTCAGCGCGTTTATCGCCTGGATTCCAGTAGCCACTTTGGCGGGCATCCTGATGGTGATCGGCGTGCGCATGATCGACCGCGAATCATTGAAATACATTCGTTCCAAACGCACCCTGCTTGATTTTTGCGTGGTGATGTCGGTGGTGCTGGTGGCCCTGACTGTAGGCTTGATTGCCGCATCCGCCATTGGGGTGGCGATGGCGATATTGCTGTTTGTGCGTGAACAGATCGGCGGTGTGGTGGTACGGCACAAGATGGAATTGGGCCAGACCTCGTCGAGTTGGCACCGTCCCGCACGCGAGATTGCCATCCTAGAAGCCAAAGGGGACTCGGCCGTGGTGTTTGAACTACAAGGCAGCCTGTTCTTTGGCAACACCTACCAGCTTTACTCCGATCTGGAGCAGGAAATCAGTACCCGCAGCTACGTCATCATCGACTTTCGCCGGGTGCGTTCCATAGACATCACCGCAGCCCATCTGTTCAAGCAGATTCGTGCCACCATCAAGGAGCGTGGTGCCACCCTGGTGCTCAGCGGGGTGCGAGAAGATCAAAGCCGGGGCAGTAACTTGCAAGAGTTCTTGTGGCACACCGGTTTGTGGCACCCGCAAAGCAAGACGGTTCGCATCTTGCCCGATCTGGATGCCGCCATCGCCTGGGTCGAAGACCGCCTGCTCGGAGAATCCGAATACGCCGTGGCCGACGAGGCACCGATGAAGCTGCAAGAAATGGAGATTTTTTGCACATATACCGACAACACGCTCAAAGACCTGGAAGCCTCGATGACGATCCACCGCTTTGTTGCCGGCCAGGTCATTTACGTCAAAGGCTCCTCGGGCGACGATCTTTACTGGGTGCGTCAAGGTGTGGTGCGCTTGGTAGCCTCCCTTAAGGCTGGGAAAACCAAACCAGTGGCCAGCTTTGGGCGTGGAGATTTCTTCGGTGGTTTGGCGTTTCTGGACAACCAGCCGCGTCCCAATGATGCGATCGCCGTGACCGACACCGAGGTCTATGCGCTGTCCCGACAACAGTTCCACGAGATTGCCGCGCATCACAAGCGCTTGGCTTTCAATATTGCCATGACGATGGCGCAATTGCTGGCCAAACGCTTGCGTCAGACCGAAACCAAGTTAACTGCCCTGCAGGAGTCGTGACAAGGGCAGCGATCCCCCCTTTCTTGCTTTTTTTGTTCGTTATCAACCGGAGTATCCCCATGAAGAAATACGTATTGCCCCTTTTGATCGCCCTGACCACCGTGTCTGCTTTCGCCCAGAAAAAAATCGAACTCAAGATTGATCTGCAGGACACCTCGCCCAAATTCATGCTGGGCGCCGACGGCAAAGCTGCCGGCTTGTGCATCGAGATCATGAACCTGCTGGAGGCCAAAGAGAACTTCAAGTTCGTCTATAAATCAGCCTTCACAGCCCCCAAATTAATTGAGTCCAACATGGAGTCCGGCGCAGCCGACATTCATTTTGGGTGGGCCAAGACCCCTGACCGTGAAAAGATCGCCAGCTTTGGGCCCGAACTTTACAAAGTGTCCTATATCGGTGCCGTGCGCGCCAACGACAAAGTTGATTTCAAGACCG
>JAGOUM010000131.1 GCA_018061265.1 Rhodoferax sp. | reverse complement strand
GCTGTATCGCCTCAACCATCGGCCTCGCAAATGCTTGGACTATCGCACCCCGCATGAGGTCTTTTATCACTTGGAAACGACAGCTATTAAACTACCCACTGATGCACTTCGTGCTTGAATCTGCGAGACAAAATGCCGTCTGGCGCATATCCAGTAAGGATTTATTGCTATATAAAAAACGCGTTACGAATGCTGCAGGATCTGGCAAATATGGCATTGCCCGCCAAGAGCCCCGCACCCCAACCCAGGCACTCAAAGCGCCCAGCCCGTCTGCCGTGTCTGCTATCATCAAAAAAATAAAAAATACACGCACCATTTGAGGGGAGATTCAATACCATGTTGTTCAAGCCAAGCCAAGCCAAGCCAAGCCAAGCCAAGCCAAGCCAAGCCAAGCCAAGCCAAGCCAAGCCAAGCCAAGCCAAGCCAAGCCAAGCCAAGCCTTAGCGCCTCCCTCGCCTTTTTTCCCCAACTGCCTGCCGCCGGTTGCTTTTTAGCAACCGGCGGCTTTTTTATTTCTGGAGCCCATTTCATGTCCAAAAAGTCCACCTCATCGCGCGGATCGGTTTGTCAGGCGCTGCTGGCTTTGGTCAGTGCCTGGCTGCTGTGCAGCCCTGCCACCGCCCAGACCAGCGGCGGCCTGCTCAACGACACCGGCCAAACCCAGTGTGTCAACGCCAGCAATGTGCTCGGCGCGTGTGACGACGCCAGCACCGGCAACGCCGCCACTCACCCGCGCCAGGACGGCCGCTTTGGCCGCGACGTGGCAAGCCCCACCAAGATCGGCGGAGGTGCGGCGGGTTTTGACTTCACCCCGCTGGATGCCAGCGGCAGCCCCATCGCGCTCACTGGCTCGCCCGCTGTGCCGTCTGCCACACCGCGCTGCGTCAAAGACAACGTCACCAAGCTGATCTGGGAGGTCAAAACCACGTCGGGACTGCAAAGCAGTGCCCATTACTACGCTTGGGGCAGCAACCCAGGCGGTAACTATTGCGGTGGCACCGTCACCCCCTGCAACACCAACGCCTATATCGCTGCACTCAACGCAGCGGACTTGTGTGGTGAAACCGCCAACGACTGGCGCCTGCCCACGCGCCGGGAGCTACTCTCCATCGTGCACTACGGCCTGCCTGACTACAGCACGGCCATGATCGATGTGGCGTATTTTCCAAACACGCAGGCCAATTGGTACTGGACCAGCGATACCTACGCGCCCAACCCGGGTTACGCGTGGTTCGTCTACTTCGGCGGCGGCGGCACCGGCGCCGACAGCGAGCCCGACTCCAGCTATGTTCGCCTCGTGCGAAGCGGACAGTAAATTGCCCCTTTTGATGTCTTCCTGAACTTTTCGTACCATGGCTCATTACCGCCATCTGCCGATTTGGAAAGCCGCGCTTGATTTGGCCGTGCACCTGGAGCATGCGGTGCGCCGTTTCCCGCGCTACCACAAATACACCTTGGGCACCGAACTGCGCCAGACCTCGCAGCGCTTGTGCCGGGGTGTGGCACGCGCCAATAACGCCAGCCTGGAGGCGCGCCTGGTCGCGTTGGACCAGTTGGTGCTGGCGGTGGACGAGATGAAAACCCTGCTGACGCTGTCGCAAGAAATGCGCGCGTTTGCCAATTTCAACGAATTCGCCCAGGCCACCGAACTGGCGGTGGTGCTGGGCAAACAGAGCGGGGGGTGGCGGCGCCGGGTGAGACCTGAAGCCGCATCCCATAGCGGATGAGGCGCGTGTCGCAGTTCACTGTGCGCCCTGGCCGCCCTAACACCCCAGAGCCATCCGGCGTTGATGGGGTGCGACGGCATGAGGATGTGCGCCGCCCTACCGCAAGGATGGACCGCGTGCCGCCCGTTGGCAAGCCCCTGGGGGCACCAGCGGGCACGAAGCGCCGGGGCGATGATTCGGATCAGCCGAAGGGCAGGGCGCAAGCGCTGCCCAAACGCCCAACCCGGATAACGCGTGGATCGTCAACTTCAACAACGGCAACACCAACGCCAACAACAAGACCAACTCCAACTATGTTCGCCTCGTGCGAAGCGGAGCGTGAACCCGCGGGACATTTCCATCAGTCAGGCCACAAGCCACCTCCCGTGGCAGCGTTTGGTCTGCACGCCTTGTGGCGCGCCTACCGGGCCTGCCGCAAAGGCAAGCGCACGTCCCGCGATACCCAGGCGTATGAGGCCAATTTGCTCGACAAGCTGGTCAATAGCCGTGACGCCCTGGCCAAACCCCTGGCCCAGGGCGGCTGGCGCCCCTCCCGCACCTTTTCATTTGTCGTCTCGCGCCCCAAGCTGCGCGAAATCCACGCCGCCCCTTTTGCCGACCGGGTGGTACACCATGTGCTGGTGGATCGGCTGGCACGCCTGTTTGAGCCGGTCTTTATCCATGACTCGTATGCCAACCGGCTGGGCAAGGGCACCCATGCCGCGGTGGACCGTTTGCAGGGTTTTATGCGCCAAGCCAGCGCCGATGGCAGCCGCCCGGCGTTTGCATTGCAGCTTGACATTGCCAATTTCTTCAACAGCATCCACCGCCCCACGCTGTTCAGATTGCTGCAACACCGCCTGACGCGCGCCGTGCGTGCTAGCAAACTTGAGAGCGGCGAGGCCAGTGCGCTGCAAGACCACTGCCGTGCCCTGCTGAGCACCGATCCCACCGTGGGTGTGCGTCGGCGCGGCAGCCCAAAGGTGTTTGAGCAAGTGCCACCGCATAAACGCCTGGGTGGACAAGGCCCGGCGCGGGGTCTGCCGATTGGCAACTTGACCAGCCAGTTTTTTGCCAATGTGTACTTGAACGAGCTTGACCAGTTCATTAAACACCAGCTCAAGGCCCACTGGTATGTGCGCTATGTGGACGACTTTGTGCTGCTGCACCCCAACCAGGCGCAACTGCTGGCCTGGCGCAGCCAGATTGAAACCTTTCTGCATGAGTGTTTGAGCCTCAAGCTCAAAGCCTTGGTCGCGCCGCACCCGTTGCAGCAAGGCACCGATTTTTTGGGCTATGTGACCCGTCCGTTTTACCGTCTGGCACGTCGCCGGGTCGTCAAGCGCCTGCAAACCTGCCTGCGCAGGTTTGAGCATCAGCATGTTCGCGGCCATGCCATGAACCTGCCGCCAGAGGCACGCGAGCACCTGCGCGCCCAGCTCAGCAGCTTTACCGGTCACCTGCGCCATGCCAATAGCCAGCGCCTGTGGCAGCGCACGCGGTTGCAGCACCCCTGGCTTGGCCAGTTGTTTTGCCCTGGCCAGGGCATCCGGCTGGGCGCACCGCGCTGGCAGCCAACTGCAGTCACCAACCTGGCCGACCAACACCATTACTTTGCCAAGCTGTACTCCGGCACGCGGGTGCTGATGCAGGTAGGCCGTCATTGGATGCTGGCAGGCAGTTGTCCGCCCGGTATGCCGCCAGGTCAAACGGTACAGCGCCCCAATCTGGGGCCATGCACCGAGTGGCCGCTGGCACGGCTGTCTGAACTTCGCCAGGCGCTTAAAGGCAGCGGCATCAGCTATCAAATTGTTAGCCAGAGCGGCCATTTCAAAACCGGTTTCAAACAGCGCACGTTGACCGCCGTGTGGCTGGTACCAACGCCAGACAGTCCCCAATTTTTAATTGACCCCCAACCTTTGAGAGCTGCGACATGAAAGCACTGCTGTTCAACCCTGTTCCCGCCGTTTGCCTACGCTGGAAGCCCTTGGCCACCTTGGCACTTAGCCTGAGTGCGGCTTGGCCTGCCTGGACGGCAGCGCCCTTTACCATCAACGGCAATGGCACGGTGACCGATGCCGTCACCAGCCTGGTGTGGGACCAGTGCATTGTGGGGCGCACCGGCAGTGATTGCGCCACCGACGATGCCGTTTTGTCCCGGCTTTACACCTGGCCTGCCGCCCTGGCGGCTGCTACGGCTGCCAACGCTGCCAATTACAAAGGGTTTAACGACTGGCGTCTGCCCAATGTGAAAGAGCTGGAGTCCATCACCAAGCTCGACACCTGGACCAGTGGTCAGGCGGCCATTGATGCAGACGCATTTCCCAATACGCCCATCAGCGGCGACGATTGGGGCGGGGGTGCAACCTGGACATCAACCACCTTCACGCCCGACCCGGATGGCGCGTGGGTCGTCTACTTCCACGACGGCGACACCTACGCCGACTACGAGACCGACTCCTACTATGTTCGCCTCGTGCGAAGCGGACAGTCTTTGGCTTCTTTTGATCTGCTCGGCGCACCGGCCGACACCACGCCACCGCTCACTACCGCCGGCCCCAGCATCAGCAGCGGCCCTACGCAAACGGGCGTCGGGCTGAGTGTGACGATTGACGAGGTCGGCACCGGCTACTGGCTGCTGGTGCCTGCCAGCGCTGCGGCCCCAACCCCGGCACAGGTGGTCGCAGGGGGCAATTACGGCGCGGTCACGGTGGCCGCCGCAGGCAGCACCGCCATGACGGCCGCCACCCCCGCCACCATTAGCCTCAGTGGGCTGACAGTCGCCACGTCCTACACGCTGTACTTTGTAGCCAAAGACACGGCAGACAACCTGCAGGCGGCGGTCGCATCGGTGGCCGTCACCACGGCGGACCTCACCAGCCAGACCATCACCGGCTTCGCCCCCACCAGCCCTGTAGTGTTTGGTGCCACCCCCGCCACCCTGGGCGCCACCGGCGGTGCTTCGGGTCAACCGGCGGTGCTTCGGGTCAACCGGTGGTGTTTGCCACCCCCAGCGCCGCCACCATTTGCACGGTCAGCGGCAGCACGGTCACCTTCACCGGTGTGGGCACCTGCAACCTCACCGCAAACCAGGCTGCCGGTGGTAGCTATGCCGCTGCGCCACAAATCAATGCCGCCATTGAGATTAACGCCGCGGCCCAAACCATCACCGGCTTTGCCCCCGGCAGTCCGGTGGTGTTTGGTGCCGCCCCCGCCACCTTAAGCGCCACCGGCGGTGCTTCGGGTCAACCGGTGGTGTTTGCCACCCCCAGCGCCGCCACTATCTGCACGGTCAACGGCAACACCGTCACCTTCACCGGTGTGGGTACCTGCAACCTCACCGCCAACCAGGCCGCAGGGGGCAACTACGCTGCTGCGCCCCAGGTCACTGCCAGCGTTGTGATCAATGGCCTGCGCTCGGCCAGCGGTACCTCGCCCGCAGGCGGCAGCATCACCGCTGCTTTTACCGGGGGCAACAGCAGTTGCTCTTACGCCAGCACTGCGTTCACCAACCCCGGTGCACCCACCGGGGTGAGCCTGCCGCACGGTGCATTTGGCTTTACCACCAGCAACTGCGGCGAAGGTGCCGCATTGAACTTCACCATCACCTACCCGCAGCCCCTGCCAGAGGGTGCCAAATACTACAAGTTTGGCCCCACCGGCCGTGCCCCGGGGGGGGAATGGTAGGAGCTGACCTCGGCCAGCCTGAGCAGTGACCGCACCCAGTTCAGCTTCACCATCACCGACAACGGTCTGGGCGACAGCAACCCCGCAGACGGTTTTATTACCGACCCCGGTGGCCCGGGCGTGCCCGCCACGGCGGGGGCGGTGGCCAGCATACCCACCCTGTCCGAGTGGGGCATGATTCTGATGTCGGGCTTGCTGATGCTGTTGGGGATGGCGCGGCTGCGCCGCCCTCAGTAGTGGTAGCGCCCCTGGAGAAATTCGACCCGATCGGGCTTGACCAGATAGACGCAGCGATGTTCTTGCGTGATTCGGCGTGACCAGACATCAGGCCCCAGGTATTTCAAGGGCTCGGGTTTTCCAATGCCGTCAAAGGGGTCGCGCAGGATCGCCCGCATCAGGTCCAGTAGACGCCTGGCGGGGCGACGATCGGTTTTAACCCAGTGGGCCAGGTCTTCCAGAAACTCCGGGTGGCAGACGGCAAGATGGTCACCCTCACGCATCCAAGCCCACCTGATGTGGTATTTCGGCCATGGGCGTGGCTGGCAAGGATTCGGAGCGGGCTCGGATCAAGGCGGTGAGCAGGCGCTCGGCGTTTTTCGGGGAACGTAACAGGTGGGCTGTCTCTTGCAGACTCTCCAGCTCATCGGCGGCGATCATGGCCACGTCGCCACCACTGCGACGGCGCACCACGACCACTTCGCGGTCATGTACGGTACGATCCATGAGCGTTTTGAGCTGCTCACGGGCTTGGCTGTAAGTGGTTTCGATGGTCATGGCCGATTTCCTCTTTGTTGTACAACAAAATTGTACAGTTTTATTCAGAAACCTGCCCCTGATTGCCACATTTCATTTTTATGCGCCGCTTCTTCCTCATCTTCATCATCCTGCAACTGCTGCTGTTTGGCATCGAGCTGACACAGCCGGTGCAGCAGCATCTGGTGCTGCCGTGGACGGCCTGGCTGGCGCAGGTGTGTGTGGCCATCGTCACCCAGTTTGACGCCAATGCCGCCGCCATCGGCAAGGTGTTGTGGAACCCGGCCACCGGCTTTGGCGTGTCGATCGAGCCCGGCTGTAATGGCGTTGAGGCATGCATCATCCTGTTTGCGGCGGTGGTGGCTTTTCCGGCCACCTGGCGGCACCGCGCCTGGGGTCTGGCACTGGGTTTTGTGGCGGTACAGGGTTTGAACGTGGTGCGCGTCATCAGCCTGTTTTACCTGGGCCAGTGGAACACCGAGTGGTTCCGGATTGCCCATGAATTCTTGTGGCAGGGCCTGATCATGCTCGACGTGCTGGTGGTCTGGCTGCTGTGGGTGCGTGCCAGCCCGCCAGCTGATTTTGAAACACCCGCACCGGTGGCGAAACCCCAGCCAGCGCGTTGAAGTGATGAAACTGGCACGCCTCTGGTCGGCCCCGCAATCGCTTGGCGTTTTTTTCGCCAGTGCACTGGGCTGGTTTTTGCTTTGCACTTTGCTGTGGATACAGGTGTCGAGCTGGACGTCTTACCCGGTGGCGGGCCTGACCCGTTGGGTGCTGGAAAACACCGCCAGTTACTGGGTGCGCTCGATCAACATCGCACCCGGGCATATCGAGGTGGATACACGTATTACTGTCATGCTGCCGGGTGCGCAGGCGGGCCAAGGCCGTGCCGAGCTGGTGGCCGAGGCCAACCCCTCGCGTTACGCCTACGGGCTGCCCTTGCTGGTGGCGCTGTTGCTGGCGGCGCGCAGCCAGCAGTTGCTAAAGAAGTTGACTTTGGGTTACCTGCTGCTGCTGATTCCACAAACCTTCAGCCTGAGCCTGGAGTTACTGCGCCAGATCATGGCAGCGGGTGGGCGCACCGGCGGCCTGAACATCAGCCAGTGGCAGATGGAGGGCATTGCCATGGGTTACCAGGTGGGCTCGCTGCTGCTGCCCACGCTGGCACCGGTGCTGCTGTGGCTGTGGCTGGAGCGCGCCTTTTTTGCCGCCGTGGTGCTCGATGGTTTGATGCGGCGTCAGGCGCTGCGCTCGCGCTGACGGCTACTTGAATATCACCGTCTTGTGCCCGTTGAGCAGCACCCGGTGCTCACTGTGCCACTTGACGGCGCGCGCCAGCACCTGGCTCTCGGTGTCGCGGCCCTGGGCGGTGAGGTCTTCCACGGTTTTGCTGTGGTCCACCCGCGCCACGTCCTGCTCGATGATCGGGCCTTCGTCCAGATCGGCGGTCACATAGTGCGCGGTGGCACCAATCAGTTTCACACCCCGGTCGTGCGCCTGGTAATACGGCTTGGCGCCCTTGAAGCTGGGCAAGAACGAGTGGTGGATGTTGATGGCGCGCCCGGCCAGCGCCCGGCACAGGTCGTTTGAGAGGATTTGCATGTAGCGCGCAAGCACCACCAGCTCGGCTTCTTCACCCTGGATGATTTCCAACTGGCGCACCTCCACCTGCGCCTTGGTGGCGGCGCTCACCGGCAAATGGTGAAACGGCACGTTGTAGCTGGCCGCCAGTTGGTAAAAGTCGCGGTGGTTGCTGATGATGGCGCGGATGTCAACGGGCAGCAGGCCGCTTTTCCAGCGAAACAGCAGGTCATTGAGGCAATGGCCCTCCTTGCTGACCAGAATCACGGTGCGCATCGGCTCGGCATGGGCATGTAATTGCCATTGCATGGCAAACGGCGCGGCAAAATTGTCCAGCTGGGTTTTCAACGCGGTAAAACTGTGTGCGCCGCAGGCAAACTGCACCCGCATAAAAAACAGGCCGGTGCTGGCGTCGTTGTACTGGGCGGCTTCTTCAATGTTGCCGCTGCGTTCCAGCAAAAAGCCCGAAACCGCGTGTACCAGGCCCAGACGGTCAGGGCAGGACAGGGTCAGTGTGTAGACAGGATTCATAGGGCTGCGATTGTCGCAGTAGCCCGGGGCTCAAACTCGTGCCGGAACCGCACCAAAAAATAACTAAAAACAATAGCTATCAACCCTTGATGGATATGCGCTGGAGCCTGATTCTGTACAAATTAATGGATGCGCACCGGGTTTTGCGCCAGCTGGGCGTACTCACCCAGCTTGTCTTCGACTTCTTCCTGGGTGGGGGTTTTTTCCTGCCAGGCAGAAATCTGCTGCTGAAACAGCTCGGCCCAGGAGCCGTCGAGGTAGACCTCCTTGTTGGCGCGTTTGTCCACGATTTCAAAGCCGTGTCGCGCCAGGCGCGGCACGATCAGCAGCTGTTCGCCGTCTTTGAGTCCTTCAGCAGGCACGTCAGCGGCTACTGCATTGGCCAGCATGTGCGTGACACAGTAAGTTTCAGAGTCGTAGAGTGTGTGCATCGGCAAATTATC
>JAGOUM010000130.1 GCA_018061265.1 Rhodoferax sp. | reverse complement strand
TCACGGTGCTCAATATGCGTCATTCTTTCGCCTCACTGGTGGCCTGCGCAGCAGTCACCATCGGATTGCCAGCAAACGGCGCTGATCTGGTGTCGGTCTACCGTGCCGCCCTGGAGCACGACTCATTGCTTGCCGAAGCGCGTGCCAAAAGAGCGGCAGCAGAAGAAAAGATCACGCAGGGTCGTGCCAGTCTGCTGCCCAACATCGCGCTGTCTGGCCACACCACTTACACCCGGGTGCGGGTCGAAAATCACAAGTCCAGCCTGACCAACCATTGGGACTTCAATGGATACGGTTACGCTTTGACGCTGACACAGCCCTTGTTTCACTGGCAACATTGGCTGGGTTATGACCAGTCCAAACTCACAGTGGCGCAGGCTGAGGCAGCACTTGGCAATGCAAAGCAGGACCTGATTCTTAGGTCCACCCAAGCTTACTTTGACGTGTTGCAAGCAGCAGAAAACCTCAAGGCCGCCGAGTCACTCAAGTCTTCCGTCTTCGGGCAACTGGATATTGCGACAAGAGCATTCGCTATTGGTACCGGCATCAAAACCGACGTCCACGATGCCCAAACGCGCTACGAACTCGCCTCGTCGCAAGTCATCGCCGCTCAAACCGAGCTGGAACTGCGCAAGCGCGTGCTGGAGTCCATCATGGGTGCGTCTTCGCAACATCTGACCAAGAGGCTTGACGGCGTGACATTGGCGCCGCCACAACCCAACGATCTCTCGAAATGGCTGGAAGCAGCAGAACAAGGCAACCTCGCCGTACAGCAGCAGCGGCTGATGGTGGAGGTCGCGCGTCGCGAGGTCGATCGACAACGTGCCGGACACTTGCCAACACTCAATTTGGTGGCAACTGTGGGGCGCAGCTCGACACTTAACAGTGGTGCCCGTGAGATTTCGGACGATGAGAAGATCGGCCTCCAGCTTAACGTACCCATCTTCGAGGGATACGCCGTGTCCTCCAGATCGGCTGAGGCGGCGGCCAACCACAGTGCCACGCAGCACGCACTTGAGACCGTTCGCCGGGGTGCAGTGCTGAGTACCCAACAGGCCTATCTTGGTGTGATCAATGGACTCTCGCAGATCCGCACCTTGCAAGCGGCCTATCAGGCAGCCCAGAGTGCAGTGATCTCAAACAAAGACGCCTTTGATGTGGGTGTGCGACTGAATGTGGATGTGCTCAACGCTCAAAGCCAGGCGTTCAACACCTATCGGGAGCTCAACCGTGCAAGGGTTGACACACTGATGGCACAGTTGAAGCTAAAGGCTGCCGTTGGCTCGCTTGGCGAGGACGATGTCATCGCTGTTAATTCCCTGCTCAACCCAAACACCCATTGACGCTGTTGTCAGTCTTCCCCGGCCAGTTGCCGAAGCAGCGGGTTTAGCAGTTCTTTCGCGGGCACACGGGTGGCCGCACTGACGGCCTGAACACGTTTATACGGCACATAACCCAACTCGACCCATCGCCCAACAGACTGCTGCTTGACACCGATCAGTTGCGCCAATTGTTTCTGGGTGCCGATGATGGACACCGCTTTTTCAATACCCGACATCACAGGACTTTTCATTTTGTTTCGTTTTGGTTTGTTTTTCGTCATGCGCACGACCACGGCCAGCGGGCCTGCAATGCCAAGGGATGCGCCAACTTCAAATGCAGGTCGCCGCATTTCGGTCTGGCGAAATGACAGGAAAAGAAGTGTTATTGATTTACTGAAGAAGATAAACTAGCCTGCTGAAGAAACACTTTATTGATTATTTTGAAAATCAAGTGCCTACAGGATCTGCATCTTTTTGTGCTGACCGCTGATGTCGGCAACCTGTCTGCTGCGGCGCGACAGCTTGATCTTTCTCCCGCCGTCGCCAGTGCTGGCATCAAGCGCCTTGAGGACGAGTTGGGCATGGTCCTGTTTTTCAGAACCACCCGCAGCCTCAGGCTCAGTCCGCAAGGCTTGCAGCTATTGCCCGCAGCGCGACTGGCGTTAACTGGTCTCGAGGACGTGGTCGAGGAAATTGCGACCGGACGCCAGATTGTTCGCGACACCCTGCAAATTTCCATGCCTTCCGACCTTGGTCGCAACTTGCTGGTTGGCTGGCTGGACCTGTTTCAGGCCAAATACCCGGAAGTGCACTTTCGATTCGAGATTTCTGACCGGCCGGCAGACCTTTACCGTCGGCCAGTCAATTTGGCCGTCCGCTACGGTGCCACCGCTGACTCGGGCTTGGTGGCCATCCCCCTGGCACCGCACAACCGTCGGGTTTTGTGTGCTGCCCCCGACTATCTGGCTCGGCATGGCACGCCGATGACCCCAGAGGATCTGACGGCGCACAACTGCCTGCGGTTTCGGCTGAGCGACGATCTTCACGAGCAGTGGCAATTTGAGAAAGCCGGACAAAAAGTCAGCGTCGCTGTAAGCGGTAACCGCAGTTGCGACGATGGCGATGTCGTCCATCGCTGGGCGCTCTCTGGTCTGGGCATTGCCTACAAATCATTTCTGGATGTATGCCACAGTCTGAAGCAGGGCAAGCTCATCCCGCTATGCGAGGACTGGCTGACAGAACCTGCGCCCCTTTCGCTGGTCTGCGCCGACCGACGCCAGATGTCAAACACCATTGTGCTGCTGCGCGACCATTTGCGTGATTGCCTGAGCACGAACACAGGAACCGGGGCGGCAAGCTCAGACAGTTAGCAAACTCAAGCCCGAGGCGCTGACGGCCACTTGCCAGCGCCGCGTCGATGCAGCAAACTCACCCTATTTGACGCAAAGGAAACGCCATGGCTAACATTCCCATGCAGTTCAGCTTTACCGCTGGTAGCCCGATCGCCGCCCGCCGGATTGACGATGACGACCCTTTTTGTATGCTGGTCATCGCCGACCTGGGTGTCAGTCGCGCGGCGCGCAGTGCACGCCCACCCGCCTCGCGCAAACCGGTCGCGCTGGACATCGACAACTTTGATGCCGTGTTCAAGGCCATGGCGATCGAACTGGAACTGGACTTTGACTCCACACCGGTGACGCTGCGCTTGGCGTCGCTGGAGGACTTTCACCCGGATCAGTTGTTTGCCCGCCTTGAGATTTTTGCCGCATTGCGCCAGAAACGCGCAGACCTGGCCGACCCCAAACGTTTTCACGAGGCTGCGGCATCACTCGGCGCTGCGCCGGAGGTGCCCGCAGCAGGTGGCGCCACAGCCGCTGACCCCCAGGCCGCTGGAGACCTGGAGCGCCTGCTCGGGCGCAAACCCGCAGGCACTCCTTCATCCGCACCCTCAAGTGCGCCTGCCAGCAGTCTGGACCCCTGGCTGCGCAGTGTGGTTGCCCCGCACGTTTTGCCAGATATCGGCAACGAACAGGCCCGACTGATTGCCGCGGTCGACAGCGCCCTTGCCGCCGAAATGCGGCGCGTGCTTCACCATCCGGCGCTGATGCGGCTGGAAGCCAACTGGCGCAGCATCGAGCGCCTGGTGCGCGAGCTTGATCCAGGTGAATCGCTGCAGCTCTACCTGTTGGACCTCAGCCATGAAGAACTTGCGCAGGATCTGAGCAACCACGCGGCGGATTTGTCGGCATCGGCCTTGCATCGCCTGCTGAACGGGGCGCACACCCAGGGCGCGGACGGCCGACGCTGGTCGGTTCTGATCAGTGACCTGACGGTGGGTACCGACCTGGCCGGCTTGCAGCAGCTTGCCGCGCTGGGTGCACTGGCCGGTCGCGCCAGCGCACCTCTGCTTGCTGCTGCCCATCCCTCGTTGCTGGGTTGCCACGCGCCAGGTGCACTGGCCGAGCCAAAAACCTGGCAGCCGCTGGCGGCCGATGTGGCAGCCTACTGGCAGGCGTTGCGCCAAAGCCCTGTTGCGCCGTGGATTGGTCTGGCCTTGCCACGGGTTCTGGCACGTCTGCCTTATGGCAAGACCAGCGATCCGGTGAGCACCTTCAGCTTTGAGGAAATGCCAGAGCACCAGCACCACGGTTATTTATGGAGTTCAGCAGCATTTGCGTTGGGCCTGTTGGCCGGGCAGGCTTTTTTGAATGAAGGGTGGGAGATGGCCTTGAGCGCGGGCGCGGAACTGGGGGACTTGCCCAGCCACAGCTACCGTTTGGACGGCGAGTCGCACCTGCAGCCCTGCGCCGAAGTGTTGATGGGTGAAGCCGCTGCCGACGCCATATGCCGGGCCGGGGTGATGCCATTGATGAGCTACCGCAACCGCAACACGGCGAGCTTGCTGCGCTGGCAGTCGATCGCCGATCCGGTTCGCGCCTTGCAGGGAGTTTGGAGCTAAATTGGCCTCTAGCGCTTGTAAATAAAGCGCTTAAAGCTATATATTTTGAGTCTCTTTCCTGCTTACAATGCGGCCAACCTAACCGACCCCAATTCCATGAGTATTAAAAGTGACCGCTGGATCCGCCGCATGGCCGAGCAGCATGCAATGATCGAGCCATTCGAGCCCGGCCAGATTCGCTTGAGCGCCGCGGGCCAGAAGATCGTCAGTTATGGCACCAGCAGCTACGGCTACGACATCCGCTGTGCGCCAGAGTTCAAGGTGTTTACCAACATCCACAGCACCGTGGTGGACCCAAAAAACTTTGACGAGAAAAGTTTTGTCGACTTCAACGACGAGGTTTGTATCATCCCGCCCAACAGCTTTGCGCTGGCACGCACGATGGAGTACTTCCGCATTCCCCGCAATGTGCTCACCATCTGTCTGGGCAAGAGCACCTATGCGCGCTGCGGCATCATCGTCAACGTGACGCCTTTTGAGCCAGAGTGGGAGGGTTATGTGACCCTGGAGTTCAGCAACACCACCCCGTTGCCGGCCAAGATATACGCCGGTGAGGGTTGCGCACAGGTGCTGTTTTTTGAGAGCGATGCCGACGACGTGTGTGAAACCAGCTACAAAGACCGTGGCGGTAAATACCAGGGGCAGCGCGGTGTGACCCTGCCCAAAGCCTAAGTCAGGGTGCAGCACCATGAAATGGGAAGGCAACCGCCAGTCTGAAAACGTTGAAGATCGTCGCGCGGGTGGCGGGTCCTCGGGTCGAGGTGGCGTTGGCGGCCGTGGAATCGGCATCGGCTCGATTGCCATCGCACTGGTGGTGTCTTATTTTCTGGGCATCAACCCGATGACGGTTCTGAGCCTGCTCAGTGGTGGTGGCCCGGTCACGTCGACACAAACCGCACCGGCCCAAAAACCACCCGCCGATGACCAGATGGCAAGGTTTGTTTCCACCGTGCTGGCCGATACTGAAGACGTCTGGAAAGACGTGTTCACCCGAGGCGGTGCCAGCTACCAGGAACCAAGGCTGGTGCTGTTTCGGGGCACCACGGACACCGCTTGTGGTCCAGGTGAGGCAGCCATGGGGCCCTTCTACTGCCCGGCCGACCAGAAAGTCTATATTGATCTGGGTTTTTATGAGACCCTGAAAAACCGCCTGGGTGCTCCTGGCGATTTTGCCCAAGCCTACGTGATTGCCCACGAAGTGGGCCACCATGTGCAACATCTGCTGGGCATCAGTACCAAAATGGAGCAACGGCGTGGCCGCGTCAGCCAGGTGGAGTTCAACGCGCTGAGCGTGCGCCTGGAATTGCAAGCGGATTGTTTCGCCGGTGTCTGGGCCCACCATGCACAAGCGTCACGGCAACTGTTGGAACAGGGAGATGTTGAAGAGGCCATGAACGCCGCCGCCCGAATTGGCGACGATGCCTTGCAGCGTGCCGGTGGCGGCGCCGTGGTGCCCGACAGCTTCACCCACGGCACCAGCGCCCAGCGCCAGCGCTGGTTTGACACCGGCCTGAAAAACGGCAGTGTCAAAGGGTGTGACACCTTTTCTGCTCGCCAGCTTTAGTCCTTGAGGGATAATGATGCCCGGCCTCAGTCCTTGGGGCAACACCAGCTATCGGACCGATAGCATCTGACTTTGGCTATGAATGACCGATTTGACTATTGATGTTTCCAATGAATTAACCGCAGACACGGCCCCGATGGCCTTTGCCCAGTTGCAACTGTCTGACCCATTGGCCCGGGCGGTGGCCGAAATGGGGTACGCCACCATGACCCCGATCCAGGCTCAGGCCATTCCCGTGGTGTTGCAGGGCCGCGATGTGATGGGTGCCGCCCAGACGGGTACCGGCAAGACCGCCGCGTTTGCCTTGCCGCTGCTGCAGCGCATGCTGAAACACGAGAATGCCTCGACTTCGCCGGCACGGCATCCGGTACGCGCTTTGGTGTTGCTGCCGACGCGTGAATTGGCCGACCAGGTGGCCGAGCAGGTCAAGCTGTATGGCAAGTACACCAACCTGCGCAGCGCTGTGGTATTCGGTGGCATCGACATGAAGCCACAAACCGTCGAGCTGAAAAAAGGTGTCGAGGTGCTGGTGGCCACCCCCGGGCGGCTGCTGGACCACATCGAAGCCAAGAACTGTGTGTTGAATCAGGTGGAGTATGTGGTGCTCGACGAGGCTGATCGCATGCTTGACATCGGCTTTTTGCCGGATCTGCAGCGTATCCTGAGCTTTTTGCCCAAACAACGCACCACACTGCTGTTCTCTGCCACCTTTTCACCTGAAATCAAGCGCCTGGCCAACAGCTACCTGCAAGATCCGGTGACGATCGAGGTGGCGCGCTCCAACGCCACGGCGTCCACCGTCGAGCAGCATTTTTATGCCGTGAACGACGACGACAAGCGCCACGCGCTGCACCAGATCCTGCGCCAGCGCGAGCTCAAACAAGCCTTTGTGTTTGTCAACAGCAAGCTCGGCTGCGCCCGGTTGGCACGCTCGCTGGAGCGCGAGGGCCTCAAAACCACCGCGCTGCACGGCGATAAAAGCCAGGACGAACGCCTCAAAGCGCTGGAGTCGTTTAAAAAAGGCGAGGTTGACCTGCTGGTCTGCACCGACGTGGCCGCCCGCGGGCTGGACATCAAGGACGTGCCGGCGGTATTCAACTTCGACGTGCCTTTCAACGCCGAAGACTATGTGCACCGCATTGGCCGCACCGGGCGTGCCGGTCAGTCGGGGCTGGCGGTGAGCTTTGCTTCCAAGAGTGATGCACGACTGGTCGCTGATATCGAAAAACTGATCAAGACCAAGATTGAGCTTGAACCCATCGAGTTTGAGGAAGACCTGCCCGACATTCGCAAGCAGGGCCATATCAATGATGGTCGGCGGATGTACCGGCAAGGTGATGGCGAGGCGACTCGCGATGACTCAGCCCCCCGGACTGCCCGCTCACCCCGCAACGATTACCGTCGCAGCGTGGTGGCGCAGGACCCGTTTTTTGACAAACCCTACGAGCCCTCGCTGCCCAGTGATGCCGCCCCCGCTTGGGAGGCAGCGTCCACCCGCCCTGCTGTGCGCAGCATTTCCAGCAATATCAAACCCAAGCGCAAGGTGGCTGCGCTTTTTTGCTCGGCCTGAGCGATAAGCGGCATCACTGCCAGGGCGGTGGCAACGCCATCACCTTTGCAGGATCACAATGGCCGATCATTTGCCCGGCTTTTGTGCCTGCTCGCAGCTGACCTGAATCAATTCATGCGGGTTGCCGGGGGCTCCTGCCCCGAGTTTGAGGGCACTGAGCTTGCCGCCCCAGACACAGCCTGAGTCCAGCGCGAGCACATCGGTGCGGTCAAGCCAGCCCAGGGTTGACCAATGGCCAAACGCCACCACCACCTCGGCGGTCTGGCGGCCCGGTACGTCAAACCAGGGCACAAAACCGACGGGCGCAGCGTCAAGACCTTCTTTGGCGTCAAACTCCATCACCCCGGCAGCGCTGCAAAAACGCAGCCGTGTCAACGCATTCACAATGACCCTGAGCCGATCGATCCCGCGCAGGTCGTCCCGCCAGGCCAGTGGCGTGTTGCCATACATCTGGCGCAAAAAGTCCGGCAACTCTGGCCCGCGCAAGACGGCCTCAACTTCACCCGCCAGATTCACGGTTTTTGTGGCACTCCATGACGGCAGGACCCCAGCATGCACCAACAAATAGTCAGACGCTTGATGGGTCAGCAGCATGGCCATGTGCTGATGGCGCAGCCATTCCAGCAGGGCTGACCGATCCGGAGCATCCAGCACGTCGTTCAGGGTATCTTTGCGACTGAGTCGCCGGCCGCCAAAGGCCGAAGCAAGCAAATGCAGGTCATGGTTGCCCAGCAGGCATTGTGCGGCGGGACCCATGTCCTTGAGGCGTCGCAACACCCGCGCCGACCTTGGCCCACGGTTGACCAGGTCGCCCAACAGGTAGAGGGTGTCGCGGCTGGGTGAGAAGGAAATTGCTTCCAGCAGGTGTTGCAAGGCTGCATCACAACCCTGTACGTCGCCAATCAAGTAAAGTGCCATGGTGTTTATTCTCGTTGAGCTTGCATGGAATTCTTATTGGTGGTTTTTTTGACGCTGCTGAATGGCGTGTTTGCCATGTCAGAGCTGGCGCTGGCAGCCAGCCGGAAGGCACGCCTGAACAGCATGGCAGACGATGGCAACAAGGGTGCCCGCGCCTCATTGACACTGCTGGACAATCCCAACCAGTTTTTGTCCACCGTGCAGGTCGGCATCACGTCGATTGGAGTGCTCAACGGCATTGTGGGTGAGGCCGCGTTCAGCGGCGGATTGGCACGTTGGCTGCAGACCTTTGGCTTGACGGATACTGTGGCAGCGATCACGGCAACCGCACTGGTGGTCACGCTGATTACCTTCACCACCATTATTTTTGGCGAACTGGTACCCAAGCGGAT
>JAGOUM010000031.1 GCA_018061265.1 Rhodoferax sp. | reverse complement strand
TACCGCAAGCTGTACAAGAGTGCCGCCACCCCGTTTGCCTCGCCCCGCAAATTCGGAGACTGACCATGCTCTTGAAAGAATTTCGCAGCCAGGCCCAAGGGCTGCCTGATCTGCTGCCGTGGGCAGCACTGATCGACAACGGCGTGGTGCTCACAAAATCTGGCGGCCTGCTGGCGGGCTTTGAATTTCGTGGCCCAGACCTGGACAGCGCCACCAAAGAGGAACTGGCGGCGGTGTCGGCACGCATCAATGCGGCCCTGGCACTCGATGATGGCTGGAGCCTGCATGTGGACGCCGTGCGCCGCCAATCCCCCGGCTACCCGTTGGATGGTGCTTTTCCGGACCGTACCACCCGACTGCTGGACGATTGCCGCCGTCTCGCGCATGAAGGCGATTGGGCTGGTTTTCAAAGTGATTACACGCTGGTCCTGTGCTGGCATCCAGACCGTGATGCTGCGGCCAAGGCGGAAATGCTGTTTGTCGATGGTGCCCAAAAGACCGGCGTGGCAGAGCGCAGTTTGAACCGCTTCAAAACTGCACTGGCGGAAATCGAATCCCGGCTGGCGGGTACGCTCAAAATTCGTCGCCTGGTGGACAGCGTCGACACCGAGACCGGGGCGGTGGAAAGTCAACTTCTGGCGCATTTGGCCGCCTGTGTGGCTCTGGCACCGCGCGCCAGTTTTGTCATGGGTACGGTGCCGATGTACCTGGATGCGGTACTGGGTCAACACGACTTTGTGACGGGGTTCGAGCCCCGGGTTGACGACAAAACAGCCCTTTGCATCGCCGTGACGGGCTTTCCTGCCACCAGCTTTCCCGGCATTCTGGACTTTTTGTCACGCTTGCCGGTGGAATACCGCTGGTCAAATCGTTTCATTTTTATGCCAGGGCGTGAAGCGGACAAGGCGTTGGGCAACTACCGCTCCAAGTGGGCGCAAAAGCGGCTTTCACTGATGAATCTGATGCGCTCAAGTCAGGGTGGCAGCGTCACCCATGTGAATGCGGATGCAGACGACATGGCGGCTGACGCGGTCGCGGCGATGGCGGAAGCTAGCAGCGGCCTGGTGCGATTCGGCTATTACACCAGCGTCGTTTTGCTCTCCAGTACGAACCTGCAATCACTGCGTGAAGCGGCTCAGTACGTGACCAAAATGATCGCCAATGCGGGGTTTTCTGCGCGGGTTGAGTCGGTCAACGCGGTGGAAGCCTATTTGGGCAGCATGCCTGGCAACCTGTTTGCCAATGTGCGCCGTCCCCTGGTCAACACCTTGAACCTGGCGCACTTGCTGCCCCTCACGGCGATTTGGGCCGGACCGGATGGCCATCCCTGTCCGTTTTACCCGGCGAATTCAGCGCCACTGCTGCAAGCCAAAACCGATGGCGCGACACCTTACCGGCTCTGCCTGCACTCTGGGGATTTGGGACACACGGCCATCATTGGCCCGACCGGTTCGGGCAAGTCCACGCTGTTGGCAACGCTGGTGGCGCAGCATTTCCGGTATCCGGGCGCGCAAGCCTTTGTCTTTGACAAGGGCTATTCCATGTTCCCCTTGGTGGCTGCTGCCGGTGGCCAGCATGACGACATTGCGGGCGAATCAGACCACATCACGTTTTGCCCCCTGGGACGCATTGAAGATGAAGTTGAGCGCAGCTGGGCGGCTGAATGGTTGGAAAGCTTGGCCGAGCTGCAAGGTGTGGTCATGTCGCCGGAATTACGCAAGGAACTCTTTCGGGCGGTGAACCAGTTGGCAGCTTCAACTGACTGCGCGGAGCAACGCACGCTGTCAAACTTCCTGCTGACCTTGCAGGACAACCGTCTGCGTGAAGCCTTGGAATACTACTCACTGCGCGGATCTGCTGGGCGGTTGCTGGATGCCGAGAGCGACGGACTGCAGGCTGACATCTTTCAGGTGTTCGAGCTTGAACACCTGATGGCACGTGGCGAAAAGATTGTTTTGCCGGTCCTTGGTTACCTGTTTCACCGGCTTGAACAACGTTTTCAGGGGCAACCGACCTTGTTGGTGCTTGACGAGGCCTGGATCATGTTGGGACACCCGACTTTCAGGGCAAAGTTGCGCGAATGGCTCAAGGTGTTGCGTAAATCGAACGTGGCGGTCATTTTTGCCACCCAGTCCCTGAGCGACTTGTCAAGCAGTGGCATTGCCGATGTGATCTTTGAGTCTTGCCCCTCAAAGATTCTGTTGCCCAACCCGCAAGCGCAGACCGAGGCCTTGTGTGGGCTGTATCAAGCGATTGGCCTGAACCGTCGGCAAATCCAGATTGTTGGCAACGCGGTACCAAAACGCCAGTATTACCACCTGCATCCGGACGGCTCCCGTGTTTTTGAATTGGGATTGACGCCGCCGGAAATGGCCTTTGTTGGAGCCAGTGGGCGCGAGGATCTGGCGCGGATTTGCTATCTGCAAAAGCTGGATGCACGCACTTGGCCATCGGCCTGGCTACGTGAGCGTGGCCAGTTCGATGCCGCCCGTTTGTGGGATAGCTATTGACTGTGACAGGTCAGCACCAGAGCGCCTGGCCCGACGCTTGCACAGTCATCCCCCTGTGTCACCACGGTTTTACTGGTTGTTTGATCGTGGGAGGGCCATTTTCACAAGATGCCCGTCGCAAACTTGCGACTGGCCGGTATGGGCCAACCGTATTCAAAAAAGGAATCCCCATGAAGCTAAAAAAGCCGCTTACCAGCGCCGTAGCCGCGGCGGCCTTGGTTTTTGCGTCAATACCGTCAGCATATGCCGGTGGCGGCGGGTTTGTGGGTGCCATGGAGTCCACTCAGTGGCTGAACAACGCCGAGTTGGTCAACGTGTACGCCAGCAATCTGGAGCAACTGCAGCAGCAGATCCAGATGTACCAAAACATGTACCAAAACACGCTGGGCATTCCGATTCAGGCGTGGAATGGCATTGCGGCGCGCTTGACCTCATTGGTGGGCACGATTCAAAACACGCAAGGCATCGTGAATGCCACCGTCAATTCCATCATCAACATGCAAACCGCCTTCGGCAATGGCAATTTGCTCTCAAACCATCAGCAAAATCTGGTGAATTGGAGCAAGGGGTTGAACAACCAGATCGGCGCGGCATTGCAGCAATTGGGCTTGAACGCCAACAATTTTTCAACCACGCAAAGTGCGTTGCAGCAAATTCAGCTGGCCTCCCAAACGGCGTCGGGGCGCTTGCAGGCGATTCAGGCGGGCAATCAAATTGCCGGCATGATGGTCAATGAGACCCAGGCACTGCACAGCACCATCATTGCAGCGGAACAAGCCCGGTTGAATGCGGTGGCCAAACAGGAAAACGAAAAGTACCAGGACGAGCTTTTATACCGCAACTTCTTTCGCAACCACTCCGGCCAATACTGAGCGGGGTGCTGTCGATGCGGGTCACCATTTTTCTGCTGCTTTGCGGCATCACGCCATGGGCGACTGCCGCTGGCATGATGGATACGCTGGTGAGTCAGGTTCAGGGGGCGTCCGGCGGATGGATGACAACGGCTTTGGGTTACGCCACCAACTTGTTCTTCGGCCTGGCAGCACTGGAATTCGCCTGGTCGGCCATTCAGCTGACACTCAAGAAATCTGAACTCTCGGACATCATGGTGGGGACCTTGTTCAAGGTCATGTCCCTGTCCTTCTTTGCCATGGTGCTGATCAAGGCGCCCGAGTGGATACCTGCCATCATCAATTCCTTCAAGGCGGCGGGCGCCGGTGTGGGTGGTACTTCCACGCTGTCGCCTTCTGCAGTTTTCGATCAAGGGCTGCAGGTAGCCGCCAGCCTGATGCAGTTCTCCAACGATGCCGCGCCCAGCACGGGCAACATGATCATCAACACCTTGACAAACTCTGGCCAGGGTCTGGGCAAGTTCATGCTCAGCGCCATCATTGTGGGCGTCGCCTCCGTTTTCATCATTCTTGGCTACGGGCTGATTGCGGTTCAACTGCTCATCACCCTGATGGAGTCGTACTTGATCATCGGCGGGGGTGCGTTGATGCTCGGGTTCTCCGGCTCACGCTGGACGCACAATTTGTCTGAAAAATACTTTGGCTACGCCATTTCCATTGGTGTCAAGCTGTTCACCATCTACTTGATCATTGGTTTTGGCGATAGCTTCACCCAAGCGCTGAAGGACACCATTGCGGCTGCGTACGCAGCGCATCCAGAAGGCCCCAGTTTTGGTGACTATTTGGGTGTGGGCGGCGCGTCGCTGTTTTATGGTGTGACGGGCTACATGGCACCCGGCTTGGCCGGGTCGATGCTCAATGGTACGGTGGCGATGTCCCTGCAAAGCGCTGGCACGGCGGCTGGCATGGTGGGCGGTGCGCCGGTGGCAGCCGGGCTGGCTGCCAGTGCCGCCGGTGCGCGCGCACTCGGACTGGCTGGCGGTGCCATGGGCGCCCTATTGCCTGTGCAAAAGGCGGCGGGGGCCATTGGTGGCTCTTCCGCTAGCATTGGCTTCGGCGGGGACATCAGCGGCACGGTCAATTCGAACAACCCATTTCAATCTGCTGCTGGTCCTAGCAATACCAGCAACACCAGAAACTCCAGCAGTACAAACAGTGGCGGCTCCGTTATAACGCCTTTGCTGGCTTTGCCGGGTCCATCCGGATTACCCACTGCATCCAGCCCGGCTAGCCAGATGGGTCGAACTCGCACACCAAATCAAGGCCTTGTCCCTGACAGCGCAGCGCCTGAGCTGTCTGAGAATCCCATGGTTAGACGTGGCTCGAACGCGAGCGACCCAAGTTTGGGCCAAACCCAAGCGCCCGGTTTTGTTGACCCGCGTTTTGATCCGTCTGCCACGCCAAGGGGTGGTGCAAAGCAAAGCACCAACGAAACTGGCGGCACGTCTGCCAATGCATTCGATGCGCGGGCTTTCCAACAAAGATTCGAGGCGGACTACAAGCCACAACCAGGCGGCATGGCCGACAAACTCAACAGCTTTTCGAAGCGCTTGCAGCATGCTGCGGATCGGAGAAAACCGCATTGGGTGAGTGATGGTCATGTGGGTCACGCGCCTGGTCTGCGCATGGGGCTCGACACGTGAGGGATGATGGTGCGACCACTGCAAATCATTGAGAACTATCTTCTTGCCCGCGGCTGTGAGATTCACAGAATCAAAGACCACTTGGTCGAATTTGGTTTGCCTGGCGAGACCAGCCGAACGCCCGGCGGGCGGCTGTCTTTGGCAAGCGACGGATCTCTCAAAATGTGGCATCGCTATGCAGAGAAAGGCTTGGCAGCGGGCGCGCCCTGGCATGCCGCAGGAAGCATCCGGCTTGGCGACAAATCAACCCCCTCACTGGCAACCCACATCGACCAGTTGCGTGTGGCCAATGAACTGTCAGCACTGACCAAAGTGCCGAAATTTTCTGCTGAACCCAAACAACGCCGACGGTACGACCCCGAGCAAGTGTGGCGAGCGGCAGATGCGCTGCTGCAATCGGCGGGGCTGGTTGCGTCGCGGCTGCATGGACGCTACAGCGATGGTACCGATCAAAAACCCGTCTGCAAATTGCTGGTGTCCAACGATGGGGTGGCAACCGCTTTCTCATTTCGGGGTGACATCGATCTTCCTGCACCCTGGCGGGAAGGTCGGTCAACCAGCGACGGCAAGAAAACCATGTATGTCACGGGACGCGATTTGGGCCTGGACGGTCATCTTGCGCCACCCCGGCCTTCATCTGCTTTACCGCGCCTGGCATGTGCTGCGTTGCGTACAAAAGACGTGGATCTGAATCGGGACACTTGCAAGTCCTGGATCGCAGGCATCAAGCCACCCACAGACCATCATCATCTTGTCAAAAGCCATGCCGTTTTGGATGGCTCGCAGTTGCGGGTTTACCCCACAGGCCACAAGTTTGCCGGCACGATCCTGGTCCCCATGTTTCGTCCTGCTCCGATGGGCCGGCCAGACACGCTGGAGCTGTGCGGCGTACAACACCTGATGCCCAAAGTCGCGTTCAATACCGACAAAATCATGGCCAAAGGCTCTCACACCGGCGGTGCCTTTGTGCCCTTTCCAGAGCCCGATGCATTGATGAAGTCAATGACCGGCGATGCCCTTGCGCCACTACTGGCGTGGCTGGCGGTTGCTGACAGAGAGAGACCACTTGTGATCTGTGAGGGGGTTGCGACTGGACTTGCGATTCATCAAAGCGGTGCGGGTAACACGCTATGTGCGTTGTCGTCGAACAATGTGAGGGCCGTCGCCCAGTGGGTCAAGCAAACGGGCCTGTCGGATTTGTTTTGTGGGGTGGTCATTGCAACGGATCACGACATCGGCCGGACTGAGGCTGGCAGACTGAAATCAAACGCCCTCCCGCGGGCTTTGGAAGCCGCCAAGGTGACGGGATTCGCTTTGGCTGTGCCTCCAGCCAACAGTCAAGTTGGCGCTGATGCAAGGGACTTGCTCGGCCAAGGTGGTCCGCAGGCAGTACGTGACTTTATTGCCAGCGCTGCATCGGCTGCCGATGTGGAGAAAGCGAGGACTGACATTTCTTTGCCAGTTAAAGAGCGGCAACTGGACATGGAACCTCAATTTGACCGGTGATCTCGGGCTTTTTGCATTCCGTCCTGCTTGCGCCAGACCGGTATTTGGCAACAGCACTCAAAAAGGACGCTTGCATGTCAAAACAGAATCCCTACCTCAACGCGCGCCGGGAGTGGGATGAGCGCTACGGTGGATTGATCTCCCGCGCGCGCAATTGGCAACTAATGGCCGCTGGATCCTTGGCTGTCGCGGTGGTGGCTGTCGTGGGCATCGCCTTCGTCGGGTCCCAATCAAAGATTCAGCCGTTTGTGGTGGTCACCGACCAACTCGGCTCGCCTGTTGCTGTGGCTCGTCCTGCGCCAGTGGCCAGGGCTGATTTGGACAAAAGGTTGATGGTGGCTCAATTGGCGGCCTTCATCAAAGACGTACGCGCCATGGTGCCTGATGCTGTTGCCCAGCAGGTCACACTGAACCGGGTGTACGCCATGGCTGGGCGGGATGTGGCCGGATTCTTGAATGATTTTTTCAAAGACAACTCGCCGTTTTCGGTCGATGGCTCTGTCACGCGCGTTGAAATTTCATCCGTCATTCCCCAAGGGGGCGAAACCTACTAGGTGTCGTGGGTGGAAACCAAAGCCAAGCCAGGCGCGACCGCTGTTGCGGAGCATTGGAAAGCGGTCGTCACTGTTGGAATGGATGCCAAGCTGGCAGAAAACCCCAAAGTCGCGCTTTGGAACCCCTTTGGCATTTACGTCAAGTCAATCTCCTGGACCAAAGAAGTTCTGTAAAGGTCGCCATCATGAAAAAAACCCTCGTCCCCATTGCAATTCTTACCCTGACTGCCAGTGCCTTTGCCCAATCTTCCACCGAAGCTACCCCACCCACACCCGGCTTGGAAGCGCTCCCTTTGCAGCCCACCCCAGCAACGCAAAAAATCGTCTCATCTCCTGAAGTAGTGGCACCGTCGCCCGAGCTGCCCACAGCCAAGATGCAGACCAGAAAGCTGTCCGCCACCGATGCTGCAAGACTTGCAGCGGCAGAGCGTTGGGAGCAAACAGGCGCGGCTGACGCGCTGGTCGGTGCCAGTGGTGCAGTCGAATATCCTTATGGCTATGCACGTCCGACGATCACTTGTGCACCCCTGCACGTCTGCTCAGTCGCTCTGCAGGACGGTGAGGCTGCGACCAGCATCTCGATTGGCGATACGGTGCGCTGGCTGTTGCAGAACGCCACAGCCGGATCCAAGCCGGTGTTGATGATGAAACCCACCCAGGCGGGCTTGTCAACCAACCTGGTGGTGACCACTGACAAGGGCCGCATTTACTATATGCACCTGGTGTCCAGCAAAACAGAGTATGTGCCCATGGTGAGCTGGTACGACCCAGCAAACATGACACGCGACTTGCGCGCTGAGGCGCAAGCGGCAGCAAGGCAAAAAGCGCAATTCGAGGCAACGGTGGCCGCCACCAAGATGGCCGCTGAAGAAGCCCGGTCCCAACGGGTCGTCGCTGACAAATCCGTCGGCAAGCTTGATCCAACGACGCTTGATTTTGGCTACACCTGCATGGGTGAAGCGGCTTTCAAACCGACGCGGGTCTTTGCCAATGACACCCACACGTTCATTCAATTGCCACCCGGGGCATCAACCCGTGATGCACCCGCGGTGTTCAACAGCTCAAACAATGAAACCGAGTTGCTGAATTCACGCCTGGTCAATGGCTACTACATCATCGATGGCAAGCCAGCCAAACTCAGTCTGGTTCTGGGTGTGGGTGTCAGCACCCAATCCGTCCAATGCGAAAAGACCATACCGAACAGCTTGTTCAACTGGGGCGGCCAATGATTTTCCGAGGGGGCAAGAAATCCACACCCGTCGATCCGGCGGACGTTGAAGCGGACGTTGATATTGCGGCCATTGATGGCCCCGGTCAGCCACTGGAAATTCATACGCCGCCACCCGGTACCAAGCGACTCTCCAAAAAAGGGCAGCTTTTACTCTTGGGCGGCGCCTCGACGGTAGCCTCTGCCATTTTGATCGGTGTGATGATCAGCGGCAAAAGTCACGACCCTGCCGCTTCAAACAAGCCGTTGACGGCCAGTGATGCACCGGGTCAAGCAGCGCCGTACAAAGAAAACGCTGAAGACCTCCAGCGCCGAGCTACCGCAGCCGCCCGTCAAGCGACTTTGCAGACGCCTGATGGCCAACAAACAGGACCACTTACAAGCCGTTCGTCAAATCCAAAGGACAGCCCTGGAGCAACCGCACCTTCCGGTGGCGGTGCCTCACCGCCGACACCTGCTGAGGCACACCGGTTGTGGCTGCAAAAACGCAAGTACGAACGCCTTCAGGGTCTCATCATGGCCTCTGACTCGGCCGAAACATCTGACATCAGCAAAGGTGGCGCTGCGCTGGCGGCCAAAGCGGCCGCAGGGGGCATGTTGAGTGCAGGTGGCGAGGACGATCGTTCGGCGGCAAATCTCCAACAAAAGCTCACAGCGGCCAATGGGCGTGCGACGAATGCACGCACCTCGGCCACTACTGAAACCATGCGCACTGCCAATGGTCCTGCTGCCGCGGTGGGCTCAAGCAGCCCCACCGGCCCTTTTCCGACCACATTGGCTGCTGGTAGCCCCGTTGCCCAGGACCCAGCAGTGGCTGCCCAGACACGCAACAAGGTGTTCATGAAGGAAGCCGCTGACAACGGTTACTTGCCGGAAGTGCTCAAAATCCCAATGGGAGAATTTGAACTGACGGCGGGCTCGGTGATCCCGGCGGTCATGCTGTCTGGCATCCATTCAGATTTGCCGGGCACCATCGTGGCCCAAACCCGGCAAACTGTTTATGCCACCAACGAACCTGGCGCTGTGGTGATCCCGCAAGGCGCGCGCCTGATCGGCAGGTACTCGGCTGATGTTGCTTATGGTCAATCTCGGGTGCTGGCGGCTTGGGATGAACTGATTTTGCCCAACGGCTCACGTATTTCCTTGCGCGGCATGTCGGCGGCCGATGGTCAAGGTCGATCCGGCATGGAAGATCAGGTGGATAACCACTTTTGGAAAACCTGGTCATCGGCTCTGTTGGTGTCCTTCTTGGGTGTTGCCGCCCAACAGTCGCAACCGCAAAACCAGGGTGCGTTCAACACACCGTCCGGCTCGGCTCAAGCCGCTGCTGCCGCCATGAATTCCCTGAGTGATGTCAGCTCGAAGATTTTGCAAAAAAGCCTGAACATTTCACCCACGCTGCAAGTTCGCCCCGGCATGGCCTTCAACGTCATGGTCAACCGCTCGATCATCTTGCCAACATACCACTGATTCTTAGGATTTCTAAGCAACGCAGAGTGAGGTCAAAAAATTGATGGGGGACACAATCATGCACCGCGATGAGGCGTCCAATGCCACAATTCTGACATGGGCGGTCGGCAATTCCGAGACAGTAGCGCAGCGGGAGCAGTCGGACACCTGGAAATCGTGAGAACCCTGTTTGGGCCAATGGATGCCAATGATTGACTGCTTTATAGCTATGCGTCTTAGTGCAATTCGTGCATCCAATTTTGAATGGAATAACAGCTAATAACTGATTGCTGAGGGCCGGGCTTGACAAACGAATGACGTCGAATCCGCAACATGCGACCCTTAGTTTGATCTCTTGAAGAGCTGCTATTCCAACGAGACCAGTCACTCGCCCAGCATCAGCGCATCAGATTGGCAACAAAAGAGAAGGTTTGTAGCCGCCACCTTTCGCGCCTTCGAAGTCGTATTCGTACAGCGTGGTCTTACCGAAGCCGGGTTGTCTTTGCCCCAAGAAAAACGTGAACGCATTGGGCGCCGCAATGAAGAGGTGAAGCGGCGGCCTGTTTATGTGTCTTTGCTGGTTGATCTGCAGTGCCAGTGTCTCTGCCAGATCAAACGCGTGCTGGCCGCAAACGACGGATTTCGCGCCGGCGCCGCATGTGGGGCGCGCGATCAATAAGGAACTCACTTGGGGCAGCCAAGCTGCGACGTGTGCCTTCACGGTCGCGACCACGTCGTGAGTGAGGCACACTGCGACAACCATGTCTCCGGTAGATTCGGCCAACGGTTCCAGATCGAACTGCCATCCTGGCCAGCTCGGATCGCGCGGCACGTCGCTCGAGTGCCAGACATTTCGATGAATGGTTCTTTGCTCGATCTCGACGTCGCGGCCGGACTTGATGTTGAGCACCGATCCTGCGGCGAAGGCCAGCGTGATGTGCGCGTCAAGAATCAGTCGGAGATGTTGGTAGCCAGTGGCGGCAGTCTGCAGAAAGCTCTTGAGCTTTGGATAGAGAGTGGTTGCCCAGTCCGATTGATCGCGGATTGCGCGTTCGTCGAAGTGCTGGATCAGATCAAGCACCACGGAGCAACGATCCTCTAGTCGGTCGAAGGGGTGCTCGAACGACTTCACGCCGAACACCACATGTGCTCGGCCGTCGCAGTCAAGCAACCCCTCACGCTTGCAGGCTTCACGAAACGTTTGCTGATTGAAGTCCAGCCGACCTTGCGCGAGCCACTGAAACGCAACATCGTCGTACACAAAACTACTCTCGCTGACGGGGATGCGGCGCAGACCGCGGTTCTCGAACAGCAGGTCTAGGTTGTCCCGATGGTCTTCCAATGACGTTGAGTCCGTGTCCAGCGACAACGTTCGCGCCAACAGCATGAGTTCCTGATCATCAATGCCCAGGTGTTCACGCCAGAGCTTTCTGACCTTGCCGGCTGCCGAGCGGTCGGTTGATCCGTCGAACAAGTCCTTCAAGCGCAACGTCTTCGACTTCTGATTGATGTAGCCGCGCAGTGGGTCAGCCTGTGCGATGCGCCAGTTGGTGAGCAGCTTAAACCGAGCACCGAAGCCGTCGCGCGCATGCGCCACCTGCGCGGCTCGGGCACGCTGGAGTAACGAGAACTTATTGGCGTTGATCCACTCGGGCTCAATCAGGTCCGCATGGCCGAAGTCGTTCACCGAGACATGCCACTTGCACTGAATGTGCTCTCGCAAGATCGGTCGACCTTCATGATCGTTCGGTGCCCGATCGGCCGCGTAGGCCACCCACACATCGTCAAAGCCCTTCGGCCCGGACTCGAACCCGACCTGGGTCACCGGGCTCTTCGGGTCCAGCAAGCATGCAGCCTTGCGCCAGAAGATTCTGGCCTGGAAGGCATCCCCGTCTCTGCGAACGGCAACGGCTTGGGTCATGATGGTCCTTGTTCAGTTCGGATATGCTGCCCTTGTTTCGACCACCGGGTCTACGTATCGCGAAAAGGCGGTGTCGGTAGAATCGACCGTGCCAGCTCGACGGCGCGCGACGGCTTGATTGGGCCGTCCGGGTACGCATCCAGCACGATGGCCGGCAGCAACCGCTGCGTGATGTCCGAATACGTGAATCCGTAAGCGCGCTTAGGCTGCTCGCCTGTTGCCGCGACCAGCTCCTGCAGATCGGCCTTGCTGAAACCGGCACCTCCCAGACGGCGCGAAAGCAGTTCGAGCCGTTGCTCAGCGCTGGGTCGCTCGAAAACCAGAATGTCTGCCGCGCGGCGGCGTACGGCAGGGTCCAGAGCGTTCAGTCGGTTGGTGCACATCAGCACCACAGCAGGAAGCCCTCCATTCGCGAATCGATCAATGCCACGGATGAAGGCATTGACGCCAGCACGGTCCTCATGGTGCATCTGCTCAGACTCACGCGACTGCGCTAAGGCGTCGGCTTCGTCGACCAGAAGTATCACGCCGCCGCGCGCGGCGCCCTTGGCCGACTTGAACTTGCTGGCTTCTTTGAACGCATGTTCGAACGCAGCAGAGACGAGTTGGGTCATCTCGCCCACGCGGCCCTGCCCACGCGAAGACAGGCTCAACGGCAATAGCGTGATATCGATGTTCTCCTGCCGTGCGACCTTGTCGCCGATGGTCTCAGCCAGTTCCGTCTTGCCGGAGCCGACATCGCCGGAGAGAACCACCAGCGGCGGACGGCGGATGACGGCGTCTAGCAGTCCGCTAGCGTCGGCATGGTGCTTGTCTTGCCACTTCCGAAGTCCAGCCGGATTGATCAGTACACCCAGCACATTGGCCAGCCGCTTGATCTTGTCGTCCATGCCCACCAAGCCCGCGAGGCGGCCTTGGGCATCGGGGTCAGGCAACGTCGTCGGACGTTCGAACAGGCCTTGAAGATTGGATTGCTGGCTCATCAATAGCTCCTAACGCTGGCGCGGCCGAGCGATCGGCCACCAGATGCATAGGTCTTGTCGTCGGCAAAGTAGCCGTTGCTGACAGCAGCCTGCGAGCCGCTCACGCGCTGCAACGGCAACTGGCCCTTGACCGCCGCTCGCTGATCCGCAGTCAAAGCGTCCCATGCTGCGCTGTACGTCAAGTAGCTGTGGAACTGCGCGCCGCTGATGTCTTTGCCAGGCGGCACGCGTCCAGGATCGTCGTCTGTACCGCTACTCGCAAGTTCGCTGGCTTTGTACCGCAATGTCGGTTCGATCCACTTGTCGTCGCGCTGAAAGCCATAGGTGACGGTTCCCAGATAGCCTTGGCGCAGCAGTTCGGTCACTTCGCCTTCGAACTCGCCAATACGTTCGTCGGTGATGAGCCCATACAAGCGCTGCAACCGCTTGAGGTCAGCAGCCACCTTGGCTGCGAGGTGCTTCGCGTGCGTCAGCGTGAAGGTCTTGGTTTCGGTCGCGGTGAAGCTGTAACTCATGATGTTCAACCTTGAAAAGAAGGACCGAAAACTTTCTGCCAGTAATACAACGTCAGTTCCTTGTTCGGTGCAGCCAATGCAGAATCGATGGCATCGCCTGCATCTAGGGCGGCCTCCACAATGTCATCGGCGTTCTCGTCGGTATAAAGCCGTGCCACGTTGTTGCTCGCATTGATGGGGTCGATGATCTGGACCGGGTCGTCGAGCTTGGCGACGCTGGAGGCCTTGTAGTGGTCCTCGAAGACAATGCGCTCGCGGAGGCTGGACTTCGCCACGTAGGTGAAGAACGACTGCAGCGCTTCGGGGTAGTCCGAGAAATCCACACCGTCGTCACACAGCTTGGCCAGGATCATCTCGATCATGAAGGATTTGAAGCGGAAGCCATCGCGCTCTTGTTTCATCCGCCGAGCCCAGAACTTCACCAGGCGCACTACTTGTGCAAAGTGATTTGGCTGCGCCTGCTTGCGCTTCTTGGCGAATTCGAGATGCAGCGGAATGCTGGTTTCCAGGAATGAGCCGTCATCCTGGCTGATCAGATTGCCGCGCCAGTCAGGCAGGCCGGCATACAGGACTGGCACTACGTCGACATCTAGCCCGGTTCCGCGAAACGATACGGTGACCGAGTAGGTCTGCGGCTTCACCTGGTCTGGGCTGAAGTTGGGGTAGGCCTTGCGCAGCCGTTCGGCCAGGTAGTCCAACAGGGCACGCGTGTCGTGCGGTGCATCTGAGCCACTGATGTAGACGGCCATGTCAATGTCGTTGAGCGAGCGCAGCGCCGTACCCTTCGCCAAGCTGCCGGACAACTGGATTCGCTTCAGCGAGAAATCGGGGTGCTCGGACAAGTAGCCCTCCAACTTCTCACGCAGCCGCCGCGCCTGGGCGCGGTATTTGTCGGCATTGTCTTTGGGAAGGTTGACCTTATCTTCAGCGAACCGTAAAAGGTCGCGATGGTCGATATGGGTACGAGACATCTGAGAGGCTCCTCTTGGCACTACAGCTCGGGTCAGCGAGTCATGATAAAAAGTTCGGAATCGTGAACACAAGCTGATGTTACATCTGTTTTCTCGCATGTCAAGGAAAAAGTTCGGTATCGTGGTACTCTCTGCCTATCACACTTGGACAGGAGACGAACCATGGCGACACGTCTCGGCGAAAAGCTGCACGAATTGCGCAAGCAGCGCGGGCTGACGCTCGAAAAGCTGGCTGAACTAGCTGGTCTCAGCAAAAGCTACCTTTGGGAACTTGAGAACCGCGAATCACAACGGCCTTCCGCAGAGAAGCTCACGGCACTGGCGGACGCGCTCGGCGTCGCGGCTTCCTATTTCCTCGAAGAAGACATTCGCGCTCCGGAAGAGCGCCATTTAGACGAGGCTTTTTTTCGCGGCTATCAAAAGCTGGAACCCGATGCAAAAGAGCAACTCCGCAAAATACTGAGCACTTTCAAGAAGAACTCGTGATGACGGAGCTCTGGACACCGCAGCGCGCAGCGAATCGACTGGCGAAACTGGCCGAGGTGTTCAGCGCTGCACACGGTGTGCATCGTTTTCCGGTAGATGTGCCATCACTTGCTCTGGAAACTGCCCGCATCTTCGGCTGGTCCGATCCGATCACCCAAGTGCAGGCTGCCAACATAAAAGGGCTCGACGGTGCTTTGTTCCCCGGTTATGGGCGCAAGGAGTGGCTGCTGCTGTACAACGAAATGGTGTCTTCACCCGGGCGGGTGCGATTCACGCAAGCCCACGAGCTAGGGCACTACATCCTACATCGACAGGCCCGGGAGTCGTTCCAATGCAGCGACGCCGACATGCTGAACTGGTCGAGGGATGACAAGGACATCGAGGGGCAAGCCGATCTGTTCGCTTCGTACTTGTTGATGCCTCTCGACGATTACCGCAAGCAAGTCACCACAGTCGTCGATCTGGAATTGCTGGGGCACTGCGCCGACCGGTACGGCGTGTCTTTGACTGCAGCGATTTTAAAATGGTTGCAATACACGGACGAAAAGGCCGTGCTGGTGATATCCAAAGATGGTTTCATCAACTGGGCTTGGTCGAGCGAATCTGCAGCCAAGGCCGGGGCCTTCTTCAGGACACGAAATAGCGTGATTCCTGTGCCTGACAGTTCGATAGCCGCCAAGTCAGAGATTTCGCACGACCGTACAGGAACTCTGATTCCCGCATCAGTCTGGTTTCCGTATGCCAGCGCCGACACGCCGGTGCGCGAGATGAAGATTTATGCAGAGCAGTACGGCGTCGTGGTGAGTCTGCTCCATCTCCCGAGTTCAGCAGAGGTCTGGCCGCCATGGGGGGATAACCGATGACCGCTTTCAGGCACTGAGGTTGGTTGCCTAGAATTCCGCTTTGAGTCCTGTCCGTCCTGGTAAAACCTGGATAGATCCTTTGGATCCCGACTTTCCACACTGGCAGTCAACTCATATCACCGCCCCTGGTCGAAAGCGAGTAGTCCGGGTCCCGAAATCAACGACACATTGCCGACTGTTCGATTTACATCCGACTGACTGCGTGGCGGCAAACCGACAAGCTGCGCAACCGAGCATCGCTGTGATCTTGGGTCGGTAGCTCGAACTCTTTCTGGCGGCTCCCACGGGCTCAGTAAATAGCCCTGTCGATGCATTTGCGTCTTCGCGGTATGGATAAAGCCATTCCATTGGGGATTCAGCAGCTATCCCCAAAAATCTTGATGTTGGACTGGCCTCCCTGAAAGGAATGCCGTCCCATGCTGAAAATCCCCGTTGTCACATTGCTGCTGGCTCACAGCATGGCCACCATGGCCCAAACCGTCAGTGGCAACGTCTTTTGCGCTGGCACGACATTTGACCCCGCCCCTGCGTCAGTGTCGATCAGCGGCACCGTTGCAGGCACTGATGTCGGCCTGCCCGGCGCCATTTGGGTCGGTATTGAAGACCCATCTGCCCCCGGTTACCCGGCGGCCTTTTTGACACCTGGTGGCTGGGTGGCTTGGACGATCGGCGGATTCCCCACTTACGTTGAAACACCTGCACTGGGGTCAACTTTTTCGTACACCGCGTGCATTCCCCATTCGCCCACTGGAGGGGGCTGTGCATCAACAAGCGGCCATTTTCTTGGCTGGAAAGTCTATGCAGGCTATGGTGTCCTAACACCCGAACACCAAAGCTTGATCCAAAAGCGACGCGCATCGCTCGACGCAGCCAAACCCTGGCTACTTCAAAGGGGAAAGTGGCGCGCTGACTATGAGGATGACCAGGCCTTTCGCCATGCACTGGTTCATAAGTCCGCCAACGATGGCCGATGGGGACCAGCGCTCACCATCCCACTGATCGACTGCACCCCGCCTGATTCGGGTGGTCAATGAGTTTGCACCTGAAAGGCCCCCATGGACAACCTGACTGACGAGCAAAAAAAGAGAATGGCCTTGCTGGATGCCTTTGAGGCCAAAACTGCGCCTGCGCGAGACATTCGCCATGCCGGAATGGATCAGCACGAACAGGCCTACCGCGAAAAATGGCGGCAGTTGCAGTCCAGCATGGAAGCAACCCGTGGCGATCTGCATACCAGACTGAAGGGACTGGGTGCCTCTGATGCATCGATTTCCGCGTCGGTGGCTATTGAACTGGCCAGACTCACCGAGAGCTTCTACTTTGATAAAGACAAAGCTGCTCGCGAACTCGATGGCACGTTGGCCAAACCGCAAAGCTGGCTTGATTTCTTGAAAGAGTCAAAGCTGGAACAGCCCGATGACCCCATTTTTGACAGTCTGATTGAGGAAGCAGAAAAGACACCAGATCCCGGCCTCGACGGCTTCAGCCAAAAAATAGCACCCAATATTGTCCTGGCTGATCTGCAGACGCGTGAGGGCAAGGACGGCGTGATGGAATACGCGCGCGGCTTGACGGTCGCCGTGCGTGATGTCGGTGACCGCCTGGATGTGCGAAAAACCGATGATCGTGATGTCGAGGCCGCACTCAAGATTGCCGCCAAAAAGTTTGACATCGACAAAGGCCTGCTGCTGACCGGTGACGCGACCTTCAAGATCCGTGCAGCGGAAATTTCTGGCAAGTTGGGCTACCCACTGCAGAACACAGAACCTGAAGTACTGAGGGCCTGGATGCGAGGCAAACAGGTCGCCCAAGGGATTGAGCGTGGCCGAGTCCCCCATGTGGAGGCGGGCATCACGGGTGATCCGGCCAAGAACTTGATGCGTGCGCCTGCAGGCAAGTCCTTGCTGCGTGCCGACCCAAGAACCATGGACGTGCTGGCCAAAAACCCGGTGTCAGGGATTGATATGGCCGGCGAAGACAAGATTGCCATGCCCGACGAACGCATGCTGGCGGCCAATGCCAGCATCAAAGATTTGGGCTACCAGGCCATCCACCAAATCGCCAGGGCTGACCTTGAACAGCAGGACGGTGGCTTTGACCCCAGCAGCGTCGATCTGCTGCGCGAGAAAGGCATTCTGGACACCGACGGCAAGCTCACCCAGCTTGGAACGGATGTCGTGATGGTGCGTGATGACCGCCTCATCCGAGAACGCGAAGCACTGGAACCAGCGCAGAGAACCAAGTTTGCACAGTATTACAAAACGTCTGGCGACTACGTGCGCGAGGCCTATATGGCCGAACGCGACAAGGCCGCACCTGAAGTGGCCCAGGACAGAAAAGAACAGGCACTCGATCAGAAAAACGCCTTTCAGGTCGGGGGGAAAACGCCCAAAACCCACCAAATCGTGTTCGAGGAAAGTATTGAACTTTGAACCACGCCCGACAGCCCAGGGCATTTTTAAGGAAAAACCATGCAAGCATTGACACCCCTCTCCCCGCAAACCATGACTGAGCTGGGCATACCTTTCGAGGCCCAGCTACATTCGGTTCGCGATGCTGACAAGCTCGGTATTGAGCTCAACGGCCCGGAACATGACGACGTTGACGCCTCGGATTTTGTCGAGGTGCATCATGACTGAGGCCAAAAAAGACCTGCGTGAGCAAATCACGGACCGCATCGTCGCCTCCCTGGAGTCAGGCGTGATGCCCTGGCGCAAAGGTTGGACCAATGAAGGCGGTGTCGCTGCCGGATTACCCCGCAATGCGGTGTCCGGCCGCATTTACAGCGGCGGTAACCGGCTGATGCTGATGATGCAGGGGATGGACAAGGGCTACGCCGATCCACGCTGGCTGACTTACAAGCAGGCCGCCAGCCTGGGCGGTGGTGTCACCCAAGGCGAGAAGTCAACACCCATTGAATACTGGGACGAACTGCCTTTTCATCGCCGCCGGGATGTGGACATCACCCACAACGGCGCTCGGGTCACGCTGGCAGAAGCGCCAGAAAAATATGCACAAACGGTCAAACTCTCCAACGGCTCCCAAGTAGACACCCGCCAATTGGTGGTGGAGTCGGGTGGCACCAAATACAGCTGGCGGCAAGCTGAGCGGAGCCTGAACCTGCTGTTCGAAAAAACCAGCCATGCCTTTAACGTCGAGCAATGCAATGGCCTGTCACTGGAACCCATCACCACCGCCAAAGACCGCCCCGCTGTCGAAAAAATCGCTGCGGTTGAAAAAGTGGCCAGTGGCATGAAGCTCGACGGACTGACGCTGGGTCATGGCGGTGATCGGGCTTTTTACTCGCCAACACGCGATGCCGTTCAAATGCCAAATCGTGACCAATTTGAAAGCCCTGAGGCCTACGCAGGCACCCTGCTGCATGAACTTGGCCATGCCACCGGTGGAGAAAACCGGCTGAACCGCCCTCTCTCCAATGGCTTTGGCACCAGCGAGTACGCCCGCGAAGAATTGGTGGCCGAGCTGTGCAGCGCGTTCGCCAGTGCGGAAACAGGTGTGCCGTTTGACGACAAAAACCATGCGGCCTATATCGGTTCCTGGCTTGAGACCCTCAAAGCTGACAAACATGCCGTTTTTGCAGCGGCGAAAGACGCGTCGAAGGCCGTGGACTATTTGCTTGAAAAAAGCCTGGTTGTGGAAGTTGACAAGGACGTTGACCTGGTGGCGGATGAAGTGCAAGTTGATCCGGTGAAAGAGGAAGTGGCGAAGGCACCAAAGTCCAGGGCAAAAAAGGTAGCCAAACCTGAAACCGAGCTGGAAATTTAGGCATTGAAGGCTCCCCATGACCAGCTCGCAGCGACAGCAGCTCTACGTCATCCCCCGCAGTCATGGCGACATCACCCGCTTCGTGTGGGTGGCCTTTCTGATCTTTGGTTTGGTCACCGCGCTGACCTTCGTGCTGGTCACACAGTACACCGCCTGGCAGTTTCGTTTTCATCCAACACTCGGATCGCCCGCCGCGATGTTTGGCCAGACACGGCTTTACTGGCCGTGGGACATCCTGATCTGGATATTTCGGTACTTCAGGCCAGACGCGTCACCCGATGTCTTGTCCGTCATCAAGACAGCTCAGCTGATGCTGGCAGCAGGCGCCATGACCGCCATTGTTTTCCCGGTAGCCTACGTGTTCCGGCGAACCCGCAAGCTGAAAGACGAACGCAATGACCTGCACGGTTCAGCGCATTGGGCGGGTGCCGACGAAATCGACGCTGCCGGAATTTTGCCAACACGGGCCAACGTCGGCGGCGTGATGCTGGGCGCTGTCGAGCTTCCAGTCAAAAACCCCGGCTTCAACCCGTTTGGCGCAACGGTCAAAACGGTCTATTTGCGCCATAGCGGTCCGGAACACATTCTGGTCTTCGCCCCAACACGTTCAGGCAAGGGCGTGGGTATCGTCATACCGACCCTCTTGTATTGGTCAGAATCGGTTCTGGTGCATGACATCAAGGGAGAAAACTGGGCACTGACGTCGGGCTTTCGTGAGAAAGTTCTGAAACAACGCTGCCTGCGTTTTTCGCCTTCGGAAGTGGAGTCGGCACGCTTTAACCCTCTGTCTGAAATTCGCCTTGACGACAACCTGGTCAAGGACGTTCAAAACGTCTCGACCATGATTGTTGACCCTGACGGCAAAGGCCTGCAGGACCATTGGGCCAAAACCGGCTTTGACCTGATGACCGGGGTCATCATTTTTGTGCTGGTGTCCGATGAACTGGAGGATGCGCAACGCAATTTATCAACCGTGCAAGCAATTTTGTCGGACGGCGGCCCCGTGCGTGAACTGGCAGAGCGATTGGCGGCCGACAAAGACACCGAGACCGACGACAAAGCCAAAATTGCCGAGGGCTTCCGGGCAGTTATGGAATACATCCGGGACACCGGTTACGAAAAAATCGGTGCCGGACTTTGTATCGATGTTGAGCTGGTTGCCTGGAAAACAGCCTCGCAAGCGGCGCAATCGTTTTTGAACAAGGCTTCCAACGAGGCCTCTGGTGTGCTGTCAACGGCCTTGTCGTTTCTGTCGCTCTACCGAGATCCGATTGTGGCGGCCAACACCAGCGCCTCGGACTTCACCATTGAGTCCCTGATGCAGCGCCGGACCAGCTTGTACCTGGTCGTGCCGCCCTCCGACAAAGACCGATTGAAGCCACTTTTGCGGCTCATCATCAACCAGGTGGTTCGTCGCCTGACAGAAAAAATGGAGTTCGACGAAACCGGTGCCTCCAAGTCGCGCTTTCCCCACAAGATGCTGCTGCTGATCGACGAATTCCCGGCGCTCGGCAAACTGGAAATTTTTGAAGAAGCCCTGGCGTTCATCGCTGGCTACGGACTCAAGGCGCTGTTGATCACCCAGGATTTATCCCAGTTGACCAAGGCCTACTCCAAAGACGAATCCATCCTGTCGAATTGCCACATCCGGATTGCCTTCGCGCCCAACAAGATCGAGACGGCCGAACTGCTCTCCAAAATGAGTGGCGCCTCCACGGTGTCCCACACCCAAAGAAATTTCTCAGGTTCACGCCTGAGCGTGGTGTTGAACAATGTCAGCACCAATGAGCAACTGAGCCAGCGGCCCCTACTGACACCGGATGAAACCATGCGCCTGCCACCCGCTGATGAACTGGTGTTTGTGGCCGGCCACGCGCCCATTTACTGCCAAAAAATCATCTATTACAAAGACCCAGCCCTGGTGAAAAGACAGACGCTGGGGGCCGCCAAACGGATCGGCAATGCAGTGATCGACGCCCGGGTCAACAACGCTAGAAGCTGAACGACCCAAATCTTGAAGCATGCAGGCCAAACATCGCAATTTCTTTCCACTCTACGCGACGCTGCTGGCACTCTCAGTGATGGCGATTGTTGCCATCGTCGCAAAGTCGTCTGGCATTGTTTTGAATGTCACCGGCTCGATGCCTGGCACCCTTTACAAGCTGGGCCATGGTGAAAAAGGCAGCCTGGCCAGCTTTTGCTCGCCGATTGCCCATCCGTCGATCGGTCACGGCGCGTGCCCCGATGGCAGCCTGCCCTTGCTTAAAAGAGTGGTGGGGGTTGCAGGTGATCGTGTGACGGCTGCAGATCACGGCGTACAAATCAACGGACAGTCATTGCCGAATTCGCGGCCACTTGATCTCGATACCCAGGGAAAGGCCCTGCCCCACCTGCGCGGCAGTTTTAGGCTCAAACAAGGAGAATTTTGGGCTGCAGGTGAACATCCAAACAGCTTTGACTCGCGGTACTTCGGGCCTGTGAAATTTCCAAGGGGTGACCACCAAGACGGCGCACGAGAATCTTCTTTCGGATTTGTCGAGGACTGATCTGTTTGCTGTTCGTCGAGTCACGCCGGGCGAATTACGGAGTCCGGTCACAAGAGTCAGCCATTCCGATTTAAAACAGCAACCTGTGCGTGCTCACACTGGCTAAAACCTGTGTCAGGTGCAGGCTGAAAGCTGGTGCTCCCGACAGTCGGCTTTCCGGTGGTCCAGTTCAACTCGGTTCAGCAGCCGGTCATGGCCTACGGCATCGTGCCCATTGCCGCAGTTCACGACAGACAGCTTACGGGTTGTACAGTTCGTCGCCGGACTGAAGTCGCTCGCGGCATTTAGAGGTGTCCGAACAGAGAGTGCTTAAAAAGCATGCGTTTTGGCCCCCGATGGCCACCCCTAACTGCCCCCACTTATGGCCACCCAAACTGCTCCACCTACGGTCAGCATAATTCTTCAGACGGCGTGGAAAAAGCTTCCACCTTTTGCCAATTATTGGCACATCCCTTTTGATGACGGTCTCCTCTACAGCGAAGGCAAAGCAGCAGCACTAAGCGTCCCCACTGAAGCCCACCCAGGAAGCGTGGATTCGAGTGGACATCAGGAGGTCCAAGTGGAGCAGTTTGAATGGCCATAAGTGGGAGCACTTTAGGTGGCCATCAGGGTTTAAAGAAGGCCATGGACATTCTGGCAAACGGGGCATTGGCCTTGCTACAGGACCTGCAGTTGGCCATGAGCGGTAACTTGGGAATTCAGGTCAACACTTTGGCTAAGTTTGTCGGCTGGTTTGCGACGCCAACGTCGATCACCAAATTATTCGGATACCCGGTCTTGTCGATGGCGTTCATTAACCTGTATGTAAAAATGAAGTTCCTATACACTGGATCGAACCTTGGAACTTCTACGTATATGCCTATTGTTTGCCATCACAGCTTTGGCTGAAATCATCGGCTGTTACCTACCGTGGCTCGTTTTTCGGCAAGCTAAGCCGCTTTATTTGTTGATGCCCGCAGCTGTCTCACTGGCCTTATTTGCGTGGCTTCTAACATTGCATCCAACAGCAGCAGGGAGAACTTACGCTGCCTATGGTGGTATGTATATCGCTGTCGCGCTGCTCTGGCTTAAATTCGTTGATGGTATTTCGTTAACCCGATGGGATATCGCTGGGGCGACAATTGCCCTCGTTGGGATGGCTGTTATCGCCGTTCAACCAACAACAACCTGACAGTCCGTCACCAATTTGTGACGCTCTTTACCAGCAATTCAAAGTCGTAGTTTGCGTGGTTTCTGTTTTTAGTTTTTTTGTCGCAATTAAAAAAAACAAAAAATTACATCGCTTTCTGAATCAATGCACCTTTGAACAAGTAGGGCAAGCGCGGCTCTTTACCTGTTTCCACGCCACCTTTGTTTTCGACGCTGATCGCCAATTGCGTAATGTCTGCCAGCATTTTGCTGGTAGCCGGAATCTGCGCGGTTTTGATTTGAGGTGCCACAACGCCCAACGAGCGGGGCTTACCAGCGGTCGGAATAGCCCATAGTTGCATGCTGTCGTTAGGCCCTTCTTTGATGTCATTCACGCGTTGAATTTGTGAACGAAATTGTCTAGTGGGTCGAACGTGATTAATTGCGCAGGTGCATTTTTGTCATCTATCAGCACAGAAACATATTTGATCTGCGGCAGATTCTTCATTTTGGCTTGCAAGTGTTCCATTTGCGCCTTGAACTGTTGAAACATGCTCATTGCTGTCGTGGCAGCAATAGCGAGTGCTATCAAACACACAATAGTGGCGATTCACCAGCCTGTAGCAGTGCAAGGTGGTGGTGTATTTGCAGGAGAGGTTGCAGGCGTGTCTGTCATGATGGTTAGGATTACGTTGTTGGGTTGAACAGCAGATGCTCTGCAAGTTAATCGGCACTGGCTTGAGCCACGAGAGATGCGGCATCAAGCTGACGACGCATGGTTTGCGCCACACGTTCAAAATCGCGTCGGGTCGTTAACGTAATCGACTTTTCAGCGGATTGGCGTGAGATTTCTTGGGGATCCTGTGGGCGGCCTTTCACCAGATATTCAAAGTGCAGGTTGGGTCCGGTGGCTGTTCCTGTCTGTCCCACGGCTCCCAGCAAGTCACCCATGGCCACGCGCTGGCCCTTACGGACTTGAATTTGGCTCAAGTGTGCGTAGGCCGTGGCTTTCTGGTCGCGGTGTTTCACCAGTACAAATTTGCCATAACCCTGTTTCCAACCCGCAAATGTCACGACACCTTGGGCCGCACTGCGTATCGGCGTACCCGAGGGTGAAGCAAAGTCAGTGCCCTCATGGGCCTTGGCCTGCCCATAGACCGGGTGAATGCGCATACCGTAGCCGCTACTTACCTTGGGTGCATCCAGTGGCAGCGACATGGCCTCACGGTCAATACTTTGACCATTCAAGGTGTAAAAGCCACCCTTCTGACCGGGTTCCTGAAACCACATCACCTGATGTTGCTTGCCGTTCTTGACGAACTCAGCACCCAGCAGCTTGCCAGTGCGCAAGACCTCGCCGTCGACCTCAAGCGTTTCGTAAACCACGCCAAAACTATCACCTGCACTCAGATCTACTCTGAAGTCGGGCACTCTTGCCAAAACACCGGCCAGTTGCGCGGCAATGGGTTTGGGTAGCTTGGCTTCCTTGGCTGCAGCGTTCAACGAAGTGCGAACCGTTGCGCTGGTAAGCTGTACCGATCGTTCCAATTGGCCCATTTCCACCCGTGAGGTGTATCCCTTGGAGCCCCGTTCGACCACCAGACGGGAAAACTGGGCGCCATCCTCACTGGGCCAGCGCGCTGTCAGGCGCTGCAGTTGTTGCTTATCGTCGGCCTCAATCGAAACAAATTTGCCAGGAGTGCCCGCCAGCAAGGTACGCGATGCCGTATCGCGACTTAGAAAACTTGCTGCAGCGATATCGCTGACACCCAATCGCCGTAACAGGGTGTTCAAAGAATCTGAAGGACGGGTGATTTCGCTGCGGTAGAGCACCATCGGTGCGACCAGTTCACTGTCCCTTTGAGCTGACGTATCGATGGTTGCAATGTTCTCAATCAGTTGCCGCACGGGTAGGTTGGCGACATCGGGTGACAGCGGTGCAATGCTGTAGGCCGTGACCCCCGATGCCAATAACAAGGCACCTAGCGCAACCGCCAAGCGACGGTGATGCGGGTTGTCCTGCAAGGCAGATAAAAGTGGGGGGATGAATCGTTTCATGGCAGTTCAATCAAACAATTCACCCAGCCATGACTTACGCTTGCGATAACCGTCGTGGCTACCGTGGCTACCGTGACTGCTGTGGTGTTTGTAATCCGAGTCCACAAAATCGGGGCGACGCATAGGTTGCTCGTAATGTGGCTGAATACGCTGCGGCGGTGCGGGAGGCTGCGCTGGCATGGCCTGGGAGCTGCGCTCAATCAGCTTGTCAAGTTCACCACGGTCCAGCCACACCCCGCGGCATGACGGACAGTAGTCAATCTCGATACCCTGGCGCTCAGTCATGACCAGCGTGGCTTCGGTACATTGGGGACATTTCATTTTTGCAGTTCTCGTATTAAAGGGATTATTTCGTCGCGCAGTGCTTCATCAGTAATTGGTCCAATTTGCTTGTATCGAATGATTCCTTCTTTGTCGATTAAAAAGCTCTCAGGTACACCGTACACCCCAAAGTCAATGCCTATGCGTCCGTCTTTGTCGGATATTGTCACGTCATAGGGGTTTCCGTAACGTGCCAACCATTTCAGACCGTCGGCTTCTTTATCCTTGTAGTCCAGTCCAATGATGGGGATTGTTTTGGTTTTGGCAAATTTGACCAATATTGGATGCTCCTGTTGACAAGCCACACACCATGAAGCCCAGGTGTTGAGTAACCAGACTTTGCCAAGCATGTCTTTCGGCGCGAATTGTTGGTCTGCCGCCTGCAGACGAGGTGCCGTAAAAAGTGGTGCAGGTTTACCAATCAACGGTGAAGGGATAACGCGTGGATCACGTGTCAGCCCTACACCCAAAAAAATTAGTAGAACAATGAATATGCCCAAGGGAATCAACGCTTTCTTCACTATTCAACTCTCTTTGTAAGGATGCAGGGGCAGCAAATATCATTGATGCATAGGATGATTCGATTTGCGTAAAGTTTCAGTAGCGGCTCCATCTCAGTTCCTTTTTTACGTGCTTTTTTTTGGTTAGAAAATCGAATTGTTATGAAAACAACGGTGCAATGATTAGAGAAGTATCCAACTCACGCCGCTCACCAAAGCAATCAACACGGGCTGGTGAATCAGGTAGTAGCTCAAGCTCCAACGACCCAGCCGGGCAAGTACATGCAGAGCCTTCGGCACCGGTTGCACCAACCACTCGGGCCGCTGCTTTAGCACCCAGCTTCCAAAGGCTGCACCCCACCACATCACACCCAGCCAGGGAAACAACGGCACATAGTCTTCGGTCACCGGGTTTTTGCTGATCCAGCCTAACCAGTTCCAGTGCACGCTGTTCATGGTTTCAACCCACGGGGTCAAGGGGCCAGTCTGCAGCAGATACTCGGCAATGAATTTAGAAGAAATAGCCAGCGCGCCCAGCAGCCACAGCCACTGCCCCCAGTGCGCAGAGAGGCGCACCACAATTAACATCAGCGCCATCCCGTGCAGCACACCAAAATAAATAAAACTGTTGGGAAACATCAGCCAGGAGCCTGCCGTAACCAACAGGGCGCTCAGAGCCACCTGGAACCAGCGTCGCCAAAAACGCTGCCAACTTTGCCCCTGCACCGTGGAAATGGCCTGGCCCATCCCGGCACACAGCAAAAACAAACTCACAATCAAAGTGCGCTGCCAGGTCCAAAATGGATCACGGTAAAAGTCCAGCGAGACCAGTTTGAAATATTTCAGGTCAAAGACAAAATGATAGACCGCCATCCACACCATAGCCAAGCCACGCAAAGCATCCAGGTTGTCAAAACGTTGGCTGGTCATGTTGCGTGAAATCAACACCTAAAGAATCAACGGAACAAAGAGTATTTCGAAAGAAATCACAGGTTTTTTCATGATTCAACACTCCAGTTTCAGTTTACGAATCCGCTCAACATTGCGGTTCATCTGGGCACGCACCACGGTTTCAAACACCCATTTCTTTAAGCCCGATAGGTTGGTGCCGTGCTTGCGATAAAAATCATCAGGTGAGTTGAAAATACCAAAATCAGCATTAATCCCCTCTTTTTGAATGTAGGTGTCAGTCCCCTTCCATCGAACGGGCGGGTCGCGTAAATCGGCAACGGCAGCGCCAAACCCACAGAACTCTTGCGCAGTAGGGTATTTTTGTTGCAGCGCAATGAGGTAGCTCTCATCAAGAATGAACCCTTCAAGATTCACCCACCTGCCTTCAAACAAGATTTCAACCCAACTGTGAATGATGGATTTGGGGGCCAAAACATAGGCCCATCCAGTGATTGCGCCCTTTTGCAGCGATTTATTAATAGTGAACCCATGTAAACGGCAGGGGATACCGTTCGCTCTGAGGAGTGCCATCAATAGCGTTCCTTTGGTGTTGCACTGGCCAATGCCATCGATCAACACACTTGACGCCGGAAGATTGTCAGACTCGTTGTATCCAAATTTGATTTCATTGCGAACGAAATCGTAGATTGCACCTATGCGTTCAAACTCAGGCAAAGCCTGCCATCCGCGTTCCAAGATCAACTGTTGTATTTGAGGACTCTTGAAGTCCAGCAAGTCGGTTGGTTTGGTCAGCTCCGCCGGAAGTGCATGAGTACCTACTGACTGAAAAGTTGGTAATCTCATATTGTTTTCTCATCCAGATTCACCCGCAGCAAACGCAGGCCATTAAAAACAACCAATAGACTTGCGCCCATATCCGCAAACACTGCCATCCACATCGATGCGCCATTGAACAATGCCAGCACCAAAAAAACCGCCTTGATGCCAAGAGCCAAGGTAATGTTCTGCCAAAGAATGGCTTGCGTTTTGCGCGATAACACAATGGTCTCTGGGATACGCCGTAAGTCATCGTTCATGATGACCACATCGGCGGCCTCCATGGCCGTATCTGTGCCCGCCACACCCATGGCAAAACCAATGTCAGAACGCGCCAATGCAGGCGCATCATTAATGCCGTCGCCGGTCATTGCAGTCAAACCGTATCGTTTTTGAAGCTCTTCGATAGCAGTCAGTTTGTCTTCTGGCAGCAAGTTTCCACGCGCATCATCAATGCCAGCCTGCTTGGCAATGGTATTTGCGGTTGCCTCGTTGTCACCCGTTAGCATGACGGAAGTGACACCCAGTGCGTGCAATTGGGCCAAAGCTTCTCGTGACGTTTCTTTGATGGTGTCGGCTACAGCAAAAATAGCCAACACCTGGGTTTGCGATGCCAACATGGTGACGGTGCGGCCCAGCGCTTCATGTTCCGCCAATCGTGCTTCGATACTGCTGCTACACAGTTTCCGATCTTCAATCAAGCGGTGGTTGCCAAGTATCAACATTTGCCCATCCACAAGGGCTTCTACCCCCCTTCCGGCAACCACCTTGAAATCCTGAAGAACACTATTTCCAGGATCAAGACTCTTCGCGATGGCCTTGGAAACCGGGTGATCAGAATGTGCAGAAAGGCCGGCTGCCCACCTCAAGACTTGCCACTCAGGTACGTCTGATGTGACAAACTCCGAATCCACCAAGACAGGCTTGCCCTCGGTGATTGTTCCCGTCTTGTCCAGAGCCACTACTTTGATCTTTCGAGCACCCTCAAGGTGCACACCACCCTTAATCAAAATGCCACGCCTTGCAGCTGCTGCCAGACCACTTACCACCGTAACCGGTGTAGAAATTACCAAAGCACATGGGCATGCGATCACCAGCAGAACCAACGCCTTGTAGATGGCTTGAGCCCAAGTCCAATCCATGAGCCAGGGCGTGAATATTGCGACTCCCAAAGCCAGAACGAAAACGGCAGGTGTGTAGATGGCTGCAAATTTGTCAACGAACTGCTGAGTGGGCGCGCGAGAACCTTGCGCCTGTTCTACCGCGTGGATGATGCGGGAAAGCACTGAGTTACTTGGCAAGGCGGTTACGCGCACTTCAATGGTGGCTGTGGCGTTGATGGTCCCGGCAAATACGGCATCACCTGGAGCCTTGTCCACCGGAATGCTCTCACCCGTAACTGACGCTTGATCTACGGATGTATTGCCTATGGCAATAACCCCGTCAACAGGAATACGCGCACCAGGTTTGATGCGCACAACAGCGTCCAGCACTACACCACTCACCGGAACAATTTGCCACGACCCATCGGACTGACGAATCTCAGCAGTCTCAGGGGTCAGATCCAGCAGGCTCTTGATGGCACCTCTGGCCCTGTCCACTGCACGCGCTTCAATCATTTCAGCGATGGCAAAGAGTGCCATGACCATGGCGGCCTCGGGCCACTGACCGATCAGAAATGCACCGGTGACCGCGACGGTCATCAATGCGTTGATATTGAGTCGAAAATTTCGCAGAGCGGCCAGGCCCTTGACATATGTGGAGAAACCAGCAAGTGCAATTGCACCAACAGAAAGCACCATTCCCAGACCTTGGAAAATGCGTGTATCCGGAGCAAAGAACGCAATGGACTCCGCACCGACTGCAAGTGCTAGAGCCAGCGCATATTTTTGAATTCCGCTTGGAAAGCTGGCATCGTTGTGATCATGATCATGCGCTTCATGTCCGTGATCGTGACCATGCGCACCCGAGTCAGGCGCATTGCTGCTTAGTGGCGCAGGCTTGAATCCTGCTTTGCGAATCGCAGCCAAAACGAGTGGCAATGATTCAGCCTCGGCATCAATCGAAAGCGTCCGTGCCGCAAGTTGAAACTGAAGGCTGCGCACACCAGGAATGTTGGCCACTGCATGGCGAATTTCCCCCTCCTCAGAGGCGCAATCCATGGTTGGAATTCGAAAAACAGGAACGCCTGCTATTTCACTTTGCGGCAATGCCTGAGACGAGTCCAAAATTGAGGATGCACATGCATTTGTGCATCCGCATGTAGACGTGGATGATGGTTTTGAAGGCGTCGTGTTCATTGTCAATTCCTGATTGAGAGGCAATTAGAAACCCTGTAGCCACTAAAGAGTCAAGCGGTTATGATTGCAGACATGAAAATCGGTGAATTAGCCAATATGACGGGTGTACAAGTGGAGACCATTCGCCACTACGAGCGCGAGGGCTTGTTGCCACACACCAAGCGGTCGGAAGGAAACTACCGCGTCTACGACGAATCGCACGGACAGCGCTTGTCGTTCATTCGCCACTGCCGCAGTCTGGACATGACCCTTGATGAAATCCGTGTTTTGCTTCGTTTCAGGGATGCACCAACCGAAAATTGCGGCGAAGTCAACGCGCTTTTGGATGAACACATAGGGCACGTGGCGCTTCGGGTCAAAGAACTACGACAATTGGAAAAGCAGCTCAAAGCGCTTCGTGAGACATGTCGTAGCGCGCAGGATGCTGAGCACTGTGGAATTCTCAATGAACTCAATGTCATGGCGCAAAAACAAACGACTTCATCCGACATGGCTGGTCATGTGCATGGTGCGCATCCGGGTGTCAAGACTCGAAAATCCCACGGTTGACCTTCACTTCCGCTTCGGTTGTGTCAATGCGACAGGTGCGTGAACATAAGTCGTTTCACTGTCACCTTTGGCATTTTTGAAAACCAATGTGATTTGCTCTTCTGTACCGACCTTCAGCTGTTTCTTGAGGTCCATCATCATTAGGTGGTATCCGCCCGACTTGAGTTCCACTGGCTGATTTGCTGGCAGCTTTAGCCCGTCAACTGCGCGCATTCGCATGACATCGTTCTCCATTTTCATTTCATGGACTTCTACAATTCCAGCGATGTCGGAACGCGCTGAGACTAACGTAGTGTCCTTTTTGGACAGAAGCTGCATGAATGCACCTGTCGCTTGTTGATTGGGAACCGTAGCGCGCACCCATGCTCCGGTGACGACAACTTGCGCTTGACTGGCTGACATCGACATAGTTAAACAAGCTGCCAAAAGTGCAACTGCGATACGGGGGTTTTTCATATTTTTACTTTCTAGGTGGTGTTAAAGATACTTGTGGTTTCGTGAACTATTTGTCATCAAACCAGTCCCTCGTAAATGATCTTCCAGCCCCCTGGCCGGTGCTGCCAATACTGACGAACGGTGCGCCCTACCTTTTCGCCGTCTGGGATTTCACCAAAGGTGGCAACCATAGTGTCTGCTTCGTCCGACCACCGAATCAGCGAGATGTCTTTAAGACTCGCTGGCTTGCTGCCCGGCTTTTTTAGTTCAGCACGTAGACTCATGCTGAATGAATTCAAGTCCTTGCCGTCTGCGCTAAAGTCACTGGCATAGAACTGCAAAAGTTCGTTTTCGCGTCCGTTTCTTTTGGCGTTGGTCCACGTTTGCAAGGTCTCTGAAAATTGCTTCTTTTGACTGGCCAACTTGTCGGGCCGAACCCAGCTCAAATTTTTCCCAATGAGCATGGGGGTAGTCCGAATTTCCACTGTCCTGATGATTCGCTCCAGATCAGGATTGGCGACGGCGACACAACCGTCTGTGGCCTGAGGTGCCCTGGAAAATTGACTCGAAGGTGTGCCGTGCAACCATATGCCACCACCAGTTTTTCCGCGCCGCAGATCTAGAACGTTGGGGTAATTGATGGGCAATGCACCTGATCCATACAAGTCCTTCAGGGTCTTGGGGTCAAGGTTACTGGTGATGAAGTAGACACCCAGCGGCGTTCGCTGGTCGCCCTCCACCGTTTTTCCAACCCCGGCTTTTCCGACTGAAATATAGTAGTTGGCAAGCAGACGCGTCCCTGTCGTTGTATTTTCAAAGAGATAAAGACGTGCCTTTTCTGTGTCAACTGCAATGGCGTGTTTATTGCGGCTGGAGAGTGATACGAATTGGGACGGTATAGCATCAGGTGGCGGGACTTGTTTGATCGCCGCAAGACGTAGTTGCGACTCAGCACGCAGGTCCATCAAATTCTGCGCGCCAATCTTCGCCATATCAGAAGGAACGTCCCCGATATTTTGCAGCGGCCTCGAACGGGCTGCGAGCAAATCGCCATACACGAGTTGTGCCAGTTGAAAATTTGGATAGTCACCAACCAATTTTTCCGCCTTGCGCAGGGCATTCCGACTGTCTGCTGCACCGATCATTCGATAGACTTCAATTAGCCGTGCCTCAGCCGCACCGTCAACAGGATTTGTTGTGCGTGCCTTTTCCTTTGACTTGAGTTTGGGCTTGAGCTTTACCTCCTGAGTTGCACTGATTGAAAAATCAGCGTAAACACCCAAGACAAGCGCTAAAACTGTTATCCAGAGACTACTTTTTTGTTTACAGGACATGACCAGTTGATTGGAGTGGTTGTCGTTGGCAAGCGCGGCTGCCAACGATTCACCGCATGAAAATTCGCGAATTTCCGCCTAGGGGGATGGATGGAGTTTCAAAAAATCATCGAGCACTTTTTGTGCCATTCGCAATTCATCAATTCGCAGGTTGGCGCTTTTCCTTGTATTGAAATCTGATGAACTAGATCGGTCATACTCAATCTTTAGTTCGCTTGTCAGCCACAATTGAAAACGACGGAGGTCGAGTTCCATTTCATTCCTTGTTTATCGGGAAGTTTCCCAATGCGCGACGTGCGAATTGCAGGACTTGTCAGTCATTTCTTGTTTTTGGCGACTTCTTCAGCAACCAAGGAGGCAAGTTGATCGGGACCGAAGCTGGGCAATCCACGGCCATTGACAAAAAATGTTGGGGTTTTTTTCACTTCCAGCGCAGTCAGGTCCTCAACGTCTTGTTTCAACACAGCCTCGGTTCCTGCTTCTTGCGCATCATCCAACGCCTTTTTTATATCCAGACCCGCCTGGGCAGCAGCTTGATAAGCTACATCTAGGTTGGGCGAGCCATGACTGGCCCACGACGGCTGTGCAGCTAGAATTGCCTCAAGCGTTTGCCAGTATTTACCCTGTCTCTTGGATGCCTCCAACAACTTGACGACTTTGTCCGAGCCAGCATGGAATGGGGCGTATCTGAGAACCAAGCGAACATCGTTGGGATACTGCTTCATCAGATTTTTGACAATTGGATAGAAGTCCCGACAGGTTTCACAAGCCGGATCAAAGAACTCAACGATAGTCACTGGTGCGTCACTTGGTCCCAACGTCGGGGAATGGAAACGAACCATTCGGTTTTCGGCCTTACTGACCTTTTCCATCTGAGAATTTTGGACACGCTTTTGATAGAAATTCATTCCTACTAAAAACAGCGCAACCACAATGCCCAGCAGAACTGCGACAGTCAATTTTTTTGAGTTCATTTTGAAGTCCTCTTGATGTATACGAAAAGCAATAAGGTGATGGCGAGAAATGCGGTCAGCGAAAGCCAGGGAATCTGCAATCCATTGAGAATTTCCAGCTTTTGTTCGGTGCAAGACACGCCTGAACCGCAGGGAATCCAGGCTTTTGATACAAAACCGGCAATCAATAAGGTGTGGTAACCAGCCACCATGACCCCACCCAACGCGAGCACCAGACCGTAAATTGCCCCGCGTCGGTCATCGCTGTAGCAGGCCATACCTAGCACGACAGCTAGGGGGAACATAAAAATACGTTGGTACCAACACAGCACACACGGTGCCATTCCCATGACCTCGCCGATGAAAAGAGCGCTTGCCGTGGCAGCGGCTGCCATCAGCCATGCGAAGACAAGCAAGTGCCAATTGCTCTTCATGCTTGCGCCTCGGTTTTTGTTGACGTTACTTTCGCAGGCGCGGTATTCCTGAATAGCAAGAGCCACACGACTACGGCACAGACAATGTAGCTGTCAGCTAAGTTGAATGCTGGCCAGTGCCATTCACGCCAATGGACATCAAGGAAGTCCACTACCGCGCCAGTTTGAATGCGATCGATCAGATTGCTTGTGCCACCAGCCACAACCAAGCCGCCCATCCAACGTTCAACGGGCTCCACTTTTTTGTACATGCAAACAAGGGTTACAGGTACTATCACGAGGAAGCTCACGCCAATCAACAATGGTCTCTGCCAGCCATCCGCGCTAGCGAGAAATGAAAAGGCGGCACCTCTGTTTAGCAAGTGAACGAAATTGAACCAGTCCGTAACAACAACTGCTTCACCCAGTGCAATCGTGTTTGCAAAGTAAGTCTTGGTCAGTTGATCAAGAAAAATAAGTGCCCCGACCAAAATTACCCAAAGCACACGCGGGCGTTGTCGCCAGTGGAAAAGAAGCATGAAGAGAAATCCCGAAATCCGTTGATCAAATCAGCATTGAATGCTGACGCGATTGACAGGGCTCGATTTCTCGAAGCGTTTAAAGCTTATGTGTAGATCGATGCCCTGGTCAGATCAGGGCAACCCACTGTGGCCGTTCTGGACGATCTACGAGGCCAGGGCTTGACTGCACGCTGAGCCCTGACGAGAACATCAAAGTCAGCACAACGTTTTTGACGACACTGGATTCTTGGACAGCCATTGAACAGCCAGCATGGCAGGTGCCGCAATCCATATCGACTGTCATCGACTTTGCAAAATCGCCACCGGAATCTGTGCGTTCAGTGACTTGATGTTGGTGTGTGTGATGGCCAACGTGTTTGCTTGAAACATCGCTTTCGTGCTGACAATAACGCCCAGTTGCTGCCCATGAGAGCTGCAACGGCATCAAAATAGCTAAAAAGACGATCAACCAAAAACGCATTGCAACATTGTAGTAGCTTTAGCGTTGACTGCTTCGCTCAGCAAATACCTCGGGTTGCACTAATCAAGGTTAAATTCAGCGGCTGATGGTTGGGTAAACCAATGGGAATTGACATCACTATTTCAGCTTCGCTGCGCGATAGACAGACTGGCTTGACCTAATGACAAATGTGCACCGACATTTTCCGGTGTGGTCGAGCCAACAGTGCAGTTTGATCGACTTGCCACTGATCAATGCCCTTCGCAACTGCAGTTTAAATCAATGATCGGGATGCTCCTCACAAAACAGTACGGCCAGTAGTGCGCCAGTCAAAACGCCCTACGTAACATGCCACTTGCCCATCGCCACAGAACGTAGCTGAGCGGAAAAGGTTAACCAATAGTGGTTCAACTCTTGGCGACAAAGCTGTCTCTCGGGCTACTGATGGTAAGGTCAGGTTTCGGGCAGGCAATTCGAATTTCCGTAGGTCCGTTAACGCTGCGCAACTGCCGTCCTCAGGCCGAAAACTTATCCACCAGTTCATACAGCAGCCGAAGCTCTCCTTCCTGATCTGGTTCGCTCTCCAGCAGATCGATATGATGACGAACCAAATAAAACTCGTT
>JAGOUM010000030.1 GCA_018061265.1 Rhodoferax sp. | reverse complement strand
GCTGTATCGCCTCAACCATCGGCCTCGCAAATGCTTGGACTATCGCACCCCGCATGAGGTCTTTTATCACTTGGAAACGACAGCTATTAAACTACCCACTGATGCACTTCGTGCTTGAATCTGCGATTAAATTGGCATTAAGCCCATGATTGGTATGGGTTAAATGCTAGTTTTATTGTAGCTTCTGCGTCCTTGTACTTGCTACTTCAACGTGGCGGTTTTATGGGGTCCGAGACATTGCCACAGAAGCACTTCGTTGCCTGCAGCAGTGCCTCCTTGGAGTTTCCGTGTTTTATTGGGCTGGGCTGTGCCTGGTGACATGGATGTGCCAGATGACAATAAACATGGCGGCAATGACCGGCCCAAGAACAAAGCCATTCAGTCCAAACACCGCCATGCCTCCCAGCGTGGTGATCAGCACAATGTAGTCCGGCAGGCGGGTATCGCGGCCAATCAGTATGGGACGCAACAAGTTGTCGACCAGTCCGATGACCAGTACGCCGTAAAGCACCAGGGCAAACCCTTTCCATAAAGCCCCGTTCAGCATCAGCCACGCTGCCACCGGTAACCACACCAGTCCAGCCCCCACTGCTGGTAGCAGGGAGAGAAAAGCCATCAGCACCGCCCACAACAACGCTCCGCTGACCCCCAGCACCCAAAATGCCAATCCACCCATGGCACCCTGAATGATCGCGACCAGCAGATTTCCTTTGACGGTGGCCCTCACTGCAGTGACAAAAGCATGTCGCAGTTGCTCTTTTTCACTGGAGGCCAGCGGCAATGTTTGCCACACTGATTGCATTCTGGACTCACCATCACGGATTAAGAAGAAAGCCAGGTAAAAAGTGATGAAGACGCTGGCAAAAAATTCAAAGGTGTTTTGCCCGACACTGAAAGTCTGGGTCGCAATGACCTGGGTTCCCTGCGTCAATGCTGCGGTCAGTCGTCCTTGCAAAGTATTGAAGCTGACCAATCCAAAGCGGTCCAGCACCGAGGTCACCCAGTTCGGCAACGCATCGAAAAGGCCACGAAAGTACAGCGCCGGATTGATTTCACCACTTTGCAGGCGTGCATAGACCAGAGCAGCCTCGCTGGCCAGTGCGGTCGCGACCGCCGCCATCGGCAACACCACAATAAACAACACAATCAGCAAGGTCAGCAGTGCGGCGAGGGTCGGTCTGTACCCTACGCGAGGTAACAACCACAGATGCAATGGCGCAAACAACAGCGCGATGATCACTCCCCACAGGATGGCACCATAAAACGGCAGCAGGATGTAGCCCAGAGCCAGCGTCACCAAGACCAGCAGTGCCGAGAACGTCCACGGCCTATCAGCGGGGTGTGCAGCGGGTAGGGGGGGCATGGCAGGCCAATGGCTCAGTGCTTTGGGGAACGATGGCTGATATCGAGCGGGGTGCTTGGGGTCGCCGTAGATTGTTTTGCAATCTCTGAAAGCAACGGCGGCAACAGCTTGGTGACTAAGGCCGAGACCGATAGCCAACGCCAAGGGCGAACCAGCACCAGTGCCGCACCCACCGTTGCCGCGCCCAGAATCAGTCCGACCGGATGGCGTTGCGCCGTTGGTGTGAGCATCACCTTGGCAGTCTGAGAAATCAGTGGCATCACCAGACGCAAGGGCTGCTTTGCCCACCAGCCCCGGCCCAACTCGAACAACAGACGAGCCCCAGGGTTCTGCATGAGCGTCGCACGCCAACCCGCTCGGGACGAGCCAGCTGAATCCCCCCCGGACTGATCGATCTGCGCAGTGACCTCACCCATGGCCTGACGCAGGCGCACGCGTGACAGAGTCAAACGGTCGACGGGAGTCTGGTTGGACGTCATGGAGTGGATGCTGCTCGCAGCATGGCGATGTCGTCTTCAATCTGCCGAGTCAATCGGTTAAACGAGTTGCCCTGATCGGATTTCCGTGCCTGAACAACGCATATTGCCCCCACGGTGAGTGGAAATAGCGCAATCAACCAGAGAACCCAGGGCGTGTTGACCTCTTCACTTGGTGTCACCACCCACAACATCAGTGCCACGCCACTTAACACCCAGGATATGCCTACACAACTCAGAGCAATTGCCCGAAGCACAGTCTGGCGGCGCCAATCGGCATAGGCTTGCGCCATCTCCTGGTTGATCAGCGCAGAGTAAGCCAAGGCATGCTCCACCAGCAGTTGCGGCTGGGTCGCCAAAAGTGCAAAAAGAGGATGCATCAGACGCAGTTGGAGTCAATCCAACTAGCGACTACGCGCATGGCTGACCAAGCTGATCAGTGCCATGAGTGCAGCACCTGTAGCGGCTGCAATGATGACCGACTTGACCGGTTCATGCCGGATGTAATTCACCGTGTTGTCTGAAGCATGCTCAGCCTTGACGCGCAGTTGGTGTGAGGTCTCACGGACATTGTCCAAGCCCCGGTGGGCCAGTGAACTGACCTTGTCACCCGCCCGCTCGATGGCGGGAGTAGCCTGATGACTCAAGTCTTGTAATGCCACAGTCAAACTCTCCAAGGCGTCGCTGGCAGCTTGCTGGGTGGACTTGATGGCCTGCTCCGCTGATTGGACGGCACCTTCCACCAGACTAGTGGACTGTTCAATGGGTTTGTTGAGAAACATGGATTTTCCTTATGTGGATTGAAAAATAGGGACAGCAAGACTTCTGGGCTATCGTCCCTTGAGTGATCCGAAGAGAAAAGTGGCGACCGCCAGGATGATGAACACAAAGAACAGAATCTTGGCAATTCCGACGGCGCCAGCGGCAATGCCGCCAAAGCCAAACAGTGCCGCGATCAAGGCAATGACAAAAAATACAACAGCGTAGTGCAGCATGGGATTACTCCTGGTTTGAAAAGAACGGTCGACAACTCGACAAAAGTGTCTTGTCGAAGTCTTGTCAAAACCAAGCATAGTGCGATCAAGTTTTCTGGTCTGTTCGCTTGCGCACATCACTTATCAATCATCCGACACCTATGTTGTGGCCACCCAGAGCGCCTGTGGCCCATGAGGTGCGATAGCGAACAGACATATCCCCGGTGGCCACCTATAACCCGTCGATCAAGCGTGATTCTGCGCTTGGTCGACTCACCGGAGATGCATGATGACGAGAAACTCAAGACGGTTGATAGCCGTACTGTGCGGCGCTGCCGCTACCCTGATGCTGGGCTGCAGCAGTCTGAAAACACCTGCCACGGCAGATGTGGCGGTGTCAAAGGCGGCGGTTGACAACGCCGCCAGTTCCGGGGCGGCACAGTATGCGCCGGTCGAGCTGCTGGCCGCTCGCGACAAACTGGCTCTGGCCAATCAAGCGATGTCGGTCAAGGACTACAAGTTGGCGCGTGATATGGCCGCCCAGGCGCAGGCGGATGCCAAGCTGGCCCAAAGCAAAGCCGGTTCGGCCAAAGCCCAGGCTGCTGCCAATGCGGTGCAAGACGACATTCGTGTGTTGCGCGAAGAGCTGGAACGCAATCTTTAATTCTTCCCAATCCAATTTTGAAAGATCCAATCATGAAAAAACTCTATCTCACCCCGGCTGTACTGGCGCTGGTAACCCTGCTGAGCGCTTGCGGCTCTTCGCCAAAAAGTACTTCACTGCTGGAGCAGGCTCATAGTGATTTCCGCATGGCACAGAACAACCCCAACGTTGGCCAATTTGCAGCGCTGGAACTCAAGCAGGCCAGTGATGCCCTGGCACAAGCCGATGCCCAGGCCGCCGAGCGTTCCAGCAGCGAGAAAATTGACCAGCTGGCCTACATTGCCCGCCAAAAAATAGCGCTGACCGAAGAAGTCGCCAAACAGAAAGTGGCCGAAGCCGAGGTGCGCAACGCCAATCAGACACGCGATCAGGTTCGGCTGGACCAACGCACCAATGAAGCCAATGCCGCCAATATCCGCGCCGGGCAGGCCAACCAGGTGGCATTGATCGCCATCAATGATGCGGCTCGTGCTCAGGCCGACGCAGCACGCGCCAAGCAACAAACCCGCGAGGCCCGCGTTGAAACCGCCAGTGCGATGGCCGATGCCGGCAGTGCCGAGCGTGCAGCCCAAGAGGCGCAACAGCGTGCTGATCAGCTTGAAATGCAACTGGGCGAGTTGGCAGCCAAAAAAACCGATCGCGGCATGGTCATTACGCTGGGCGATGTGCTGTTTGGCACCGATTTGTCCCGCTTGACCAGCGACGGAGAGGCGTCAGTTCGTAAGCTGGCCAAAATTCTTGAACTCAATTCGCAACGCAGTGTGTTGATTGAAGGTTTTACCGACAGCACCGGTTCTGCCGAATACAACCAACAATTGTCAGAGCGCCGCGCCATGACTGTGCAGAACGCGCTACAAACTCTGGGTATTGGTCGCGAGCGGGTGGTCACCCATGGTTACGGTGAGTCGTATCCGGTCGCCGCCAACGACAGCGCCCAGAACCGGCAGATGAACCGCCGGGTGGAAATTATCCTGTCGGATAACACTGGGCAGGTGTTATCGCGGTAAGCGTTAAACCGGCAAGCAACAGCGTACGCAAGCGCACAGACGTTTTCACCCTGGGCCCGTACGCTTGAGACACATGCAGGCAACCATGCCATTGATGCCCGTCATCAAACGGCCAATCCCGGCCAACCCCGTTGCCAAACAAGGAGCGATCATCATGACCACCCGTGACACCTACATCAGCAAAATGAAACTGCAACTTGACGACCTGAATCTGCAGATGGACAAACTGGAAGCCAAAGCACACGAAGCGCGCGAAGACGTGCGTGACAAGTACCACGCTGAAATGGCCAAAGTCCACGCCCAGTCCAAGCTGGCCATGGCCAAACTCGAAGAGTTGCAAGCCAGCGGCGAGAGCACCTGGGACGCCATGGTGGCCGAATCTGAAAAAATCCGCACGGCGTTTGTCAGTTCGTTCCACTATTTCAAGTCGCAGGTCTAGCGCACTGGTGGTCGGTTCAGGAACGCCGCTTTGGTGGCTTTCTTGAGCCAAACAGGTTGGCGTAAACCCAGGTGAATTCGGCCCCGAGTAAAAATACTTGCGCTGAGTAATACACCCACAGCAGCAACACCACCAGAGAGCCAGCTGCTCCAAATCCCGACACGATACTGCTGCTGCCAATCCACGCGCCCATCAGCGACTTGCCCAAAGAAAACAGGAGCGCGGTAAAAATGGCTCCGGTCCAGACATCGCGCCACGCCACATGTGCACGGGGCATCACCTTGTAGATCAATGCAAACATCACCGCATTGAGCATGAAGCTGCCGATTCCATTGGCCAACTCGGCCAACGCATACCAGCCGCCGAACAGCGGCATCCACCAGCGTCCCATCATGGCCAGACCCGCACTCAGCAGCAGCGATACGATGAGCAAAAAACCGACCGCGAGAATCATGCCAAACGACAACAGGCGAGCGCGCACCAGTGCCAGCCAGCCATTGCTGCGCGCGGGCGCGGGAACGCGCCAAATACGGTCAAGTGCATCCTGCAGCTCGCCAAACACCGTGGTCGCACCGATCAGCAGCAAGAGCAATCCAAGCAGTGTTGCCGCCAGACCCTGAGCCGGCCGGTCAACACTGACCAGTACATCCTGCACGCTGGCAGCAGTGCGTGCACCCATCAGGCTTTGGAGCTGGTGCGTGATCTCGCCGCGGGCCGCTTCTTCACCAAATGCTAACCCCGCCACCGACACCACAATCAGCAGCAGGGGGGCCAGAGAAAACAGCGTGTAGAACGCGAGTGCCGCGCCCATGCTGGGCGCGTAGTCGGCCAACCAGGAGCGTGCGACCTGCGCCATCAAGTGCCAGCCAGGGCGCAGGTATTGCCAGCCCGTCCAACGTTGCAGGCGTGGCGCGATGGCTGCCTCCAGCTCAAGGGCTGGCTTGTTGCCGCTGGTATTCGGCATGTTTCATCTCCAGGTAGGCGGCACGATCGGTCTCGTGCAATTGCCTTGGATAGATCTCGGTGGCGCTAAACCAGCTTTGCAGGCGCTGCTGCAGCTGCGCCGCCGGTGCGCCAGGTGCTGCTTGAAAATAGCTGTCAATTGCCAGGTAGTAACGCATGGTGTTGCGCTCGACCACGCCGCGCACACCGCCAATCAGCTCAGGGTCTGCACCTGCGGTGCCTTTAAGCAAGGTAAAACCTACTTTTTTGGCACTCACCGTGGCCAGGTAAGTCTGCAGGGCCAGATGTCCCAAAAGATTGACCGAGTACGCATAGGTCAGGTGCAGGAAAGTGCGGCGTTCGGGTATCGCAACGGCTTCCAGGCGGATGTGATAGTTGCTGGTACCCAGCGGGCCATCTGCAGCGTCGAGTAGCACTTCAAAATAGTCCACCGTGGCGGTTGGCACACTGAAGCTGAACGCCAATCGTGCCGTTTGCCCCAAGTCCTGAGGCGCTTTGGTGCCAATATTGACATTGAGCAGTGTGCCTTTTGGCACACTGACAGCTTGGCAGTACTTGGTGTTGATGTGCAGTACCATCACCAGACACCATTGCTCGGGCTGGCGCAAGGCGGCGCTAACCACGTCAAAGGTGTACGCCATTTCGGCGAAGACCTCGCCTTGCAAAACCGTATCGGTTTCGCTGGACAGCAAAACCAGCGGGCGCTGGAAGGCGTTCTGCGCAAGTTGTTGGCGCAGATGATCGTGCCGAAGGCGCAGCGCCGTGGCTGAGTCACCTGTGGCGGAGGCAGCGAACGACAAAGAAGCCAGCGCAATCCCACCCAGTAGCAGCCAAGGTGGGCGCCACTTGCCTGACCGTCGTGGCCTGGGGTGATCAGTCAGCATGTTGGCGAGGTCTTGGCCCGGATTGGTGCACCGGCTGCATCGCGGGCATTGACTGTCATGAGAGTGGCCTCCTTGTCACCATCGAGAACACCGCCGCGGTGCGTCGGCTGGCCCGGCAGTCAGGTCATCATTTTTTGCTTGGCGTTGCGCTGCGTCTGTACGTCAGCGTACACAGGTCAGCGCCTTGGTTTAGTGTTAAATTTGTAGCTATCATTCCTTTGAGAATAAGCGCTATAACCTGATTTCTTATATATTTCAGTTTTGTGCGCCAGCGCACGGAACAGGGGGCAATGGGTCTTTAGACTGACCGAGTCAATCGTCGGCATTTGCCGACTTGGTTCAAAAGGCCCCTGTTTTGAAAACCCTCTCTCGAAAACTGTCCTGGCTTGCGGCTGCATTGTTGCTCGCATTGACGGGACTGTATCTTCTGCGCTGGTCAGCCCACCCTCGGCTTGAGGCACTGGTGCTGCTGGCCATGCTGCTGAGTGCTCTTTTGATCATCTGGACCATTCAAATCGCCCAGCAGCGCGCGCGTGATCTTGGTCACCGTGAAACACAGCGCCTGCTGGCTCTGCAGGAAGAAACCAACCAGCAGCTGTTACGGGCCAATCAAAGCCTGGAGGAGGGTGAGCAGAGGTTGGCCGTGACCCTCAACTCGATTGGTGACGCGGTCATCGCCACCGACGCACACGCGCGGGTGACTCTGATCAACCCGGTGGCGCAGAAACTCACCGGCTGGACCTTGGACCAGGCGCTTGGCCAGCCAGTCGATTTGGTGTTTCGCATCATCAGCAAGGCCACCCGCCAACCCTCAGCCGTCCCGGTGGACAAAGTGCTGACGCTGGGAACGCTGCAGGGCTTGGCCAACCACACCGTGCTGATCAGCCGCAACGGGCCGGAGTACGACATTGCCGACAGCTGTGCACCCATCCGGGATGGGGCAGGCAGGGTCATGGGTGCGGTGCTGGTGTTTCGCAACGTGACCGAAGAGTACGCTGCGCAGCAGGCGCTGCGCCAAGTCAGCACCCTGCAAAATGCCATCTTCAACAGCGCCAATTTCTCCAGTATTGCCACAGATGCCCAGGGAGTGATTCAGATTTTTAACGTGGGCGCGCAGCGGATGCTGGGCTATACCGCCCCCGAAGTGATCAACCACATTACTCCGGCGAATATCTCGGACCAGCAGGAACTGGTCGTCCGCGCCGCCGCGCTGAGCCAGGAGAACGGCACCCAGATCGCTCCAGGCTTTGAGGCACTGGTGTTCAAAGCCTCGCGCGGCATTGAAGACATTTACGAGCTGACCTACATCCGCAAGGACGGCAGCCGTCTGCCGGCGGTGGTGTCCGTGACGGCGCTACGGGACCAGGATGAAGCCATCATTGGTTACCTGCTGATTGGCACCGACAACACGGCCCGGCGCGCCGCCGAGGTGGAGCGCGAAAGGCTCGATCAGGTGCTGCGCGACAAAAACACCGAGCTGGAGAGCGCCCGGGCACTGGCCGACAAGGCCAACCAGGCCAAATCGGATTTCCTGTCCAGTATGAGCCACGAGCTGCGCTCACCGCTCAATGCCATTTTGGGCTTTGCCCAGTTGATTGAGTCAGGCACACCAGAGCCGACGCCGGCGCAGCGGGCCAGCATCCACCAGATCCTGAGCGCTGGCTGGTACCTGCTCGAGCTGATCAATGAAGTGCTGGACCTGGCACTGATCGAGTCAGGACGGCTGAGTCTGTCGTGTGAGCCGGTGCTGCTGGCCGACGTGCTGGAGGACTGCCAGACACTGGTGGCACCGCTGGCCGTCAAAAAAGAAATCCACCTCCATTACCCGGGTTTTACCACCCCGTGTTTTGTCGGCGCCGACCGTACCCGGCTCAAGCAGGTCTTGATCAATCTGTTGTCCAACGCCATCAAATACAACCGTCAAGGCGGCAGCGTGTTTGTCACATGCACCGAGCGCGCCATGGGCCACCTTCGCATCAGTGTGCAAGACACGGGTGATGGCCTGGTCGCAGACAAGGTTAGCCAGCTGTTTCAACCGTTTAACCGACTGGGCAAGGAAGACAGCGACGAAGAGGGCACTGGCATCGGCCTGGTGGTGAGCAAACGGCTGGTGGAGCAGATGGGTGGTGAGATTGGTGTGGTCAGCACCGTGGGCAGTGGCAGCGTGTTCTGGATTGAGCTCAATCTGGTGAGTGCGCCGCAACTTGACGACAGCGCCATTGAGATACTGTTGAACGAGACTGAGGCCATCCCCAGCAACCTGCGGCAACGCAGTGTTTTGTATGTGGAGGATAACCGGGCCAATATGGAACTGGTGGCTCAGCTGATTGCCCGCCGGCCTGACTTGCACCTTTTTAGAGCGGAGGAAGCCACTCGGGGCATTGCGCTGGCGCGTGAACATCACCCTGATGTGATTCTGCTCGACATCAACCTGCCGGGCATCAGTGGCATACAGGCGCTGAAAATCCTCAAGGAAGACCACGGCACCCAGCACATTCCGGTGTTGGCCTTGAGCGCCAACGCCATGCCGCGTGACATTGAGCGTGGCCTGGCCGCAGGCTTTTATCGTTACCTCACCAAACCCATTCGCGTCACCGAGTTCATGCAGGCGCTGGACGGTGCACTTGAGCTGGCCCAGGATCGCCGCCCGGACGCCTCGTCAGCGGTCAGCCCATGATGGCCCCCCCGATCGACCTGTCGGATGCCTTGATTTTGGTGGTCGATGACAAACCCGCCAATGTGCAGTTGCTGCAACTTTTGCTGGCGCAGGCGGGTTATCAAAAGGTCAATACCTGTACCGACCCCCTCGCGGTCTGCGCGCTGCACCAAAAACATCATTACGACCTGATCCTGCTGGACTTGCAAATGCCGGGTATGGACGGCTTTGAAGTGATGGCCGGGCTGCGCGACATCGAGCCTGATGGCTACATGCCGGTACTGGCCATCACCGTGCATCCCAAACACAAGCTGCGTGCGCTCAAAGCAGGTGCCAAGGACTTCATCGTCAAACCTTTTGACCTGGTCGAACTGCAAGCCCGCATCAAGAACCATCTGGAAGTGCGTCTGCTCTACAAGAAACTGGCGCATGCGGTGGGGGCGCTGGAGTCGTACGCGCTGCACGACGCACTCACCGGCCTGCCCAACCGCCGTCTGCTGCTCGAACAACTCAAACAAGGCCGCCAGAGCTCGACCCAGACGCTTGAGCACGGCGCGCTGATGTTCATGGACCTGGACCAGTTCAAAACCCTCAACGACACCCTCGGCCACGACGTGGGCGACGTATTGCTGCAGCAAGCCGCCCAGCGCCTTTTGCAGTGTGTGCGCGAAGGCGACAGTGTGGCGCGTTTTGGTGGAGACGAGTTTGTGGTGCTGCTGGGTGGCCTGAGTCAGGACGCCCGCGATGCAAGCCACCAGGCGCAGAAGGTGGCCAACCAAATACTGACCACCCTGGCGCAGACCTACGATCTCGATGGTCATGCCTATGACAGCACCATCAGTGTCGGCATTGCCACCTTTCTTGGCGACGGCGAAAACACCAGCAACCTGCTCAAGATGGCCGACCTGGCCATGTACCGGGCCAAATCACTCGGGCGCAACCAGGTTTGCCTTTTTGACCCGGCCATGCAAGCCGAGTTGTACGCACGAGACCGCCTGCTCAAAGACCTGCACCACGCCTTGCGCGCCGAGGAGTTTGTCTTGTTTTACCAGGTGCAACTCAATGCGGCCGGAGTTCCCATTGGAGCCGAGGCGCTGCTGCGCTGGAACCATGCCAAACAAGGCATGTTGTTGCCAGCTCAATTTCTGGCGCTGGCTGAAGAAAGCAAGCTGATCCTGCCACTGGCGCGCTGGGTGCTCAAGAGTGCCTGCGCACAATTGCTGTTGTGGGCCAAAGACCCCCTACGTGTCAACTGGACTTTGACCGTGAATGTGGGGCCGCTGCAGTTGGCACAAACGGACTTTGTTGAGCAGGTCGCACAGGCCCTGAGCGGCAGTGGTGCATCGGCGCAGCGACTGACGCTGGAACTGACTGAGGACACCCTGCGTAACGACATTGAGGACGTGATCACCAAAATGCAGGCGCTGCACACCTTGGGTGTGGGTTTTAGCCTGGACAACTTTGGCGCTGGTTTTGCCTCGCTGATCTACCTGCGCCGCCTGCCGCTGAACCGGCTCAAGGTCGATCAGCCAATGGTGCAGGCCGCGCTACAGGACACGGGGGTTGCGGTCATTGCCACGGCCATTGTGGCGCTGGGCGCATGTCTGTCGCTGCCAGTGCTGGCCGGTGGCATCGAGACTGCGGCGCAGTTTGAATACTTTGCCAAGCTAGGGTGCACCTCTTTTCAGGGTCATTACTTCGCAGCCGCCCAGGCCGCCGATGTTTTGTGCGATTTATATGAACAAAATGTGCTCTAGCTCAATCCTATCAGTGGTTAATTGCTATGTGTTAGGTAGCAATGTATCGAACCAACGACACGAAGTTATTGCGCTACATGTCTTGCCCTGCCGTGCCAACACCCATTAGAGAACACAATCGGCCAACCACGGAGTACGCCCATGATCGAGTCAAAGCTCAGTGATGAGAGCCTCCTGTCGGTTCACACCTTGCAGCAGTTACGCCGACGCGCCCAGGACCGCCAGGCGGAGCTGCCCGCGTTGCCACCTGTTTTGGTCAAGGAAATGACGCCTGGGGATGTGTCGTTGCTGTTTCATGAACTGCGCGTCCACCAGACGGAGCTTGAGCTGCAGAACGAAGAACTGCGACGCGTCCAGGTGGAGCTGGAACAGGCACGCGAGCGCTACTTTGACCTGTATGACCTGGCGCCGGTGGGTTATTGCACCCTGGCCGACAAAGACCAGATTCTGGAAGCCAATCTGACCATGTCTTCGCTGCTCGGGGTGCCACGCAGTGCATTGGTGAAACGCGCGATGACGCACTTTATTCCTTATGCGCAGCACAACCTCTATCAGTATTGCACCCAGACACTGCGCGCCACCGGCCAGCCGCAATGCTGCGAATTACAGATGACCCGCAGCGATGGCAGTACCCTGTGGGTCAGCCTGGCAGCCAATATCGGGTACACCATGAGCGACAGCACGGTCTTGCGGGTAATGCTCAAGGACATCACCGAGCGCAAGCAGCTGGATGAGAAATTGCATGAGAAAAACCTGGAACTGGTGCGCTCCCAGCAGTTGGCCGACAAGGCCAACCGCGCCAAGTCTGATTTCCTGACCAGCATGAGCCATGAGCTGCGCTCACCACTCAATGCCATCCTGGGTTTTGCCCAGCTGATGGACGCGGGCACCCCGCCACCCACGCCAGCGCAAAAATCATCGATCGACCAGATCATTCATGGCGGCTGGCATTTGTTGACTCTGGTCAATGAGATTCTCGACCTGGCCAGCATCGAGGCCGGACAGTTGGCGCTGACCATGGCCACCGAGTCACTGGCCGAGGTGATCGCCGATTGCCAGACGATGATTGCGCCCAATGTCGACGCCAGTGGCATGGCGATGCATTTTCCACAGTTTGCGCAAGTCTGCTGGGTTCGGGCCGACCGGCGTCGACTCAGGCAGGTGCTGATCAACCTGCTCTCCAACGCCATCAAATACAACCGTCCACAGGGCAGTGTCGATGTGCGCTGGCAATTGCAGTCGCCCACGCGAGTGCGAGTCAGCGTGCACGACACCGGTTTGGGTCTGTCGCCTGAGCAAGTGGTACAACTTTTTCAGCCGTTTAACCGCCTGGGTCAAGAAACCGGTGCCCATGAAGGCACCGGTATTGGCCTGACCGTGAGCAAGCGGCTGGTGGAAATGATGGGAGGCAGCATTGGCGCCAGCAGTCAGCCCGGTGTCGGCAGTATTTTCTGGTTTGAGCTGCAGCTCGCCGAGTCCCAACAAATTGGTATCAAACTGGCATCCAGCGCTTAGTCTCCATAGGTTTTAAGCTATCAAAAACGTGACAAATCACAACAAAAAAGGTACACACCATGAATCTGTCGATTGATATTCTGGGGGCCAGCATCCTGATCGTCGACGATCAGGCGGCCAATGTGCAGCTGTTGCTGCAGTTGCTCACCGAGGCGGGCTACACCCACCTGTCATCCACCATGAAGCCCGAAGAAGTCTGCGCGCTGCACCGCAAAAATCAGTATGACCTGATTTTGCTTGACCTGCAGATGCCGGTGATGGACGGCTTTGCAGTGATGGAGGGCCTTAAGACCAGCACCACCGACAGCTACCTGCCGGTGATTGTGCTCACGGCCCAGCCAGGCCACAAACTGCAGGCGCTGCATGCGGGTGCCAAGGACTTCATCAGCAAACCATTTGACCTGGTGGAAGTCAAGACACGTATCCACAACATGCTCGAGGTGCGCCTGCTTTACAAAAAACTCAGTCAGTACAACCAGGAGCTTGAATGCCAGGTGGCCGAGCGCACGGCCGAACTGCGGGAGAGCGAGGCACGCTTTCGCAGTCTGACGAATCTGGCGTGCGACTGGTATTGGGAGCAGGATGAAAACGGCCAGTTCACCAAAGTGTCCGGGCCGGTGCTGGAGATGCTGGGAATTCAGGTCAGCCCTTTGTTAGGCAAGTCTGAGTTGTCTCTGCCAAGCGGCTGGAACGATGAGGAGCGTATGCGCTTGCGGGAGATCATCACCAACCGGCAACCCATACTTGACTTTGTACTGCACCGCCAGAACCCGGATGGGCAGCAGCAGATGTTTCAGGTCAGCGGTGAGCCCATGTTTGACCGGCTCAGTCGTTTTGTTGGTTACCGGGGTGTCGGGCTGGAGCTACTCACGTAGAACCATCATGAACACATCGCCAAACCAAAACCATTTGCTGGCTGCCTTGCCAGTCTCCGATTTACAGCAGTTGAGCGGCCAGCTGGAGCTGGTGCCACTTCCGCTGGGGCAGATGCTGTATGAGCCTGGTGGTCAGATGCGCCACGCCTACTTTCCAACCACGGCCATCGTCTCGCTGCACTATGTGACCGAGTCGGGTGCTTCAGCCGAGACCGCCGGTGTTGGCAATGAGGGTGTTGTGGGGGTATCGCTTTTTATGGGGGGCGACACAACCTCCAGCTCGGCGGTGGTGCAAACAGCGGGTCACGCCTGGCGACTGGACCGCCACAGTCTCAAGCAGGAGTTCAACAAGGCCGGGGCACTGCAACGCCTGCTGCTGCGCTACACCCAGGCGCTGATGACGCAGATGGCGCAAACCGCAGTGTGTAACCGCCATCATTCGGTGGAGCAGCAGTTGTGCCGCTGGCTGCTGCTGACGCTGGACCGCCTGCCCGAACATGAGCTGGTGATGACGCAGGAGCTGGTGGCCAGTATGCTGGGGGTGCGCCGCGAGAGTGTGACCGATGCCGCCGGACGACTGCAGGCCGCGGGCTACATCCGTTACCGGCGCGGCCACATCAGCGTGCTGAGCCGCGCCGGCTTGGAGTCCGGGGTGTGTGAATGTTACGGGGTGGTCAAGAAGGAGCTGGATCGCCTCCTTAGTGACGTGTACTGTGAGAGGCGCACCGGCTAGGTGGCTAACGCCTGGATTCGGTGCTTGAGGGGCGATTCAAAAGCACCTGACGGTGCTTCGTGAGTCTGCAACAGCGACACCGGCAGCCACGGGCTGTGCACAACGTGCGTTAACAAGCGCACAGACCACCGTCTGGTGCAGCGTTACCCTCGAGTCAACTCTGAAAGTTCTCGTGTCCAATCCAATGCAAGTCGATGTTGCCCTGGTACGCTCAGGCGTGGTCCACAAGCCGCCTGACTACAGCGTTCACAATACGCTGACCGAGTCAGGGCGCGAGTGGCAGTCCAACCAGCAGTTCATCGCCATGCTTGACGCTTACAGGCCCAGTGGTGGTCTGGCGCGCGCGCAGGAGGTGGCAACAATGTGGCGCTTGCGGGCAAGCTCGCTGGTCCATACCCTGGCGGGATATATCGTCAAACGCCAGGTCGTCAGCCTGCAATGGCAGGGCAAGATATGGTTGCCACTGTTTCAGTTCAACACCGTGGACATGAGCCTGCAGGCGGCACTCGCTGATGTGCTCGCAGAGTTGGTAGTCGCTCTCGATGACTGGGAAATAGCCAACTGGTTCGCACTGCCCAATCCGTGGCTGGCTGATGCTTCACCGGCCGACATGCTGGCCTGCGCTGCGCCTGAGGTGCTCAATGCAGCCCGTGCCGAACGTTATGTGGCGCTGGGCTAGGAGTCCTTTTTCCCAATACAGGAGTTTGACGTGCCAAATCGGAGAGTTTCAGCGACTACTGCATGGGCTGGCGTCCGACGAAGCAGACTCTAAGTGCAGGCGAGAAGTCAAAAAATGACTCGAATAGCCTGGATGAACGCCGTTGGGTGTGTGGATTAAACTCAGGGCATGAGCCTGACTGATGTTTGTAACCACTGTCCTCTGGATATCCCCGAAACGGGGAATTCACTGGAGGAGATGGTGCCCAGGAAGGGACTCGAACCCCCACGAAGTTACTCGCTAGTACCTGAAACTAGTGCGTCTACCAATTCCGCCACCTGGGCATCTCAGGAAAGAAAGGCAGTATATCAAAAATATTAAGCAAACCAGCGCCTTGCTGGCAGAAGTTGAGGGTCTGGTTCAAGGCCACCGCGATGGTCATGGGTTTGTCATCCGTGACGATGGTGATGCCGACATCTACCTGCCGCCCAATGAAATGCGAGCGGTGCTGCACAAGGACCGAGTCAAGGTGCGGGTGGTGCGCAGTGACCGCAAGGGTCGACCTGAGGGTCGTGTGGTGGAGATCATTGAGCGCAGCAGTCAGATCATCATTGGTCGCTTGTTGCTGGAAAGTGGCATCTGGATCGTTGCGCCGGAAGACAAGCGTTACGGTCAGGATGTGATGATTCCAAAAGCTGCCACGGGCGCAGCGCGACCCGGGCAGGTGGTGGTGGTTGAACTCACCGAGCCACCCGCACTGTTTGGTCAACCGGTCGGTCGCATCAAGGAAGTGTTGGGCGAAATCGATGACCCTGGCATGGAGATCGAGATCGCGGTGCGCAAGTACAGCGTGCCGCACGAGTTTTCCGAGAATTGCATGAAGCAGGCGCGGGCACTGCCAGACTCGGTACGTGGTACTGACAAACTGCAGCGTATTGACCTGACCGATGTGCCATTGGTCACCATTGACGGTGAAGATGCCCGCGATTTTGACGACGCGGTTTATTGTGAGCCCGTCAAAATTGGCAAGGGCAGGGCGGCCGAATCAGGCTGGCGATTATTGGTTGCGATTGCCGACGTCAGCCACTATGTCGAAAACGGTTCTGCCATCGACATTGATGCCTACGAGCGTGCCACCAGTGTGTATTTTCCGCGCCGGGTCATCCCGATGCTGCCCGAAAAGTTGTCCAACGGATTGTGTTCACTCAATCCGGATGTTGAGCGCCTGTGCATGGTTTGTGACATGCTGGTGTCGCAGGATGGCGAAGTGACGGCTTACCAGTTTTTCCCGGCGGTGATGTTCAGCCATGCACGTTTCACCTACACCGAAGTGGCGGCGATTCTGGCCAATACCCGCGGCCCTGAAGCCATCAAGCGCAAAGAGCGGGTCACGGACTTGCTCAATTTGCACGATGTCTACCAGGCCCTGCTCAAGTCCAGGGAGCGCCGCGGCGCGGTCGACTTCGAGACGGTCGAGACCCAGATCGTCTGTGATGAAGCAGGGCATATTGAAAAAATCGTGCCACGCACTCGTAATGATGCCCACAAGCTGATTGAAGAGGCCATGCTTGCGGCCAACGTTTGCAGTGCCGACTTTATTGCTCAGAGTAAACATGCCGGCCTTTATCGGGTTCATGAAGGCCCGACCCCCGAGAAAAAAGAGGTGTTGCGAAACTATCTCAAGGTGACCGGGGTTGGCCAGACGATCAGTGATGACCCGTCCCCCGGGGAGTTTCAGGCCATTGCCAAGGCTACCAAAGACCGCCCTGATGCCGCGCAGATCCATGCCATGTTGTTGCGCTCGATGCAGCAAGCCATCTATACCCCGATCAACAGCGGCCACTTTGGCCTGGCGTTTGAGGCTTATACCCATTTCACCAGTCCGATCCGCCGTTATCCTGATTTGCTGGTTCACCGAGTCATCAAGGCGATTCTGGCCAAGACCAAGTATGCCCTGCCGACCTTGCCAACCCCGGGTGAAGCGCACGCCAAGTTGTCGAAACGATTGGAAAAAACACTCGCGTCGAAGGTCACCCAACCAGGACAGAAGCCGCGCAAACCAAGCGCCGAAATGCAGGCTTGGCAGGCAGCCGGGTTGCATTGCAGTGCCAACGAACGTCGCGCCGATGAGGCCAGCCGTGACGTAGAGGCGTGGCTCAAGTGCAAATACATGCGGGAGCACCTCGGGGAAGAGTTCTCGGGGGTGGTCAGCTCGGTGACAAGTTTTGGCTTGTTTGTCACGCTTGATGCGATGTACGTCGAGGGGCTCATTCACATCACTGAACTTGGCGGTGAATATTACCGCTTTGACGAAGCGCGCCAGGAACTCCGTGGCGAGCGCACCGGAATCCGCTATGCGTTGGGCACACGGGTGCGGGTCCAGGTCAGTCGGGTGGACCTGGATGGTCGGCGGATTGATTTCCGGCTGATACAAGAGGGCGAGTTCAACCTGCCAACCTTGCCCAGAGACAAAGAGTTCACACCAGACGGTGCCAGTCCTTCGCGCCGGGGCCGCAAGCCGTCGGAGCCATCGCCCCGGTCAACACGCGCCAAATCCGCTGCGGCCAAAACAGGACGCCCCACGGTCGCCAAGCCGAAAAGTCCCAAATCGCGCCGGCGAAGCTGATTTTTGCCAGGAAGACAACAACATGACAGATTTCTCTAAAGTGGCCATCGTCACCGGGGCCGGTTCAGGCGTTGGCAAAGCGGTTGCATTGGCTCTGTTGGCAGATGGTTATCAGCTGGTACTGGCGGGACGTCGGGCGGAGCCTTTGCATCAGGTCGCCGAACTTGGTGGCGTGCGAGACAGGACCTTGGTTTTGCCCACAGATGTGACCGACGAAGCCGCGGTGATTGCCATGTTCGATGCGGCTGTACGTCAATTTGGTCGGGTTGACCTGTTGTTCAATAATGCGGGTATCAGCGCCCCGGGCGTTCTGCTTGAGGACCTGACGCTGGCGCAGTGGCAGAACGTCGTCAACGTGAACCTGACCGGGATGTTCTTGTGCCTGCGCCAGGCGTTTCGGGTGATGAAGGCGCAGCGCCCGCAAGGTGGACGCATCATCAACAACGGCTCGATCTCTGCCACCACGCCGCGCCCCAACTCGATTGCCTACAGTTCCACCAAACACGCGGTGACCGGTCTGACCAAATCGGCCTCGCTGGATGGCCGTAAATACGACATTGCGGTCGGTCAGATCGACATTGGCAACGCCGCCACCGACATGACACAGCGCATGCAGGCTGGCATCTTGCAGGCCAACGGCGAGATCATGGTTGAGCCGGTGATGGATGTGGCCGTCGTTGGGCAATCGGTGCTCTACATGGCCAACCTGCCATTGAGTGCCAACGTGATGTTTCACACCGTGATGGCCACCAAGATGCCTTTTGCCGGGCGCGGTTAGATCACTTTTATATAAAAATAGCCTCTGGCGCTTATGGAATAAGCGCATAAAGCTATCTAAAGTATAGTTTAGATAGCTTGTGATGGCGACCCGGGCAGCCCGGCATGATGCCAGGCTCGGCGAAACTGGGTGTCCGAGCTAAAGCCGGCCAGCGCCGCCGATTGCGTCACATTGAATCCTGATTGCAGCGCCGCCTGCGCCACGGCCAGTCGAATACGCCGCACATACTGCAATGGTGCAATACCGGTGTACGCCATGAAAATCCGGGTCAGATGCCGTGGTGAAGTGCAGGCAACACTAGCCATCGTGGTCAAGTGCCAACTCTGTGTCGGGTTGCGAGTCACCGCGTCCTGCACGCGGTGCAGCGCCGGATGCATGTGGTTGCGATAACTCAAAAACGGCGACAACTCGGGGTCTTGTGCACCACGGCGCATGGCCACCACCATGGTTTGCGCGACCTGCGCGGCAATCGGTTCGCCGCAGCTACCGGCAATGCGGTGCAGTATCAAGTCAACGCCAGTGGTCACCCCAGCGCTGCTGTAGACCGGCGCGTCTTCCACAAACACCCGATTGGCAACGACTTGGCAGTTTGGCTCAATGGCCTGCAACTCAGCCAGATGGTGGTGGTGCGTGGTCACACGCCGCCCGGCGAGCAAGCCCGCGTGACCCGCCAAAACCGCACCCGCACAAATGGTGAGCAACTCAAGTTGGTGGGGCACCAGCCGCAAGCCACGCAGCCAGTGCAGCAGCGCCTGGACGGGCGGGTTGTCGATGGCAACGGCAGGGCCTGGCATGCCCACCACCACCACCCAAGTCGGCCTGCCGGGGTCAGCCAGCAAGGGAGTTGGCAGCGTCTGCAAGCCGCTGACTACGCACCCTACCGAGGTGGCAGTTGCAGCCTGAGTGCCCACAAATTGCAGATCAAAACGTGGCTTTTCCCCCTGCGCTTGAAGGGACTGGTTGGCGATACGTAGCGCTTCGGCTGGGCCTGCCCAGTCCAGCAACAGGCTGTCGGGCAGCAAAACGAAGACAACTTGAATTGGAGCTTGTGCCACTTTGTACCTCAGGCAGTTGTGGGTGCTGCCAACAGCGTGTAAGGCGCAGCCCAACCGGGCAACTGGCTGATGCGCTCCAGCCAGGCCGTCACGCCGGGTGGTACGCTGACCCCGGCCTGATCTGCCCAAAAGAGGTAGCCGCACAAGCTGAAGTCGGCCACGCTGGGTTGATCGTCAAGGATGAAACGTCGCCCATCGCTGAGTTCACGCTCCAGCCGCTCAATATCGGCCGCGTAACGGCGTTCAAACCAGAGCAGTGAGCCATCGGGGTAAGCCTGCGCGTCAAAGTGGCGGGCAAAGCGCAGGTGTGGCAGGCTCAATCCCAGGCGATTGGCCTCCCAAAACAGCCACTCGCGCGCATGCGCCAGACGCGCTGGCGACTCACCGCCAAATCGGCCCGATTGCTCCGCCAGAAAAAGCAGGATCGCGTTGGACTGAACATAACTGCGGCCCTGGTGCAGCAGTACAGGCACCTCGCCATAAGTCGCCAGACTGCGAAACGGTTCAGGCCGAGATTGATGCGGCAAGCCAATATCGACCACCTGGTAGTGGTGGGCGATACCAGCCACTGCAAGGGCCAGCTTGACTTTGTAGGAATGCCCCGACTCGGGGTGGCCAAACAGGGTGTAGTTCATGGGTTTAATTTTCCTGCATCCAGCGGTAATCCATCTGGCGCGCAGTTTGTTCGGCCAGGTCCTGTCCGGCCAGACGCGCCACCAGATGCAGGCTCATGTCCAGACCGGCGCTGATGCCTGCCGACGTGACGGTGGGGCCGTTGTCAATCCAGCGTGAGCCGTCAAGCACGGTCAACGCTGGAAACTGGCTGCGCAAGTCCGCTACATCTTCCCAGTGGGTGGTGACCTTTTCGGTACGGATCACGCCGCTGGCCGCCAACAAAAACGCACCTGTACACACCGATGCGGTGATCTGTGCCTGGGCCGCCGTTCGGGCGATCCAGTCCAGCGTTTGCGGGCAGGCCATGGCCACATCCACCACGCCACCGGGCACCACCAGCAGGTCGCACGGCGGGTGATTGGCAAAGCTGTGCTCGGGTAACACGCGCAAACCCGCACGCGCCTGGATTGGCTGGCCGTCGCGAGAAATACAAGCCACTTCAAACAGCGCCCCTGCGCCGGGGTGGCGTTTGCCAAACACCCGGCTGGCGGTGGTGAAAACTTCGTAAGGGCCAGCAAAGTCCAGCGCTTCAACGGCATCAAACACCAGGATGCCGACCGACAGGGGGCGTTGCGGGTTCATGCCGGAACTTCCACAGCGCGCTCCAGTGCTTGCTGGGCGGTGCAAATGGTGGCAAAGCGGTCTTTCAGCACGGCTGCTGTGCGGGATTTGATGTCTGCTGCATGCAGCACTGAGCCGTCCAGATGCTGCATGTCCCAAGTCAGGGTGGCTTCCAGGCAGAAGTCCACCTGCCAGCCCAGATCCGAGGCGTGACGGGTGGTGGTCTCACAGCATTGCTCGGTGCGGATGCCGCTGATGATCAATTTTTGGATGCCGTTTTGAGTCAACCAAACGTCCAGGCCGGTGCCAACCAAGGCGCTGTGGCGGCTTTTGTAAACCGTCAATGCGGCTTCAAAACAATGCAATTCGGCCAGTGGTCGAACAAAGCCGGATTCGTGTGAAAACGGGTTGAGGGCATTGTTTGGGCCGTCCACATGAAACACCCGCACGATCGGCACATTGGTAGCCAGGCAAGCGTCAATCAGCTTGTTCTGTGCTGCAAGGTAAGTCGGCAGATCTGTCACTGTGAAGTATTGGCGCTGGCGAAATGACTCTTGTGCATCAATCAAAAGAAGACATGTTTTCATGAAATTTCCTGTGGGTCAAAAACCCATATGATGCATACTTGAAAGGCGCTTAGCCATTCTGGTTGCGACAAGCATCAATCAAATCAGGACATGATTTAACCAGTTCCACCGCGGTTTACACCATGTCTTTGCGCAGATCGATCTGGTCGCGCCAAAACGGCCAGTACATCGCTCGCCTGGGTGCCGCCTTGAATTTGCTGCAAGCCCTCAAGGCGGCTGGTCATGATTTATATAAAATCAGGCTTTAGCGCATATCAATCACGCGCAAGTAGCTATCAAATTTGACTAGTTTATCAACACGGTTGCAGCGTCGCCGCGTTCGGCAATCACGCCAATCTGGTACACGGTTTCACCTGCAGCGCGCAGAGTGGCCGCACATGCAGCGGCGTTGGCGGCATCAATGACCACCACCATGCCAATACCGTTGTTGAAGGTACGGTTCATTTCAAAGTCATCAATTCCGGCAGTTTGTTGCAGCCAGGCAAACAGTTCACTTTGCGGCCAGCTGCCTTTGACCAGATGTGCCGCTGTACCTTCAGGCAGTACGCGCGGAATGTTTTCCAGCAGACCACCGCCGGTGATGTGCGCCAGGGCCTTGATCGGGTGGTGGGCCAGTGCAGTAAGCACACTCTTGACATAAAGGCGGGTTGGTTCCATCAAGGCGTCCTTGAACGGCTTGCCGTCCAGTGTTGCTGGAATGGATCCGGCTGCCTGTGCCCGGTCAATACATTTGCGCACCAGGCTGAAGCCGTTGGAATGCACCCCGCTGGACGCCAGGCCCAGCACCACATCGCCGGGTTGCACTTGCGCGCCAGTCAGAATCTTGGACTTTTCTACTGCACCCACAGCAAAACCAGCCAGATCGTACTCACCAGCCGGATACATGCCCGGCATTTCAGCGGTTTCACCCCCAATCAGGGCGCAGCCCGACAACTCGCAGCCTTTGGCGATGCCGCCAACCACAGCGGCGGCCGTGTCCACATCAAGCTTGCCACAGGCAAAATAATCCAGAAAAAACAGTGGCTCGGCCCCTTGCACCAGTACGTCATTGACACTCATGGCCACCAAGTCGATGCCGACAGTGTTATGCATCTGCCATTCGAAGGCAAGTTTGAGCTTGGTCCCAACCCCGTCTGTGCCACTCACCAGCACTGGTTCTTTGTAGCGCTTGGGCACCTCGAACAGGGCACCAAACCCGCCAATGCCAACAAGCACACCTTCACGCATGGTTCTTTTGGCCAGCGGTTTGATGCGCTCAACCAAGGCATCACCTGCGTCAATGTCAACACCGGCGTCCTTATAAGACATTGCAGCGCTTGGGAGAATGGGTTCAGTCATGGGGGTCTAAATCCGGGCGAAATGGTTGGGTTCGAAGTCAGGGGAGGGGTGTGGATTGAATGGTGGCGTCCAAGCCCGATAGAATTTGCCAAGATTTTAGGGTACAGCCTGCTGATGCATTTCACTTCTACACAAAAGCGCTCTGCGGCTTGGGCGGCAGTCCTGCTGGGCGTGGTGACCGTACTCTGGTTGCTGGCACCTGTGCTGACCCCTTTTGTTGTGGCGGCGATTCTGGCGTACGCACTCACACCTGTGGTTGACTGGCTTGACAAAATGGGCAAGGGACGGTTGCCGCGTCTGCTTGCTGTGGTCCTGGTTGAATTGGTGTTCTTGCTGCTTCTCCTGGCCATCGCGCTGCTGATTGTGCCGATTCTGGTCAAGCAGATGCCCCTGCTTCGGGAACAGGTTCCGCCGCTGTTGCACCAGATCAACAACTTTCTGGCACCTAAACTCGCCGCAATGGGTCTTCAGGTCTCGCTGGATGTTGCAGGCATCAGGGCTTTCCTGATGGAGCACCTCAACACCAACATGCAAGACAGCGTGGGCCAGTTGCTGGCATCGGTCAAGATGGGTGGCAGCGTGGCACTGTCGGTCTTGGGTAATGCCGTGCTGATTCCGGTTGTGTTGTTTTACCTCCTGATGGACTGGCGGCGCCTGATGGACAGTCTGCATAACCTGATTCCGCCGAGCATGCGGGCCACGTTTGACAGCTTCACCCATGAGGCGGACGAGGTTCTGGGGCAGTATTTGCACGGTCAGATGCTGGTCATGATTGTTCTGGCAGTGTTCTACAGCATCGGCCTGGCGCTTTTCGGGCTTGATCTGGCGTTACCAATTGGTGTGTTCACCGGTTTGGCGGTGGCGATACCTTACGTTGGCTTCGGGTTGGGTCTGATCTTGGCGCTGTTGGCGGGTTTTCTGGAGTTTTCAGCGCAGGCCGGGCACGTCAGTGTTCTGGTGATGGTGACGGTGGTGTACGGGCTTGGCCAGTTGCTTGAGAGTTTTGTGCTGACGCCGCGTCTGGTCGGCGAGAGGATCGGTTTGCATCCCCTGGCTGTAATTTTTGCCCTGATGGCGTTTGGTCACTTGTTGGGCTTTGTCGGCGTCTTGATTGCCCTGCCTCTGAGTGCAGTTTTGTTGGTGGCCATTCGACGTGTGCGCACGGCTTACATCGCCAGCCCACTTTACCAGGAATGATCAGTTCATGATGCAGCAACTGGTGCTTGACATGGGGCATGCAAGCGGCCCGACGCTGGCAAACTTCTGCCCTGGCCCCAATCTCGCCGCACTGCAACATCTGCTGCTTTGGCTCGGCAAGCCAGGAGTTGCCTCATTGCGATCGCCGGTGCCAACCTATTTGTGGGGTGACTGCAGCAGTGGGAAAACCCACTTGCTAAGGGCGGTACGCGCGGATTTGCGGGTTCAGCAACAGACGGTTGGCTGGCTTGACGGCAACGGCCCTGATTGCGGCGAATTTAATGAGGGCTGGTCTGCTGTGTTGATGGATGATGTGCACTTACTTAACAGTGAACTTCAGGAAACCGCATTCAATTGGTTTATCAACGCGCAATCGCAGCAGATTGCGGTCATCGCCGCTGGCCGTCTGCCACCGGCTGACCTGAAGTTACGTGACGACCTTCGCACCCGCCTGGGTTGGGGCCACGTATTTGCACTACAAGCATTGAGTGAGCCAGAGCGCCGTGCTGTCTTGCGGGATAGCGCCCACACCCGCGGACTGGTACTGAGTGATGAAGTTCTTGATTTCATGTTGAGACGCTTCAGCCGCGACCTGAGCAGTTTGATGGCACTTCTTGACTTGATGGACGGTTACGCTTTGCAGACCCGCCGCGCCATTACCATTCCCCTGATCAAAACCATGATGGACAACGCCTGACCGCACGCTAACCCATGAAGCTGACACTTTTTGACCTGGACCACACCCTGATTCCAGTTGATTCCGATTACGAGTGGGGTGTTTTCACCACCCAATTGGGCTGGAACGACGCCAGGGAATTTAGCCGCCGAAATGAGGCTTTTTTTGCGCAGTACCGTGCCGGCACCATGGACATCCATGCCTATATCCGATTTGCCACTCGGGCACTGTGCCAGCATGGCGCGATCAAGTCCGAGTCGGTTCATGGCTTGTTTATGCGGGAGGTGATCCAGAAGACCATGCACCCGCAGGCCTTGCAACTGGTGCAAACCCATCAGGCTGCGGGTGATACGGTGTTGATCGTCACCGCCACCAATGAGTTCGTGACCCGTCCGATCGCCCGGGCATTTGGTGTCGATGAACTGATCGCGGTCAACTTGGCGCGAGACCCACAAAGTGGCTGGTTCACTGGTGAGATCGAAGGTACACCGTCTTTCCGGGAAGGCAAGATTACCCGGGTGGAAGAATGGTTGCGACAGCACCAACTCGACTGGGCGGATATAGAAACCACCTTTTACTCGGACTCGATCAATGACCTGCCGCTGCTTGAACACGTTGCCATCCCGGTGGCGACCAACCCTGATGAGCGGCTTCGCGAAATCGCACTGTCGCGCGGCTGGCGCATACTCGAGCTCTTTCAGTGAGGGCAGGGCTCTTTATCTGGCAAGGCCAACGGTCTTCCACGGATTACAAAAATGATTAAAAGATTTTTCGACAAACTACTGGGCAAATCGCCCGCAAAAGCCAAAAACCCTTTTGGCAAACGCGAGGAACTTGGTCCTGAGGTCCACGGCATCAACCCCAAACTGGTTGACGATCGGGCGCTGAATGTGCTTCGCACTCTGAAGGATGCCGGGTTTGAAGCCTATATCGTGGGTGGTGCGGTTCGCGACCTGATGCTGGGGTTGGCTCCCAAAGACTTTGATGTTGCGACCAATGCCACACCCGAGCAGGTGAAGAATCTGTTCCGGCGGGCCTTTATCATTGGGCGGCGTTTTCGCATCGTGCATGTGGTGTACGGGCGTGGGCGTGAGCATGAGGTGATTGAGGTGTCCACCTTCCGTGCTTACCTGGACAACGCTGCCGCCGAGCAAGTGGCGGGCAACGAAAAGACCAGTAAAAGTGATCTTGCCGGCATGAAACATGCAGTTGACTCCACCGGTAGAGTATTGCGTGACAACGTCTGGGGGCCTCAGGAAGAAGATGCCGCGCGGCGCGACTTCACCATCAATGCGATGTATTACGACCCGCAACGTGAGATCGTGGTTGATTACCACCATGGCATCAAGGACGCCAAGGCCCGGGTCATCCGCATGATCGGTGATGCGGCAACACGGTACCGTGAAGATCCGGTTCGTATCATCCGTGCGGTGCGATTTGCCGCCAAGCTGAACAAGCTTGGTTTTGCGCTCGACCCTAAAACGGCCACGCCCCTGATCAAGTCGCGCGAGCTGCTGGCCGATGTGCCACAAAGCCGCTTGTTCGACGAAATGCTCAAGCTGTTGCAAACCGGGCATTCCCTGGCTTCGATCGAGCAACTCAAGTTGCTTGGCATGGCACAGGGGATATATCCGCTGCTGGATGTGGTGGTCCAACGTGCCGAAACCCCCTTTGTGCGGGCTGCGTTGCAGGACACCGACCGCCGGGTGGGCGAGGGTAAGCCGGTGGCGCCAAGTTTTCTGCTGGCCTGTGCCTTGTGGTCTGATGTACGAGATGGCTGGGCTGCGCGGCAAAAGGACCAGCATGTCCATCCAGCGTTGGTGGATGCCATTGAGGACGTGTTTGTGGCGCGCATCGGCGATGTGTCAGGTCGGGGCAAACTTGCAGGCGACATGCGTGAGATCTGGCTGATGCAGCCGCGATTTGAAAAACGCGTGGGCAGCGCACCATTCGGGCTGGTGGAACAACCGCGTTTTAGGGCAGCGTTTGACTTCATGCGTTTGCGCGCCGAGAACGGGGAGCTTGAGGAAGTTCTCTCTGACTGGTGGGAGGAGTTCAGCCTGGCCGATGACAACCTGCGGCGCGACATGGTCGATGAAGTCAAGCTGGAGCAGCAGCAGCGACCGCGGGCATCCCGACCGCCGAGGGCCCTTAAGGTACCCTCAACAACCGGCATGACCGCAAGCTCGGGCGCAGGCTCGGTCGAATCGTTCGACGGTGCCAAACCCGAAAACACAGCACCACGAAAACGCCGCCGCCGCCGCCGCAACACTAATGACAACGGCAATGGCCAGGGTGTCGGAGGCGATACCAGTACCACGCCCTTGCCCTGATGACCTGTGCCTACATCGGGCTTGGCGCCAATTTGGGTGACCCGGTTGCCTCCCTTCGGGGGGCAATTGTGGAAATTTCGCAATTGCCGTCAACGCGTCTGCTGCAGACATCCCGCTTTTTTCGGACCAAGCCAGTGGATGCACAAGGGGCGGACTATGTCAATGCGGTGGTCTCGATAGACACCACACTGGCGGCGCATGAATTGCTTGCTGCGCTTCAACGCCTGGAGCAACAGGCTGGTCGTGAACGACCGTACCGCAATGCTCCCCGGACGCTTGATCTTGATGTATTGATTTATGGTGACAATCACATCACGACTGCGGATCTCACCTTGCCACATCCACGTATGTTTCAGCGCGCTTTTGTTCTGGTGCCATTGGCTGAAATTGCGCCACATCTGGTCAATGCGTTGCAACTGGCGGCAGTAGCGGATCAACAGGTTTGCCCAATATGAGTGGTTTGAACCTGGCCTGGCGCGCTAAGATTGGCAAATTGGTGACGGTTTGATTTGAGCGCATTTTTTTGCCGGCACCTAAACTGGAGTAACCCATGAACCTGCTGAATCTTCGCCTTGCTTCCAAGCTGTGGCTGTCGAGCTTTTTTATCGTGCTTGGCATCCTGCTGGTGGTGGGTTATGCAGCCTACAGATCATCGAGCGACCGGGCAGAGAGCACCCAGACGCTGGAAAAACTGAACGAACGTATTCAACTATCACTGCGCTGGAGTGGTCACACCCTTGAGAATGCCGCCAGAACCAAAAGTCAACTTCTCAGCACGGACGAGTCGCTGGTCGCGGCAATGCAGGCAGATATCGAGCGCACCGCGATCGATGTTGAGAAAATTCAGCAGGCCATCATGGCTGCTGCCAGCACAGATACCGAACGCAGTCAAATCAACACCATCGGAGAGCTTCGCAAAGCGGTGATGGCCGCTCGTGCAGAAGTGCTCAAGCAAAAAACTGAAGGTACACCAGAAACAACATCCGAAACTTTCAAGGCGCGCTTTGAACCGGCCATGGCCAGCTATCAAAAAGCACAATTTGATTTTGTTAGTTTGCAGAACCGGCAGTATGAAACGACTCGGGCGATGTTTGCACAGCGCACCCAGAACATGGTCTCGGTGTCAAGCGGCCTGATGATCGTATTGGTCATGGGAATACTGTTCGGTACAGCCACCCTGGTGCGTTCAATTCGCTTGCCCTTGAACGCAGCGAACGAACTGGCTGCAAAGATTGCCCAGGGTGACCTGAGCATGCAAATTGACACCTCTCGCAGTGATGAATTCGGCGAGTTGATGAGGTCATTGGCAAGCATGAATGACTCGCTTGGTCAAATGGTCAACCAGGTTCGCCAGAGCACTGACGGTATCGCCAGCGCCAGCAACGAGATTGCTGCAGGTAACAACGACCTGGCATCGCGTACCGAGCAGACCTCCAGCAATCTGCAGTCCACGGCTTCCAGCATGGGGCATCTGACCCAAACTGTCCAGGTCAGTGCAGACAATGCCCGCCAGGCCAGCCAACTGGCCGCTAATGCCTCATCGGTGGCAGAGCGCGGTGGCGAAGTGGTACGGCAGGTTGTCAGCACCATGGAAGACATCAATACCAGCAGCCGCAAGATTGCTGACATCATTGGTGTCATCGACGGCATTGCCTTTCAGACCAATATCCTGGCACTCAACGCGGCGGTTGAAGCGGCGCGGGCCGGCGAACAAGGCCGGGGTTTTGCTGTGGTTGCCAGCGAAGTGCGCAGCCTTGCCCAGCGCAGTGCCGAGGCGGCCAAAGAAATCAAGATGCTGATCAATACCTCGGTGGACAAGGTGTCGTCCGGCACGCAACTGGTCTCTGATGCAGGCGTCACCATGAATGACATCGTGCAGTCCGTGCGACAGGTTGCGGCGGTGATTGGCCAGATTACATCCACCTCCAACGAACAAAGTTCCGAGATCTCGGACATCAACCATGCGATTGGTGACCTGGATCAGATGACCCAACAAAACGCTGCCCTGGTTGAGCAAAGTGCGGCCGCTGCGGAGAGCCTGCGTGATCAGGCGCAGCAACTCGCGCAGGCGGTAGCGGCGTTCAAGACCAGCCACAACCAGTTGGCCATGCGGCAAATGCCCATGCGTGATGTCACACCTAGACCCGCCAGGTTGTCACATCAGCGTCCAGCCCAACTCCCGCGTCCGCGCCCGGCGCAACTGCCCGCGACGCCCGCTCCGAAGAAACTGGCCGGCTCAGTCAGCAGCCAAGCCAAACCTGGGGCACGCCCCATGTTGGCCAACAAGCCTGCTGCCGCCAAAACCCCGGCTGCTACGCCCGCCAAACCGGCCGCCGCGGCCGATGAGGGGTGGGAAACTTTCTAGCCGCAGCGTTGCCAGGCGCGTTCATGGCTGTGGCTTAGTCAAGCTCGGCAATCATTTCAATTTCCACACAGGCACCCAGCGGAATCTGGGCCACACCAAAGGCGCTGCGTGCGTGTGCGCCCGTGTTGCCAAACACTTGACCAATCAGTTCGCTGGCCCCATTGGTGACCAGATGCTGCTCAGTAAAGTCGCCGGTGGAGTTCACCAGGGACATCAGTTTGACAATCCGGGTGACCCGGTTGAGGTCGCCAACTGCAGCGTGCAGCGTGCCCATCAGTTCAATGGCGATGGCCCGTGCGGCCGCTTTGCCTTCTTCGGTGACCATGGTTTTACCCAATTGGCCAACCCAGACTTTGCCGTCCTTCTTGGCGATGTGGCCGCTCAGGAAAACCAGCTTGCCCGTCTGGACAAATGGCACATAGGCGGCTGCTGGTATGGCAACCGGTGGCAGGGTGATGCCGAGCTCGGATAGTTTGTCGTAAACACTCATTGTGACTCCTTGGAAAATGATGTAAAAAGTGCCAATAGCGCATATCGGCCATGACTTGTTTGCTACAAAAAAATCTATTCTTGACTTTGACTTTGACTTTGACCTTGACTGGAAATGCCGGCCTGTGACTGTGATTGAAATGGCCCCTGATCCTGTGTTTGGGTCAAGCCGGTCGCCTGCCATGGCTCCACGGTCACGCCGACAGTCAGCACATGGCTGGCCCCGCCATGAATGACACCACGCATCGGTGACACGTCGGAAAAATCACGTCCTTCTGCCAGCAGCACATAGTCCTCGCCAGGGCTGTGCCAGCCCGCACGGTCGTTGGTCGGGTCCAGATGGATCCAGCGCTCACCTTGCGGCAGATCTGGAATATAGACACTGGCCCAGGCGTGTGACGCATCGCTGCCCCTCAGCTTGACGGTCCCAGGTGCGGGCAATGTCAACAAGTAGCCGCTGACATAACGTGCCGCCAGTCCAAGTGATCGCAGGCAGGCGACAAAAATGTGGGCAAAGTCCTGGCAAACGCCTTTGCGTTGATTCAGGGCATGCAAGGCAGGGGTATTGACTTCCGTACTTTGGCTTTCATAGCTGAATTCGCGGTGGATACGGTGCATCAGGTCAATGGCGGCTTCCAGCAGACTGACACCTGCAGCAAAGCTGGCGCGCGCGTACTGGGCAAACTCGCCCTGACGGGGCACCATGGGGGAGGCAAACACAAACTCATTGGCGGCATCAAAACTCGCACTGGCGCTGTACCTGAAACGCTCACGCGCAGCCTCCCAGCTGATCGTGCTGGCCGGCAAATGGCTGGGCTGCGTCAACACCAGGCTGATTGCCTGCACCCTTAACTGCAAGTGCGCCACCTGCAGTGAAAAAAAACTGCGGCTGTTGCCATACACATCTTTGATCACCCGGATGTTGGCGGGTTGGGGATCCAATTCGATCCGGTGATAGAGCAGTTGCTGGGTCGACGAATCCAGGGGTGTCAGGTACAGCATGTGCTGGGCGGTTTCAACCGCCGGACTGTAGTCGTAGACTGTGTCGTGACTGATCTGCAGCTTCATGAGGCGCCCAGGCTGCGGTTGGCCAGACCGGAGTGCGTGAAATAGGTGGCGCTGATTTCCTCTGACACAACGTAGGCTGCCGTGCTGCACTGACGCAAGAGTTCGCGCAACAAATCATAGCGGGGTGTGGCAACACCTGGGGAGGTGGGGGCAGGTTCTTCAAAAGGCGTTGCCAGATCTGGCGTGTGTTCACACAGCTGCGTCAGACCCCATGCATTGGGGTTGGGAACCTTGAGTGACAGCGCACTCAGTTCAGTTGGCTCACTGCCTGCCAGTTTGGCCAGCCTGCCGCGCAAGGTGTGGGCCACCCAGGCGACCGAGCGTGGATTGTCGCGGTCGATCACCAGCAAGTCGATCAGAGCGGCCATGTCACGGCTCTGCTGGAACTGTGCATGGAAGGTGATTGCGTTGTCAAACAGCTCAATCATGGCGTCAAAACCGCCGTCGGACTCCAGGCTACCGCAATTGAGTGCACAGCTCAGGGCCGACGACAAAAAAGCGAGCCGTTCAATGTGCCTGCCAATGCTGAGCAGCCGCCAACCGTCATCACGTGCCATGCGGTCCGTCTGTGAGCCGGTAATGGCCGCCATATGCTCGCCGGTATCTTTGAGAATATGCAGCGCCTGTAGTGTTGAACGGTCGCCACGACGTCGGTGATCTGCAAAACGCGCGAACAACTCTTCTTCAGCACGGGTGATGATGCGCCAATGCTCTTGAGAAAGACGTTCACGCACGCTGGAGGCCGCCATTTTGAGCGCACGCAGGTAATAACCCACACTGGTGGCACCCGCGGTACTGCCCAGACTGTCGATCAACGAGCGCTCAAAGACACGCGCAGCCTGGATCGGTGTCGGAACGCCTGGAAGAACCAGCGTATTGGCCCGCGCCATCTGACCGAGCCAATCCAGCAGAGGGGTGGAGTCTTGCTCCTCACCATGCAGGCATTCCAGGGTCAGACCCGCCAGGCGCAGCGAGTTTTCGGTCCGTTCGGTGTAGCGCCCCAACCAGTACAGGTTCTCCGCTGCCCGACTGGTGATGAGACGCTTGCGATGCATCAGGCTCTCTGGCGTTAAATGAGGTTGTAGCAGGGTGGTGCGATCAATGGTGCCTTGTGTCAGGGCCCAGACATCGGCGCTGCTGCCACCATGCTGCATTGAGGTGATTTCTTCGCTGGCTCCAGCCACCCGAGCCAGACCACCGGGCAGAACCCGCCAGCCCTGCTGGTCGTCAGAAACCGCAAATACCCGCAGCATCATGGACCGTGCCCGTAAAGCACTGGTTTCACCGCGCTCATGGCCTGCATGACCGGTATGACCGGTATGGCCGGTGTGCCAGGTTGGCATCTGGGACAAGGGTGTATACGCCTGAATGGTATGTTCCTCAGGGTGGCGCAGGATCCGTCCGGCCCACTCATCAAGAGCCTGGGCGGTTTGTCGTGCCCCCAGTACGACGTCGAAGCTGGCATGGCTGCTTGAACCGGGGTAAGTTGGCTTGACTGCGCATTCACGCAGACGGGGCAGGGCGTCCAGCATGGCGCTGCGCTCACCACACCACCATGTAGGGAGTGCCGGCAGCGACAACTCTTCGCCGAAAAGCTGGCGTGACAAAGCTGGTAAAAAACCAAGCAATGCGGGTGACTCCAGAAACGCCGACCCCGGCGCGTTGGCTACCAGAACATTGCCCGCCCGAATGGCTTGCAGCAGTCCAGGCACCCCCAGAGTGGAATCTGCACGAAGCTCCAAAGGGTCCAGGTATTGATCATCCACACGCTTGAGCAGACCGTGCACTGGAACCAGACCCTTCAGTGTTTTCAGGAACAACTGCTCGTCGCGAACCAGCAGGTCACTGCCCTCGACCAGAGTCAACCCAAGGTATCGGGCAAGATAAGCGTGTTCAAAATAGGTTTCGTTGTAGGGCCCCGGCGTGAGCAAGGCCAGGTGGGCCTGGGCACCCTGGGGACTGCTGGCGCGCAGGCCATCCATCAGCGCCCGGTAGGTGCCTGCCAGTCGCTGCACATTGAGCGCGTCAAAGGCGCTTGCAAACTGTGCCGAGATCGCCAGCCGGTTCTCCAGCAAATAGCCCAAGCCCGAGGGTGCTTGAGTACGCTGGCCGACTACCCACCAGTTGCCGTCCGGGCCACGTGCCAGATCAAACGCTGCAATGTGCAAAAAACGCCCGCCTACAGGCTTGACACCGTGCATGGCGCGCAAATACCCCGGATGTCCATGCACCAGGGCCGGTGGCAACAAACCAGAGTGCAGCAGTTCCTGTGGCCCATAGACGTCAGCCATCACCGATTCAAGCAGCCGCACGCGTTGCAACACGCCCGATTCGATTCGCTGCCAGCTTGTTGCGTCAACAATCAAGGGAAACAGATCGAGTGACCAGGGGCGTTGTGGTCCGTTTTCGTCAGCATAAACGTTGTAAGTCACACCGTTGTCACGCACCTGACGTGCAAGCGCAGTGCTGCGCTGCGCCATTTCGAGCGAAGTATCCGCCGCAAGTTGATTAAAAAAAAGCCGCCAAGCGCTTGCCTGGTCTATGTTTATTGCTTCTGAAATAAGTGCATCAGCGACCGGGCCAGCGCGATCATCGGTGCGTCGGCCACGCACCTCGTCGAAATGGCCTGCTGCCACCCGGTAGTCGTTGAGCAAGCCCAGAACGCCAGGTGCTGGCTGGCGCAACGGATTGTGCGGCGAATGGGCAGGATTCATAAGCTGTGAGTATGCCAGCGAAGTGGCGCTTTGGATGACAATCGCGGGTTCATCCCAAAGCGCTATGCCATGACCGACACACCTATCGAACACATTCAATCCGAAGCCGCCACGACGCCAGGCGGCGAACCAGCGGGGACTGCCGTCCAGCCAGATACCGCAGCACCGAGCGCTCGCAAAGACCGATTTGCCGCAGTTGCGCCCGTGCTGGAGAAGCTGTTTGAGTTGTACCCGCAACTATTTGGCCAAACTTTCCTGCCCTTGAAGCTGGGTATCTTTCAGGAGTTGCTGGCGGCCCATCCGGAGACCTTCCAACGCGACAGCCTGAAGTCCGCCCTCGGTGTGCATACTCGCTCGACCCGTTATCTGCAAAGTGTTGCAAACGGCATGAAACGCCATGACCTGCAAGGCCAACCAATCGATGATGTGGCGCCTGAGCATGTTTTTTTGTCCATTGTTGAGCTGTTCACCCGCCGACAGGCGCGCCACAGCGAAGACCTCAAACCCAAGCTGGAGCGGCAACTGGCGGCAGCCTACCAGGCGTCAGGGCTGTCGCGCCCGGAATACCTGACCAGACTGCCTGCTCTGCAGGAACCTGTGGCGAGTGTGCTGGATAACGCGATGGCGCAGGTTGATCAGCATCGCGCCAAGGCGGCAGCGCTTGTCCGTGCATTTGATGCCAGCGGGAAGAGCGCTGAAGTATTTGCGGAGTCCTTGGGCATACCCGCAGCACAAGTCCGTGCGGCTTTGAAAAACCGCCCGGCTGGTTGAACATCACAAGCCGTTTGATTGAGTACGACGGGCCAGGTGTGGGCGACGGTGGAGTGCTCGCCCAAGGTCACATCGGTGCGTGAGATTGTGTCAACTGTTCAAACTCGGCCAGCGGGACAGGGCGGCTGAAAAGGTAGCCCTGCATCAGATCACAACGGTGAACGGTTCCCAGAAAATACTGCTGAGCCTTGGTCTCCACGCCTTCAGCGACCACCTTCATCCGCAAACTGTGCGCCAGACTGATTGTGGCGGCGCAGATCGCGACTGCGTTGTCGCTGGATTCAATGTCCTTGACAAAACCCTGATCGATCTTGAGCTGGTCCAGCGGCAAGCGGCTGAGGTAAGCCAGGGACGAATAGCCGGTGCCAAAATCATCCAGAGAAAACCCCACACCCCTGGCTTTGAGTGCAGTCATTTTGGTGATGATGTCCTCCACATCTTTCACCAGGAGACTCTCGGTCAGTTCAAGCTTCAGGCGCTGCGGGTTGGCACCGGTTTGTGCCAGGATGGCCAGCACTTCAGCGACAAAACCGGGTTGGCGAAACTGCAATGCACTGACATTGACCGAAATGGTCAAGTCACATCGCCCAGGCACTTCTGACCACAGGCTGATCTGCCGGCAGGCAGTCTCAAGCACCCATTGGCCCAGCGGCAGGATCAGGCCGGTTTGCTCTGCGACAGGTATAAATGCGCCTGGCGGTATCATTCCCTTGCTGGGGTGCCTCCAGCGAACAAGAACCTCAGCACCCACAATACGCCCTTCTGGCACCACTTGCGCCTGGTAATAAAGACTGAGCTGTTGTTGCGCCAGGGCGTCGCGCAAATCACTTTCCATCACGGCGTTGGCTTCAACCACTGCCTGCATGCGTGGATCAAAAAACCGCAAGGTATTGCGCCCGGCAGTCTTGGCCTGGTACATGGCCATGTCTGCCCGCTTCAGCAGCTCGTCCACACTTTCGGTCTGATCGGTAAAAAGGGCAACCCCGATGCTTGGTGAGGTGCGGCACT
>JAGOUM010000129.1 GCA_018061265.1 Rhodoferax sp. | reverse complement strand
GCAGCCATCACTTTTGTCCGATCCTTGGCAAGATCTGGATCGGCGTGCTTCCCAATGAACACACCAACGTGATCGGCCTGTCCAAATACGCCCGACTGGCCGAATGGGTCATGGGACGCCCGCAAATTCAGGAAGAGGCGGTGGTGCAACTGGCTGATCTGATCCAGCGCAAGACCCAGCCGGATGGGCTGGCGATCGTCATGGAAGCCAGCCACTTCTGCATGAGCTGGCGTGGCGTCAAAGACATGGACAGCAAAATGATCAACTCGGTGATGCGCGGCAGCTTCCTCAAGGACGCCAACCTGCGCCGCGAATTCTTGTCTCTCATTCCTCAGAAAGGTTAATCATGTTGGTACGTTTGTTGTACGCCAGCCGCGCGGTCGACCCCAGCGCCGAGGCTATCGACGGCATTCTTCACGAATGCCGAAGCCGCAATCCCAACAGTGGTGTCACCGGTGTGCTGTGTTATGGCGGCGGTATTTTTCTGCAGGCGATTGAAGGCGGCCGTATGGTCATCAGTGAGTTGTACAACCAGATCCAGCGCGACAAACGCCACAAAGAGGTGGTGTTGCTGCACTATGAAGAGATCTCGGAGCGCCGCTTCGGTGGCTGGACCATGGGCGAAGTCAATATGAACCGAATCAACGCCTCGATCCTGCTCAAATACGCCGAGAAGCCCGAGCTTGACCCCTATTCGGTCTCAGGCAAAGTGTCTTTGGCACTGCTGGAGGAACTGATGGCCACCGCTTCCGTCATCGGCCGGGCTTAGCCCCCCGCAGTGGCGGCCCCGGCCCGGGTGGTGGGCTGTGATTTCTCCAGCGCACCAACCCACAAAAAACCCATTGTCATTGCGGTTGGCACGCTGTCTGGCGCTTGTGTGGCGCTGTCGCATCTGCGGTACTGCGCGTCGCTGCGAGAATTCTCCGCATGGCTCGCCGAGCCAAGCTCCTGGACTGGTGCATTCGATCTACCGTTTGGCCTGCCACGTGAACTGGTCCAGACCCTGGGCTGGCCGCTGACATGGCGGGCTTGCATAAGCCATTTTGCCGGACTCAGCCGTGCCGAGATCCGCCAGACATTCGTCAATTTTTGTGCCCAGCGGCCCGTGGGTGGCAAATTTACCCACCGCGAGACCGATCGACCCGCCGGTTCCAGCCCGAGCATGAAATGGGTCAATCCGCCAGTGGCTTTCATGCTGCATGCGGGCATTCCGTGCCTGCTGCAAGCGGGGGTTTTGCTGCCGGGGCTGGACCCCGGGGCCAGCAGCAATCTGGACGCCGCCGGTCAGCCGCAACGTGTGGCGCTGGAAGCTTATCCCGGGCTTTTGGCACGCGAGATTCTGGGCCGACGCAGTTACAAGAGTGATGATCGATCCCGGCAAACCGCCGATCGACTCATCGCTCGCAAAGACCTGATCACCGCACTGGAGCACGGCAAAACCCGCCTTCAGCTGCGGCTCAAAGTCAGCCATGCACAACGCGATCAACTGGTGGACGACGCCAAAGGTGACTGTCTGGATGCGGTTCTGTGTATGCTGCAGGCGGCATGGGCGCAATGCCGACATGAAAATGGCCACCCAGCTTATGGATTACCCGCGGACATAGACCCGCTGGAGGGCTGGATCGTCAGCGCTTGACGCCGCGTCGACGGTAAGCGCTCAACCGCCCTTGCTCATCAGGGTTTCTTCGAGCTTTCCTGCCAGCTGCGAAATCGCTAATGAAGCCGGACAGCCCGGCACCGTTTGCAGTAGCAGTTGACGACGCATCACCGCTTGGCGAACCGACGGGTCTGCCGGAATATCTCCCATGTGCACCAGCCGGACCTTGTCACCCGGCTTGGCGACCACAAAGCGGTCCAGCACCTGCTGCAACTGGGTGGTAATGGCCCGGCCATCCCCCATGCGCGCGGTCTGATTCACCACCATACGGATCACCTTGCGCTGTTGTTCACCCACCAGTACCTTGATGGTGGCGTAAGCATCGGTCAACGAGGTTGGCTCCGGTGTGGCCACCACCAGCACCTCGGAGGCCAGTGATACCGCAAACAGCACCACGTCTGAAATGCCGGCCCCGGTGTCGAGCAACACGATGTCGTAATACGGCAACAAGCCCGACATGATCTGCAAAAAATCATTACGCACATTGGGCGTCAACCGCGAGTACTCCACCATGCCCGAGCCGGCCAACAGCACCGAAAAGCCCCCAGGGGCCCGCACAATGGCCTCTTCCAGTTTGGCCTTGCCGGTAAAGACGTCGTGCAGCGTGATCTTCGGGTAAAGATTGAGCACCACGTCCAGGTTGGCCAAACCCAGGTCAGCATCCAGCACCAGTACCTTGCGCCCTCGTTTGGCCAGGGCAGCCGCCAGATTGGCCGACACAAAGGTCTTGCCCACGCCACCTTTGCCGCTGGTGACGGCCAAGACCTTTCCCAGCGGCCCCAGCGTTGCCGCAACGGCTTCTTTGACTTCAACCACAGGAATACTCGGGTCACTCATTTCATACCACTTGGTTCATTGCACCGACCGATGACCCGCCGCACCATCACCACCGATGCTTTCAATCCATGCCGGGTCACCCAGCGACAAAGGTCCGAACAACAGGCTCTTTTCCTCGGCACTGACGGCCAGGATGGGCTGCATCTCGATACACACCCGATTGCGCCCTTCGGACTTTGCCCGATAGAGTTCAATATCGGCACGATCAATCCAGAGTTCAGGCGATGACCTGACCCATCGCGGTGCATACGCGCCACCGATGCTGATGGTCACGTTGAGCACCACACCATGCGCCACCGTCACATTCAAGGCGCTGATGGCCTCACGAATACGCTCGGCGACCTGATGCCCGAAAAGCCCCTGACAACTTGGCAGGGTGATGACAAACTCCTCACCACCAAACCGTGCAACTGTGTCCATCGGCCGCACGCAGCTTGCCAGCGCTTTGGCAACCGCCTGCAATACGGCATCACCGGCCGGATGACCGTAGGTATCGTTGACCTTCTTGAAATGGTCAATGTCCAGCATCAGCAGCAGCGCCGGTTCACCGGAGCGGGCCACCACTTCGATTTCCCGGGTCAACACACTTTGAAAATAGCGCCGGTTGGACAAACCCGTTAACGGGTCACGCAAGGAAAGGTCGCACAACTTGTCCACAATCGCTTGCAAGTACGCCACCGCATTGCCGTCAGACGCTGGCAGGTCCTGATGGGCGTGCTCCAGCAAGGCGAGCGCATCACCCAGTCGCAACTGTTGAATTTCAACCACGGAAGAAGCTGGAGCGGACTTCAAGGCAGGCTGGGCGTATTCATGAAAATTGAAGTCTAACAGGTTCGTTTTTCCGCTGATACTTGGATAAGGCGTGGTGTGGTGGTGCATTCCAGCCGTTTCTGGGGACTTGCATGAAGCCTGTTATTCGACGCACAACACAACGCCTATGGCGCTATGGTTTATGCGTCATGTTGGGAATTTCTCAATGCGTTGACGCCCTGTCCGCCAGCGCAGTCCGCTTCACGGCCCGCGCCACCGCCGTGCCCGACGGCGATACGCTGTGGGTACAGCCTGCCAACGGCGGTCGGCCACGCAAACTGCGCCTGCTGGGCATTGATGCACCCGAAGTTTGTCAGCAAGGTGGTGAGGATGCCCGCCGCGCCTTGCAGCAGTTGGTGGATGATGTGCAACTGCAGGTCGACGTCCGCCACACGGATGACTACGGACGCGGCCTGGCCCGCATTCATGCCGACGGCCGGGATATTGCAGCGGTGATGGTTCAGCGTGGCCACGCGTGGTCAAGCCGTTGGCGCCGCAGCGCCGGACCCTACGCGGTGCAGGAGCGCATGGCCCGCTCGGCAGGGCTCGGGCTGTTTGCTCACCCGGCACCGGAAAACCCGAGAGATTTCCGCCAACGCCACGGCAGTTGTTACCCACCAAAATGAAACCGGGTTGTTCAGGGATGCCGGGTGCCACACACCGTGCAACTGGTGTTTCGGCCGAGTTTGAGCTCGGTCAACTCCATGTTGCGGCCATCGATCATCAGTAGTCGGCCGGTCAGCGGACGTCCAGCACCACTGACCAGTTTGAGTACCTCGGCGGCCTGGATGGTGCCCACCATGCCGACCAAAGGTGCAAACACACCCATGGTGGCGCAGAGAGTCTCTTCAAACTGCGCCGTCTCAGGGAACACACAGGCGTAACACGGTGACAAATCGTCGCGCGGGTCATAAACACAAACCTGGCCGTCAAAACGCACCGCAGCACCAGAGACCAGCGGTTTGTGATGCCGCACACACGCCGCATTGATGGCATGGCGCGTGGCAAAGTTGTCACAACAGTCCACCACCACATCGGCTTGTGTCACCAGTTCTTCAAGCAAGGTCGCGTCGGCACGCGCCTGCACGGGTGTCACACAGACGCCGGGGTTAAGTTCTGCCACAGCGCGCTGGATCGAATCCACTTTGGGCAAACCAACACGCGCCGTGGTATGGGCGATCTGGCGCTGAAGATTGGTCAGGTCCACCGTGTCATCATCCACCACGGTGATATGGCCCACCCCCGCTGAACCCAGGTACAGGGCCACAGGTGATCCCAGTCCACCCGCCCCGACCAACAGCACCCGTGCATCGAGGATACGTTGCTGGCCCTCGATGCCTAATTCGTTGAGCAGAATGTGGCGCGAGTAACGCAGCAGGTCAGCATCTTGCATCGGGGTGACGTGGTTCTAGTTTTCTTTCTTTTCTTCTTCGCGCTCGACCTGGGTCTTGCTGATCAATACCGGCAGGCCCTTGAGCTGATTGAGTGCCTGCAGCAGCTGAAAGTCCTTGTCTGAGCCAAATTCAGGGGCACGGCGATCCGCTGCGGGTTTTTTCAGTTGTTCGTCCAATTTTTTGCGGGCTTCCTCGCGGGCTTTCTCACGCGCTTCATCCTTGACTTCCTCACCCTGGCCGCTGTTGAGGTGTTTCTGCAGATCCGCCTCTCTGGTGCGTAAGGCCGCAAACAAGTTGCCCTCCTCGGTTTCATCAATCATCACGTCGGGCACGATGCCTTTGGCCTGGATGGATTTCCCGCTGGGGGTGTAATAACGGCTGGTGGTGAGCTTGAGCGCCGCACTCGGGCAGTTGTCCATGCGGAATGCCGAATCCAGACACACGGCTGTTTGCACCGACCCCTTGCCAAAGGTCTGGCTGCCCAGCAGCTTGGCGCGCTGGTGATCCTGTAGCGCACCCGCCACAATTTCACTGGCAGAGGCCGAGCCCTCGTTCACCAGCACCACCAGTGGTACCTTGCGTAAGGCTTCACGGGTCACTATATCCATTTGTGCCAGCGGATCACCACCACGGCGGGCATAAAAACGCGGTGATGCCTTGTACGTGAACTTGCTCTCTGCAAGTTGTCCATTGGCGGAAACCACCGTCACGTCCTGCGGCAAAAAGGCCGCAGATATGGCCACTGCCGCATCCAGGTAACCACCCGGGTCGTTGCGCAGGTCCAGCACCAGGCCTTTTAGCTTGGGATCCTGCTTGTAAATTTCCTGCACCTTGCGAACAAAATCAGCCACCGTGCGCTCCTGAAACTGGCTGACCCGAATCCAGGCATAGCCTGGCTCGATCACTTTGCTGCGCACGGACTGGGTGCGAATTTCTTCGCGAATGATGGTCACCGGAAACGTACGGTTCTCGTCTTTGCGAAACACGCTCAATACCACCTTGGTATTGGGCTCGCCACGCATGCGTTTGACACCTTCGTTCAGTGTCAGACCCTTGACGGGTGTGTCATCAATCTTGACGATCAGGTCATTGGGCTTGAGTCCAGCCCGGTACGCAGGTGAACCCTCAATGGGTGACACCACCTTGATCAGGCCGTCTTCCTGGGAAATCTCGATGCCCACACCCACAAACTTGCCGGTGGTGCCCTCGTTAAAGTCTTTCAGTGCCTTTTTGTCAAGGTACACCGAGTGTGGATCAAGGCCTGCCACCATCCCGGCGATTGCATCCGTGATGAGCTTTTTTTCGTCCACCGGTTCAACATAGTTACTCTTGACCATGCCAAACACCGCCGCGAGTTGCTGCAGCTCCTCCAGCGGCAAAGGGGCCAGGGTACCGCGAGCCACTGTCTGCAGCGACACCGTGGTCATGGCCCCGGCCAGCACACCGATTGAAATCCAGCCTGTAATTTTCAGTTTTTGACCCATATTGCTTCCAGAACGTGCCAACAACGCCATCAGGGCGCCTTTGATGCACCAATTGGAGCACGCGTGCACGCACGGGTTCCATCCACATTGTCAAATATTTCAGGTTCCAAACTGCGGCTTCGCGGCCACCTTGGCTTTGCCTCGCCATGTCTACCCATCGAATCGTAGCGCCAGATGGGCCGGAGCGCATCACTTCACAAACTAACCATGGCCTGATCCAAGGGGATAAAACCAGGTTGAGCCAAGGTATTGCCAAGCGCGCCATTTCCCGTCGGCCGCGGCATTCTAAAATGCCGACCCTGTCGTGTGCGACTGAAACCAAGGATTACCAAGTGCAATTTTTTCTCGAAAACTGGATGTTGATCGCCGTGGCCCTGTCGGCGGGCGGCATGTTGCTGTGGCCAGCCCTGAGCGGTGGTGGCCCCGGCGCACTGACTGCCGATGGTGCGGTGCAACTCATCAACCGCGAAAAGGCGGTTGTCATTGACGTCTGTGAAGCCCAGGAGTACGCCGCCGGCCATGTGGTGGGTTCCAAAAACATCCCGCTGGGCCAACTGGAGGGCAAACTGGCCAATGTGGTCAAAAACAAGGCCACTCCACTGATCATGGTCTGTTACTCGGGTGCCCGCAGCAACCGCGCCGTCTCCATTGCCAAAAAACTCGGCTTTGAAAAAGCCCTGTCGCTGTCGGGCGGCATCAATGCCTGGCGTGCTGCCAACCTGCCGGTCGAAAAAACCTGATTAAAAGAAAGCCTGTCTTATGTCCCCTGTCAAGATGTACACCACTGCGATCTGCCCTTACTGCATCCGCGCCAAACAACTCCTCAAGGCGCGCGGTGTCGAGCAGATCGAAGAGATCCGCATTGACCTGCAACCCGACCAGCTCAGCACCATGATGAGTCTGACCGGTCGGCGCACTGTGCCGCAAATTTTTATTGGCGACACCCATGTCGGCGGCTGTGATGACCTGATCGCACTCGACGGGCGTGGCGGCCTGGTTCCCCTGCTTTCAGCGGCCTGAGATAATCCTGCGCTGGTTTGATGTCCTGGCGTGTTGTTCGCGCCCGGGCCGCCTTTTATTAACCGAAAGAACTTCATGTCCGAGACCCAAGATCCCGTGTTCCAGATTCAGCGTGTTTACCTCAAAGAGGCTTCGCTGGAGCAACCCAATTCACCCGCCATCCTGCTGGAGCAGGAGCAACCCACGGTCGACATCCAACTGGGCGTCAACGCATCACCCGTCGCCGACGGGATTTACGAGGTGTCGGTGACGGCCACGGTTCAGACCAAGATCAAGGACAAGACCGTGTTTCTGGTCGAAGCCACACAGGCCGGTATTTTTGAAGTGCGCAATCTGCCGCAGGAGCAAATGGGCCCGATCATGGGGATCGCCTGCCCGCAAATCGTCTACCCGTACCTGCGCGGCAACGTGGCTGACCTGGTGCAACGTGCCGGTTTTCCACCGGTTCATCTGTCGGAAATCAACTTCCAGGCCATGTACGAACAGCAAAATGCGGCGCAATCCGCTCAGGCTGAGTCGGGCCAAGAAACCCTTCCCCAGTAAGGTGCCCGGGCGCTCCTTGCCCGCAAGTTTTTGGCGCTGGCCAAAATCACTGTGAAAATTGTTGTCATCGGTGCGGGCGCCTGGGGTACCGGGCTGGCCATCAGTGCCGCCAACCACCGCGCCGCACAACATCAGGTGATTCTGTGGGCACATCGTGCGGACCATGCCCAAACCATGGGTGTGCAGCGTGAGAATCAACGCTACCTGCCCGGACTGGCTTTACCACCCTCGCTGCGGGTCAGCGCAGAACCGCTGGGTGACTTGCTGCAACAGCACGCGGATGCACAATTGATCGTGATCGCCACACCCATGGCGGCCTTGCGGACCACCCTGACGCGCTTGCACCACTGGCCGCAGGCGCTGGCCTGGGTGTGCAAGGGGTTTGAGCCTGCACAATCTGATACTTTTGGGCTTCTGGCGCATGAAATACAAGCGCAGGTTGCTCCTGATTTAAAAGCAGGTGTTCTCAGCGGGCCGAGTTTTGCGCAGGAGGTCGCGTGCGGTCAGCCAGCGGCACTGGTGGCCGCCAGCTCCCACCCGCAAGTGCAGACGGCGCTGGTGGAGGCGTTTCACAGCCCAAGCCTGCGGGTCTATGCCAGCGACGACGTGACCGGCGTTGAAGTGGGGGGTGCGGTGAAAAACGTGCTCGCCATTGCCACCGGTTTATGCGACGGTCTGGCGCTGGGCCTGAACGCCCGGGCCGCGCTGATCACCCGTGGTCTGGCCGAAATGACACGCCTTGGACTGGCTTTGGGCGCACGAGCTGAAACCTTCATGGGTCTGAGTGGCCTGGGTGATCTGGTGCTGACCGCCACCGGTGACCTGTCGCGCAATCGGCAGGTCGGGCTGGCATTGGCACAGGGCAGCACACTGCAGCAGGCCACTGACGCCCTGGGGCACGTTGCCGAAGGGGTTTACAGTGCTCGCACCGTGGTACAACGTGCGCTGTCTCTGGGCGTGGACATGCCCATCGCCCAAACCGTTCTGGCTCTGCTCGATGGCCAGACCACACCGCAACAGGCAGTGGTGCGCCTGATGGGTCGCGAACCCACTGTGGAGCGGGTGGGTTCGGCGTGACAATACAAGGACTGGAGATAACCATGACTGCTGATTCCGTTTTTTC
>JAGOUM010000128.1 GCA_018061265.1 Rhodoferax sp. | reverse complement strand
TCACCGGACTGGTGACCGATCTGGTTGCCAGTGACCGCGCCACGGCGACCGACCCCAACGAGTTACCCAAACAACAGGCCGCGGTCGCCTTATGGTTAAGCAAGAAATACCGTATCGCCCCGGAGCCGCTCAGTGCTTTGGTGTCCGAAGCCTATGAAGTGGGGGCAAAGTCCAAGCTCGACCCGACCTTGATTCTGGCCGTGATGGCGATCGAGTCACGGTTTAATCCGTTTGCCCAAAGCCCGGTGGGTGCACAAGGCCTGATGCAGGTGATGACCAAGATTCACAGTGCCAAGTACGACAGTTACGGCGGCACCTTTGCGGCTTTTGATCCGCTGGCCAATCTCCATGTGGGCGTCAAGGTTCTGAAGGACTGTATTGCAATCACCGGTTCTCTTGAGGGCGGCCTGCGCTACTACGTGGGTGCCTCTTCGTCAGATACCGAAGGTGGTTACGCTGGCAAGGTGATGTCAGAGTACGCTAAGCTACAGATGGTTGCTGCGGGTCATCAGGTGCCTTTTAATGGCCCCTCTGTGTCAGCACCCAGGCCCGGGACTGACACTGCGAAGCCAACACCCGACCCCGCCTCCGAACAAGCACAAGTGGCCACTGTGGCTCTGAAATAACCTCTGGGCTAAAATTCGGCGGCACACAACTGGCGATAGGCGACTGATTTTTTGGTGATTTCAGTCAGCTGACGTGGGTCCACCACGGGGGAGTGTGCCGCACGACCTGTTTTGGGGTTTTGCGTTCAGCCGTTCGCCTGGGCAGCCCTGTTTTCTCATGCCAAAAGTGAATCACAGGCTCATCGTCTCAAAGGACTGCCATGTTTAACCGCGAAATTCTGATCGAACAAACTGACCCCGAACTGTATGCCGCCATCCAGGCGGAGAATCAGCGCCAGCAAGACCACATTGAACTGATTGCCAGCGAAAACTACGCTTCGCCCGCAGTGATGGCCGCACAAGGAACCCAACTGACCAACAAGTACGCCGAGGGATACCCCGGCAAACGCTACTACGGGGGTTGTGAGTTTGTCGATGTTGCCGAGCAGCTTGCCATCGACCGGGTAAAACAAATTTTTGGCGCCGAGGCGGCCAATGTCCAGCCCCACTGTGGCGCATCGGCGAATGAAGCGGTGTTTCTGGCGTTCTTGAAGCCCGGTGACACCATCATGGGGATGAGTCTGGCTGAAGGGGGCCACCTGACCCATGGCATGGCCTTGAACATGAGTGGAAAATGGTTCAATGTCGTGAGTTATGGGCTGGACGCCAATGAAGCCATTGACTATGACGCAATGGAACGCAAGGCCCATGAAACCAGGCCAAAACTCATCATTGCCGGTGCCAGCGCCTACTCTCTGGCGATTGATTTTGAACGCTTTGCCAAAGTTGCCAAAGACGTTAATGCCATTTTTATGGTGGATATGGCCCACTATGCGGGCCTGATCGCCGCTGGCGTTTATCCCAACCCGGTTCCGCATGCGGACGTTGTGACCAGTACCACCCACAAAAGCCTGCGTGGTCCGCGAGGTGGCATCATCCTGATGAAGGCACAACACGAAAAAGCCATCAACAGTGCAATTTTCCCGGGTCTTCAGGGTGGCCCGTTGATGCATGTGATTGCAGCCAAGGCGGTCGCCTTCAAGGAGGCGTTACAGCCGGAGTTCAGGCTGTATCAACAACAAGTCGTCGCCAACGCACGGGTCGTGGCTGAAACACTGACGGCTCGGGGATTGCGCATTGTCAGTGGCCGCACTGAAAGCCACGTCATGCTGGTTGATTTACGCGCCAAGGGCATCACCGGCAAAGAAGCTGAATCGGTGCTGGGCAGCGCCCATATGACCATCAACAAGAACGCCATCCCCAATGACCCAGAGAAACCCATGGTCACCAGCGGTGTGCGCATTGGCACACCGGCCATGACTACACGGGGTTTCAAGGAAGATGAGGCGCGTCTGACGGCGCATCTGATTGCCGATGTGCTGGACAACCCGCGTGATCCCGCCAACATCGAGTCCGTGCGCACCAAAGTCAATGCACTGACCGCTCGATTCCCGGTCTACGGTTAAGCGCCCATGAAATGCCCGTTCTGCAGCCACCCGGACACCCAGGTGGTCGAAACACGGGTATCCGAAGACGGTGGATTCATTCGCCGCCGTCGCCGCTGCGCCTCGTGCGACAAACGATTCACAACCTACGAGCGACCGGAAGTGACGTTTCCGACCATTGTGAAGAAGGATGGCCGCCGCATCGACTACGACCGAAACAAGTTGCTCGGATCAATGCGGCTGGCACTTCGCAAACGATCAGTCAGTACCGAACTGGTCGATGGTGCCGTTGAACGTATTGAGGAAAAGTTGCTGAACCTGGGCCTGCGAGAGGTGTTTTCAACCCGCATTGGCGAACTGGTGATGGGCGAACTGCGCAAGCTCGACAAGGTTGCCTATGTTCGCTTTGCCAGTGTTTATCGTAACTTTGAAGACATCGACGAGTTCAAAACACTGGTCGATGAGGTAGGTCGCTAGCCCGACTGCTATCTCCAGCACTCCTGCCTGGCGGCAGTTGCGTTGGCGAAACCGATGTAGTTTTCAACCGCCCTGACGCCCAGATGGGTCACCGTGAAGTCACCACAACGGTCATTGGCCTGGGCACCTGCCCTGACCATCTTCAAGGTGAAACTCTGTTGCGCCACAGTGACACTCAGGTTATACCTCGCTGAGCCGTCCGCTGGCGATTTGATCAACGAGGATGGCATGCTGGCCGTGCTGACCGCAGTTCCACCAATAAACTGGTCGTATCGGTTGTTCTCGGTCAAGTGCCGCTCCATCCACTGAGCACCCTCGAGCAGGATCGTTCTCGCTTCGGCCCGGGCACCCCGCGCCACACTCTCCTGATACGACGGCAAGGCAATCGATGCCAATATGGCGACAACCACAACCACGATCATTAATTCGATCAAGGTAAAACCCGTCGGTCGAGTCAAGCGAATAACGTTGCTGTTCTTTCTGGCAGTGACTGGGAGCCAGGCCGGTTTTGTTAGTGGTTTACGACGCATCAGTTGATCCCGGTTCTAAAGTTGAAAAGCTCTCGCCACTGTACACGCCGGTTTTGCCCCATGCTGCAAAGTTTGAGATCGGTCTTGTCACCAACAACGCGAATGCAGTCAAAACCGCCGCCACCGCCCGTGCCGGTCCCAGTGCCGGTACCGGTGGTTCCCTTTGGCGTACGGTCCTTGGCGATCGTCACCATCTGGTCACCCGAGGCCAGCTTCTTGCTTGCGATACGTTTCTTGACACTGACACCATCAACCACCACGGCCAGTTCACCCATCAAATTCTGATTCAACAGGCCAGTGATCGGATCAACAAAAGTGATGTAAGCGTCTGGTGCACTACTGCAACTGGTGGCCCCGGAAGGCGGTGCAATGGACACCACCGACAGCAGTTTGAGGCTGGTCACCTGCAGGTTGCTGACCACCATTTCTGACGTGGCCGGCAAATTGACATACCACCCCATCTTTGAAGCCCAGTTGATGGCAATACCCTCGACAAACCCGTCGCCGCTGGTTTGGCGAGTCAAGGTCCGCGCGACCAGTTGCGCCCTTAGTCTGGGCAAACCGGTCGCCGCATCGTCCAGTGCCGCAATGTCCATGGTGGTGTACGCGGTCTTGTCCCAAATGCCATAAACGCTGTGAGGCCGACCCGAGGTGTCTGGAAAGTCGCTTGACGACAATGCCTTGCCGGTCGCAAAACTGACCAGCACCCCCCCTTTGGGATGAAAACTGAACTCCGGCGCCGCACTGATGGGCTGATAACTGCTGGCGCTACCGTCCACGGCCCTGGCCTTGAACAGTGGTCGTCCATGAAACGCAACACCCCAACTCGCGGGTGTTGCGCCTGAAACATCAAACTTCCACAGATTGCCTTTCAGGTCACCAGCATAAATGGTGTCAGCCAGGCCATCGGCATTGGTATCAACCCAGGTTGGCTGTGACAGCCCGTTGCCGGGGCCGGTGTCTGCAACGATCTTCACATAACTCGGTGATGTGCCACCCGCCGTCCAGACGCCGGACGCTGGGCCATCAACAAACAGAATATAGAGTGCGGCAGACCCGTTGTTGCTGTTGGCGCCATTGCCATAGATCACCGCGAACTTGTTGTTGTTCATCTTTGCCACAGACGCCGCCTGCCCGGTGAACCGGCTGGGTGTGTTGTCGGCTTCGACGATATAACCGAGGTCCCCGGAACTATCGTCCGACTCGGTAAACTGCCAGCGGAAAACATGGGTGGCATTGCTCTCGTTGAGTGTTCCAGGGCTGGACAGGGTGGCACTCGGCAAACTGCTTGACAGTGTTCCCGGATCAGTCACATCCAGGGCAAAAACACCTTTGCCGCCGCGCCCCAGGCTGGAGAACAGGTAAGTCGCCCAAGCCTGGGTGGTGCCGCTGACAGTGTGCATGACATCTGCGGTGAATGGTGTTCCGTCAGCGAGTGCCCTGATCTCACCCGGATTGATCCAATGGGTGATGCGACTATGCAACGGCTGCGGCAAATACGAGATAATCGGCATCCCGCCGGTGGCAGTTCCACTGGCATCAAAAGCATGCAACATGCCATCGTTGGACCCAGCCCAGATGACTGGCCGACGATTCTTTTTCGCGGTGACAAACGCACCATAATCCGGAAACGCACTGCCAAAAAGCGGAGCACCCGGCTTTCGCTGAACATGGGGGTTGGAATTGATCACGGAGCCCATCACCGACAGGCTGTTCCTGGGCCTGAACCCCGCACCCGCCGGCGCTTCGTTGCTACGGTCTCCGCGGTACCAATCCAGCCGGGCCTGCGCCAATACATCGCTGCCGAAAGCGGCAACTTGGGTGGCTGGGGCCAGGCTGCTCCAAGCCAGTCTGACGCCCGTCGCGCCTTCGTTGGTGATGATCTGACGACTCCCCATCGACATGGCCGCCATCTTTTCATGGGCCTTCCAAAGCGGCGATGCGGAAAAGTTGCCGTCGGTCTGAATCTTGTAGGAAGCAATTTCGCCATGGCCGTCGTTGCCATCAAACCGGACCACATACTTCAGGCTCCCTTCAGTGAGCTGAGCAGAGGCAACCGCTGGTGCCGTATTGGATGACGCCACGATATCCTGAAACACAGTACGCAAAGAGCGCTCAAGTTCATCCGGGCGAATGGCCAGGAAGTAGTTGTCCGGAATGCCATCGGCACCCGACGAGCCATCGGCCTTTCTGCTGTCCCAGGAACTCGCCACACTTGGAGTCGTCGCGCCCTCTTTGGCAAAACCACCCCACTTGGCGGCGTACCACAAAGGGTCCTGCAAAACACCGGCAGCGACACCTGCAAAGCGGTAGATGGCGCGGCTTTCAGGATCGTTCACCTGACAGCCCTGACAACCCCCGGATGCATTCAGGCGGTAATCCGTCGCCCCGGTGGTTCGGATGGTGCTGATATAGCGGGAGTCGGTATAACTAAACCCTTCGATTCCGGTATGAAAGTGCGGGCCGTCCTTGTCTGAACCCGATATGGTGTAACCAAAACCCTGCGGCGTTGTGGTGGACTCCACATAGTTGGAAGTGAAAACATGCAACTCATCTCCAAGGATTTGCCAGCGCAAAATCCCCGCATGGTCCTGGTCCCTGTCGCCCCCTTGCTGCGAGTCCTCCCATACCACCAGGTACTTGCCGGAGGTGGGTGTTTGTTCGATCACTTTAAAATCAATCAGGGTGCCGGCACCCGGTTCAGTGACCGACTTGTAGTTGAGGAACGAAGGTTGCAATTCGATCACTTTGCCACTGGTCGGGTGTTTGATGGTCATGCGTGGCTTGCCCGTGCTCAAGGCCACGCTGTAGGTCTTGACCTGAAATGCGTCGGGCGCACCCGCGCTGCTGATGTCACTGCGGATCGGGTTTAACCATGCCCAATGTGCCACACCTGCAATACCAAAGGTGCCTTTGTACGCCGGTGCGTCCGGACACAAGCCGCGAACTGCTCCCAGGCTACTGATGGTTTTGGCATCACAAATGCGGTTATCGGTCACACCGTTGCTACCAACAAACCAGTCCTTTCCGTGAATACCTTCGCCCGCGCCAATCAGGTTGACCAGACCAACCACCGTAGCACCCCCGGTCAGCGTTGAAAACGGTGCCTGGAGGTCTTCATCAAATGAGAGATTGCTGGAATTAAAGTTGATGGCGCTGATACGTCGGCATTGACCAGGCCCGTACTGGGCTTCAATCGCCAGTTTCTCGGCGGCGCTGCTGCGCAGAAACGGGTCCACCCAAGCCGGTTTGGGCATGCCCAGACTGTCATCTTTTGAGCCGGACAGGGTAAAGTTAAAGTCAGAGCTTGGCGTCTTGCCTGCCAGGTAGCGCAAGGACTCCGTGAATATCTCGCCAAGGGGGTTGCCCCAGTCCGTGCACATGTTATTGACCACGTCGGTGGTGAGCTGGTAGGTGCAATTGCCGTCGCCAAGATAACCGCCATCGGAGTATCGGTAACCATAGATGCGCAATTTGTTGAGCGTGCGGACAATATCTGCCGAAGTCGTGAACGTCCCGTTCGTCTCATGATTCACTTCACTCTTGAAGCTTTTCATGTTGCTGCGCAGCACACCACCCGATACATTCTTGGCCCATGAACCCGTGAACAACGCAAACTCCGCCTGCTCGGACTCGCCATACTCGTGCAACAACCCAATCGGCTTCAGATTGCCACTTGGGTAAAGTCGGCAGCGCTCTTTACCCACTTGCCCTGCGACACAGCTTTTGACGCGTACATTGAAGTCTGGCCCATCGGTGCCAATAACAACGCCCAGTGATGTTTTGCTGGGGTTGCCGCTGGCCGCCCCCAAGCCGGTCTTGGCGATGTCGTTGGCGTTACTGGCGGATTTTTCCTCACTCCAGTAACACTGCCAACGCTCGTTGGCATTCCACAACTGGTAGTTGCCACGGGCCACCCTCATCAACGGAGCACCAGTGCTGTTGTACGACCATTCTGTGCTGCTGCCCAGTGTGGCATTACACATGGTGACAGACTGTTTGGACACGTTGCGAAACCGCCATTTGTTGCGATAAGTGGCCGTATCGGTGGGCGTGGAAAAGCCCTCAGGTGTGACCACCATGCCAAAGCGCCCAGGGTTGATCGCCGGGTCACCCAATGTGATGACCGTACCGCGCATTTCCTTGTTGGTATCGTCCTGGAACTCAACAATCATCTGGTCGCCGACATCGGCTTGAAACCATGAGCCGGAAAAAACGCCTGTACTGAATGCCGAGCCAGTATTGAACCAGACACAGTTGTAGTTTTCGGGTGGCGAACTGTCCCCATACACTGCATTCACCAAATCGGTGCACGTACTGCCGTGGGCTGGCGCATTGGCCGGCACCGTTGAGGGATAAAACCACTTCTGGTTGTAGTCGACCTCATACTTGATACGTCGACGAACGTCGTCGTTCTCCCTGAGGCGCGAGGGAGCAATCTGATCTGCGGTGAACGGTGTCAGCTGCGCCAAGTCTTCGCCCACATAGTATTTTGCAAAAGAGTGGGTATCGGTGGGCAGATTCGCCCGCTCCAGCACCGTAGACGCGGCCGTGTCAGTGCTGCGGTATCCCCCGTACAGGATCTTTCGCAGCACATCCACTTTGGTCATGGTGGCCCAGTTGAGAAAATTGCCGCTCCATTGACCGGTACAGTATTTGTCTGCAGTGCTGCCGACCGGATTGAACACACCACTGGTGTACTCATAACACTTGTAACTGTCAAAGTAGCCGTAGTAGTCAAAGGCGTGTTTGTAAGTCGTATCCGGCACGCCATCCGAGTCGATATCAGAGTATTCGTTGTAGGCGCGGGTAAAAATCTCCTGGTCTCTCGAGAGATTCAAGACAATCATCGGCTTGGCGGCCACAGTGACAATGTTTGGCGGAATCGCCGGTGGCGCGGCGGCCTGGGCGATCAGCGTGCTGGAATACAGGTATGCCCCGGCGGTTAGCGCCAATCCGATGCTGCGCACCCACTTTGAGATCGTTGTCAACATGGCATGGACTCCTTGCCGTTAATCAAATGAGATATAGCTCTGCAAAACGATTTCAGCTTGGGCGGTGGCACCAAAGCCACGCGCCGTGACACGAAACAGGCGGGCATCAGGGCTCAGATTGATGTACTCAATCAGGTATTCAGGCTGACGCACCACACCAGCGAGGCGCGCTGTACCGGTAAACGTGCCCAAGGGGACTGCTCCGGTGAAGTTGCAGTTGACGCCAGCACCCGCCGTGTCGCTTGGCTTGTTGGCAACAAGGTTATTCCACAGCCCGCCTTTCTCACCTGTGGGCCACCATGGCTGCGGGTTGACTGGGGTTGCTATCGTTGTTGTGTCAAAGTTGCTGGCGTCGTAATAGGCCTTAGTGAAATAACACTGCCCCCGCGGACAGGTTGAATCAAAATAGGGAGGTGCCAGCACCAGACCGCCATCTCTGTCCTCACCCCGTGCGCACAGGGCACCTGTTTGCAAAAGACCACTGGAGATGAACAGGTCACGCTCACCATCCCGCAATGCGGCCTCTGCAGCCTGACGTGCGACCTGGGAGTCCATCTGGTTGCGGCTGAGTGACTCGCTGACCGTCGCACGGCGAATGCCAACGGTCGCCAGCAGGGAAATAACCGCCAGAAAAATCAACACGATGGGCAATGAAATGCCGAACAAACGGCGCATGGTTGGCCTGATGGTGCCGCGCATCACTGGACTCCGGTGAGTTGATTGCGCACGGCAATGACACGAGTCAGTGCCTTGAGTAGCCGCCGATCCGTTGCCGGCTGGGTGACTGTGTCGCCATTGCAGTCAAGATAGGTCTTGCTGACACCGGCCGCCGTGTCGTT
>JAGOUM010000004.1 GCA_018061265.1 Rhodoferax sp. | reverse complement strand
CCACCTCTCCCACGGCAATCAGTCGACCCGAGGCTTCGAGCTTCTCCTGTTGCTGTGCCGCCATGCGCTGGGCGCGTTTGCGTTCGCTGATGTCCATCACCGAACTCATCCAGCCCACCTGCTCGCCGGCGGCAGTATTCAGGGGTGCCTCATGAATCAATACGTCGATCAGGTGCCCGTCCCGGTGGGCGAACTGCACCTCCACCCCTTCATCATGTGTGCCGTGCGCCATCAGGCTTTCGTGCACCTTCGACAATTGCAACTTCTGGTCTTCGGGCCAATACGGAAACGGCATGCTGTGGCCGACCAGCTCGGCTGCGTCATACCCAACCATGCGGGCAAAAGCCGAATTGACGTAGAGAATACGTCCGTCCAGATCCCAGGCACGCAGCCCAATGGTGACCGAGCTCTCCATGGCGCTGCGCAGCGCCACTTGAGCCTGCAAAAGTGCTTGCACCTGTTGTCGCTTGGCGAAGTCCCGTCGCAGGGCATACAACGCCACCAGCATGCCCAATAAAAACAACAGGGCCACAAGAAAGAAAATGCGTGGCACCGTGGCCGGTTGCGAGCGAATGAGTGTGACTTGCAGAAATAGGTCTGTCCCTGGCAAATTCAGGGCCACGCGAGACGCATCTCCGTTGTCGGGTTGGTTCAGTCCTTCTGGTGCAGCAGAAGGGTTGTCAGGCAATAAACTGACCCTGTGATCCTGGCTGAACCAGGCTGGCACCAGTGCAGCGATGGCACGCTCAATGGACACCGCCGCCAGGTAGCTGCCGACAAATTCGCCACGATCGAAAAACGGCACCGCCAGCCACACCACATCACTCTGGCTTCCGTCAGAACCACGCATCAAACCCGCATACGCTGCCCGGCGCAATCCTTCGGAAGTGTTTTGCATGATATCCAGAGCCAGCTGGTTTTCCAGATGGGCTGCACGATCGGCGTACCAGCGCTCGAGTGACGACGGATGCTGCAAAGTTTGCCCAGCTGGTATCCAGCCCTGAGACAACAAAACACCCGGTTCACGCCACAACAGCCCACCGCCGTAGAAAGTCCCGTCTGCCTGGCCTGATCGCGGGGGTTGGGGGCGGCCGACGTTGACCGGTTCCAGGCTGGCCTTCAGCACAGACTGGCGGGCCAGCACCAACAGATCATCTTCCAAGCGTCGAAAATGGAACTGCATACTTTGCTCCAGCCACTGCGCGTCGGAGGCGCGTCTGCGCGTCGCTTCCTCGAGCTCAAAGCGATTCAGGTACAACAACAGAGTCACAACGGAGCCGACCAACAACACCAGCATGCCCAGCAACCACAGCAGCGCCACCCGGTTGCGGGCGGCTGGGCGCAATGCCGACTGCTGCAGCAGGGCAAAGTCCAGCGTGGTGTCAGTATTGGGCATGGCGCAGCACTTGATCGGAAGCGTATGAGGTTTCGCATAATAGCCACATGGAACAGAAGAACGCGACCCAACATCCGCAAGAAATCGCGCTGTCGACAGTCTGGCAACTTGCCCAGCCGGCCTCATTGACGATCACGGTGGTGGCCAGTGTGCTGGGGATTGCTTCTGCAGCCGGTTGCGGCATTGCACCCGACGCTGCGGCTGCGCTGGCCACTGTATTGCTGGCCGTGCTGTTCCACGCCGCTGCCAATATCTGGCACGCCTGCAATGCAGGCTCTCCCATGCCAGCCCCATGCAACGACCCATGGACACCTTGTGCCAGCAGCGGCTTGATCACGCTAGGCCGGATCAGCCTGACGCAGGCGCGTCAGACTTCAGCAGCAGTTTTTGGCCTGGTGCTGTTGGCCGGGCTGTGGCTGGCACTCAAAGCGGGCGGCGGCCTGCTGCTGGTGGCACTGGGCGGGCTGGCGCTGGTATGGACATATAACGCTGCCCCCTTGCAAATTGGCCGAAGGGGCTGGGGTAGTTTGAGCGCCTGCCTGGCCTGGTGGCTGGTGGTCATTGGGGCAGACTACGTGCAGCGGCGGCATTTTTTCCTGATACCGATGGTGGATGCGCTAAGTTTTGCGCTGCTGGTGGCCAATGTTGCCCTGCTGCGCCAAGCCAGGCCGATAAGATGGACGTTCCCTGTTTACGCTTTGCTGGCGCTGGCGGCCCACGGTTGGTTGCTCGGTGGCGTGTGGCTGCTGTACCACCCGGGTCGTGCGTTATGGGCCATGGTGTCCCTGCCGCTGTCACTGGTGGCGCTCTATCTGCTTGGCATTGGGGCCTCCTCACCACCTCGGATGGCGCTGGCTTTTCGCTTCACACTGGCGGCGGTGTTTTGCCATGCGCTGGCCATGTCCGCAGCGCTGCTGTCGCTGACATTCATCTGAACAACGGCTCGATCATGGTTCGTGTGCCCCATCATCCCAAATCCAAGGCGCCAGGATTGACGGGTTTGACGCGCCGCCAGTGGCTGAGCACACTTGCCAGCGCAGCAGCGCTGGGTGCCACAGGGCCCACACAAGCCCTGCCATCCATCCATCTGCGCTTCTCGCATGTGGTTGCTGAAGAAACTCCAAAGGGGCTGGCAGCCAACCGTTTTAAGGTGTTGGTGGAGCAGCGCAGCAACGGCCGTATTGGCGTGCAGGTGTTTCCCAACGCCCAGCTGTATGGTGACGCCGACGAGATGCAGGCATTGCAGTTGGGCGCGGTTGACTTGGTGGCGCCCTCGTTATCAAAGTTCGGGCGCATCGGGCTGCCTGAGTTCGAACTGTTTGACCTGCCTTTTCTGTTTGATGATCTTGCCGCAGTGCGACGCGTCACCCAGGGTCCACTGGGGCAAAGGCTGTTGGACGGCTTGTCGCGACAGGGTCTGGTCGGGCTGGGGTTTTTTGACAACGGCTTCAAACAGATGAGCGCCAACCGCCCATTGCGCCAACCGGCTGACTTTGCCGGTTTACGCATGCGGGTGCAAGCCAGCCGGGTCATTGCGGCCCAAATGCGCACCTTGGGTGCCTACCCGGTCACACTGCCTTTCAGTGAAACCCGCCGCGCGCTGGAGAGCGGCGTGGTCGACGGCACTGAAAACCCGATCTCCAACTTCTGGACCCAGCACATGCACCAGGTCCAGTCCGACCTCAGCCTGACCGACCACGGCTACCTGGGCTACGCCGTGGTGACCAACCAGCGCTTCTGGCGGCATCTGGCCGACGCTGATCGCCAACTGATCAACCAGGCGTTACAAGAGGCTTTGGGTTTTGCCAACCAGATTGCCGACACACAAAATGAACAAGCGCTGGCAGCGCTTCGACAAGCCGGTACAACACGCATCCATACACTGAGTGCTGCTGAACGTAACCGCCTGCGGCAAGCCGTGCAACCCGTGCAGAAGCAACTGGCGCGCAGCTTGAGCCCGCATTGGTTGGATGAGCTGCAAATGGCACTGGGCAAAGTGTAGTCAGCCAATTTTAGGGAAAACCCTAGCTGTTGAACGCCACAGTTGCCCTTCTCTGGCGTGCGCATTAATCTTGCGGGGTCTTGAACACTGAAGACATTTTCACAACCGAGGAGACCCGAATGAAACTGCAATTAAAACTGATCACTGCGTGCACCCTGTTGGCATTGGGACTTGGCGCACACGCCGCGCCGCTCATCATCAAATACAGCCATGTGGTGGCCGATGTCACACCCAAAGGCCAGGCCGCGCTCAAGTTCAAAGAACTGGCCGAGAAGAAACTGCCGGGCAAGGTCGAGATCCAGGTATTCCCCAACAGCCAGCTGTTTGGCGACGGCAAAGAAATGGAAGCCCTGTTGTTAGGTGACGTGCAGATCCTGGCACCATCGCTTGCCAAGTTTGGCAAATACACCAAACAGATCCAGCTCTTTGACTTGCCCTTCCTGTTCACTGACATTCAGGCCGTGGACCGTTTCCAGGCCAGCAAGGAAGGCCAGGGTCTTTTGACCTCGATGACCAAAAAAGGCATCATGGGTTTTGGCTTCCTGCACAACGGCATGAAGCAGCTCTCGGCCAACACACCTTTGGGCATGCCCAGCGATGCCAAGGGTTTGAAGTTCCGCATTCAGCCTTCGGACGTGCTTGAAGAGCAGTTCAAGGCGGTTGGTGGCAATCCTCAAAAGCTGGCCTTTGCTGAGGTCTATCAGGCGTTGCAGACCGGTGTGGTGGATGGCACCGAAAACCCCTGGTCAAACATTTACAGCAAGAAGTTCCACGAAGTACAGAAGTACATCATGGAAAGTAACCATGGCGTGCTCGATTACATGGTGATTGGCAACGCCAAGTGGTGGGCCGGTCTGCCACCGGACATCCAGAAGGGGCTGACCGAGGCCATGAAAGAGTCCATCACCTTTGGTAACAAGGTCGCCTTTGAAGAAGACATGGCCTTCCGCCAAAAAGTCATTGATGACAAAAAAGCCAAGGTGTTGCCAATGAACAAGGAGCATCTGCAAGCCTGGCGTACCGCCATGCAGCCGGTCTGGAAAAAGTTTGAAGGCGATATCGGCAAAGACCTGATTGACGCCGCGCTCAGAGCCAACGGCAAATAAACCCTCGCTTGTTGTACACAAACCACCCCGGATCAGCCGGGGTTCAAGAGGTGTTTTATGAAAATTCTGGATTACCTGGAAGAGTGGATCATTGCCTCCATGTTGTTGGCCATGACCGCGCTGACCTTTTTGCAGGTCGTCATGCGCTATGTGTTCAACAGCGGCTTCTCTTGGGCGCTTGAGCTCACCACGGTATTTTTTGCCTTCATGATTTTTGTCGGCATTTCTTACGGTGTGCGTGTCGGTTCCCACATTGGTGTGGATGCACTGGTGCGCATGTTGGGCACCAAGGCACGGCGCTACGTTTCGATTCTGGCGGTGTTGCTGAGCCTGCTTTATGTCGGTTTCGTGCTGACCGGGGCCACCACCTACGTGCTGAAAATGAAAGAGGCCGGTATCGAGTTTGAAGACATGCCGATTGAACGCTGGCAAGTCCTTGCGGTGATGCCGCTGGGTTTTCTGCTGACAGGCTGGCGCTTCATGCAACTGCTGATTGGTCTGATCACCGGCACGGCGGCCAGCCTGAACCTGGCTGACGAAGCAGCTGAAGCCCTCAAACTCAAATCCGAAGAGGTGAGCCCATGAACACGCTGGTGCTATTTGCCGCCTTGTTTTTCTGCATGGCCATTGGTATCCCGGTGGCGGTCAGCCTGGGCTTATCTAGCCTGCTGACGATCTTCTTTTTCTCGCAGGACTCGCTGGCTTCGATGTCGATCAAGCTGTTTGAGACCAGCGAACATTACACACTGATGAGTATTCCGTTTTTTGTGCTGGCCGGCGCTCTCATGAGCACCGGTGGTGTGGCCAAACGGATGGTGGTGTTTGCCATTGCGGCAGTAGGACACTTGCGCGGCGGACTGGCCATTGCCTCGATTCTGGCGTGTATGCTGTTTGCTGCGGTATCGGGCTCAAGCCCGGCCACGGTGGTCGCCATTGGCTCCATCGTGATCGCCGGTATGGTCAAGAACGGTTATCCCATGGAGTTTGGCGCCGGAGTGATCTGCAACGCCGGCACGCTTGGCATTCTGATCCCACCCTCGATCGTGATGGTGGTTTACGCCGCCGTGACCGAGGTGTCGGTGGGGCGGATGTTCATGGCCGGGGTGATACCTGGTCTGGTGCTGGGCTTTATGCTGATGGCAGCAGTATGGTGGCGCGCGGGCAAACTCAAAATTACCCCGCCACCCAAAGCCAGCATGGGGGAGATGATCAAGGCGTTCCGTGAATCCATGTGGGGTCTGGCGCTGCTGGTCATCATCATGGGCGGGATTTATGGAGGCATCTTCACACCCACCGAAGCCGCCGCCGTGTCAGCGGTGTATGCGCTGATCGTGGCCGTGCTGATCTACCGTGACCTCGCTCCCAAGCAGGTGCCACATGTGTTTCTCGAAGCGGGCCGCACCACCGTGATGCTGATGTTCATCGTCGCCAACGCGCTGCTGTTTGCCCATGTGCTGACCACCGAGCGCATTCCGCAAACCATTGCCGAGCAGATTGTGGGCATGGGTATGACACCGTGGATGTTTCTGCTGGTGGTCAACATCATCCTGCTGGTGGCGGGCAACTTCATGGAACCTACCGGCATCATCCTGATCCTGGCACCGATCTTCTTCCCGATCGCCACGCAGTTGGGAATCGACCCGATTCACCTGGGCATCATCATGGTGGTGAACATGGAGATTGGCATGGTGACACCGCCGGTGGGCTTGAACCTGTTTGTCACCAGTGGGGTCACCGGCATGAACCTGGTGCAAGTGACCAAAGCCGCCTTGCCGTGGTTGTCCGTGTTGTTGATCTTCCTGGTGATGGTGACTTACATTCCACAGATCACCTTGTTCTTGCCCGACATGATCTTCGGCAAGTAGCCCGGCATTGAATGCCAATACAGGCTGCCAGCGCTTATTCATTAAGCGTTGGCAGCTATCATTTTAGTTGAAATTGTCGGCCACGTACGGGTTGCTGCGCCGCTCACGGCCAAATGTGCTTTCAGGGCCGTGACCGGGAATGAACACCGTATCGTCACCCATTGGCCACAATCGATTGCGAATGCTGGCAATCAGCGTGGCATGGTCACCTTGGGGAAAATCAGTGCGACCAATGGAGCCGGCAAACAACACGTCGCCGACAAACGCCCGTTTGGCCTCGGCTGAATAAAACACCACATGCCCCGGGGTGTGGCCCGGACAGTGGCGGACTTGCAAGGTGCACTCGCCAATGGTGACCGTGTCGCCGTCGTGTAACCAGCGCGTCGGTGTAAACAGCAGGGCGGGCGGAAAACCAAACATCTGGCTTTGTTTGGGCAAGCCATCGATCCAGAACTGATCTCCTTCGTGTGGTCCGATGATGGGCAGGCCCAACCGCTTGGCCAGCTCACCGGTGCCCCCTGCATGGTCGATGTGGGCGTGTGTCAGCCAGATCTGCTCGAGTTTGAGATTCAGGCGCTGCACTTCGGAAAGAATTTCGTCCAGATCTCCGCCCGGGTCAATGACCGCGGCCAACTGCGTTTGATCACACCAGACCAGCGAACAATTCTGGTCAAAGGCAGTCACGGGAATGGTGAGGTATTGAAACATGGCGGTCGTGAATAATTGGGTAAATGCCACAGATCGGCATCAGGCCGGCCCAGGCTCAGGGGTGCAAGTATGCAGGAACTTGCATCAGCAGCTGGCACAGGTTACCGTGCTAAGGCTAGACTACGCGCCCGGAGTTCACCAATTGCCATGCCGACCAGCCTGGTGTCTGCAATGCTTGGTATAGCAATAAATCATTGCTGTAAAAGCGCTGGAGGCATGTTTGTTCAATAATCACCTTTTCCCATGATGCACCCCCACGACCCCGCGCAAATCAGCCATTTTTTCGCCCAGCATGGAGTCCGGGATGTGGAATGTATTTTTCCCGACATGACCGGTTACCCGCGCGGCAAACTAATGCCGGCCGACCGGTTTGCCGCGGGTGCTGAGTTGCGCATCTGTCAGGCCATCCCAATGCAGGCTGTCACCGGTGAGTACTCCTACAACCCCGTGTTCCCTGATTCCGACCCGGATGTGCGCATGCTGCCGGATTACCGGACATTGACGCTGGCCCCCTGGTCCAGTGTGCCGCGCGCAGTTGCAGTGCACGACTGTGTGGAACTCAATGGTGAGTTGTGTCAGTTTGCCCCGCGCAGCACCTTGAAGAAGGTGCTGGCAAGCTACACCGCCCTGGGCTTGCAGGCGGTGGTGGCACCCGAGATCGAGTTTTACCTGACCGCCGCCAATGCAGACCCGGCGCAGGCACTGGTACCACCGGTCGTGCGCGGAGGCCGGGCCGAGGTGGGCAACAGCGCCTTCAGCCTGAATATGCTCAACGAGCTGGCACCGTTCTGGGATGAGTTTCGCAGTGCACAACTCACCCTGGGAATCCAGGCCGACACCTGGATCCATGAGGTCGGCCCAACCCAGTATGAGGTCAACCTGTTGCATGGTGACCCGGTGGCCGTTGCGGACCAGGCGTTTTTGTTCAAGTACGCCGCGCGCGAGATCGCCCTGAAACATGGGCTCAACGCAGTCTTTATGGCCAAGCCGATTGCCGGCAGTGCGGGCAGTTCCATGCATCTGCATATCAGCGTGGTTGATGCAGATGGCCAAAACATTTTCAGCCAGGCTGACGGCAGCGCCAGCTCGCTTTTTACACACTTCATCGCCGGACTGCAGCACTACGGCCCGGAGCTGATGCTGATGTTTGCACCCCATGTCAACTCCTTCAGGCGTTATGTGGCAGGCAGTCAGGCCCCGACCAACCTGGCCTGGGGTTATGACAACCGGACCACCGGCCTGCGTATTCCAGCAAGTCAACCGGTCGCGCGGCGGGTGGAGAACCGTGTGGCTGGCGCGGACGCCAATCCGTACCTCGCCATCGCCGCTTCATTGGCGGCGGGTCTCGCCGGCATTCAGGAACAGCTGCAACCCTCTGCCCCGCTGGCCGGAAACGGCTATGACGAGGCCCATGGCCTGCCACGCAGCATGGAAGCGGCATTGCATCAGATGCAACACAGCCACTTTGCCCGGCAGGCTTTTGGTGAAGACTTTGTGACTGGTTACTGTGCAGTCAAGGCGCTTGAGTACGACCATTATCTGGGTGAGGTCAGCGCCTGGGAGCGGCGCTTTTTGCTGCCACAGGTCTGATCAAGCCATTACGACGACCTTAAAGGGTGCGGCTGCGCCGGTAGCGCTCAGTGGCTGCTACCAGAGCACTGGCAATACCAGGCTCAAACGCGGCGTGCCCGGCGTCTTCAATGATCTCGAAACTGGCCTCTGGCCAAGCCTGATGTAATCGCCAGGCTGAGCGCGCAGGGCACACCACGTCATAACGCCCCTGAATGATGGCGGCAGGCAGATGGCGGATACGGTCAATGTTCCGGATCAGCTGGTCGTCACTAAGAAAAGCCTGGTGCAGGAAATAGTGAGCTTCCAGTCGACCGACTCCCAGAGCAACTGCATCGGCACCAAACTGGTCCGCCACCTCTGGATGCTGCAGCAAATGCAGGCAGCTGCCTTCATAGCGGCTCCAGCTGCGTGCGGCGCGCAGGGCTTGCTCAGAGTCCTCGCTGAACAGACGCCTGGCGTACGCCTGCAACAGGTCGGAGCGCTCTGCCGATGGAATGTCAGCCACAAAACGCTCGAACTCCTTGGGGAAAAACCACTGGATGCCATGAAAAAACCAGTCGATCTCGGGTTGTGTACACAGAAAAATACCACGCAATACAAAACCAAGGCACCGTTGCGGATGCGCCTGTCCATAGGCCAGAGCCAAGGTAGAGCCCCACGAGCCGCCAAACACCAGCCACTGATCGATGCCCATGAGTTCACGCAGGCGCTCAATGTCATCGATCAGCAAATCGGTGGTGTTCTGGCGGTATTCACCCAGTGGTGTCGATTTGCCAGCACCACGCTGGTCAAACAACACCACGCGGTAGTGTGTCGGGTCGAAAAACTGGCGATGCCGCGGCGACAAACCAGCGCCCGGTCCACCATGCAGAAACAACACCGGCACACCTTGCGGGTTACCACATTCTTCCCAGTACAGCGTATGCAGGTCATCCACCGCCAAATGCCCGCTTTGGTAGGGCTCGATAGGCGCAAACACGCCGCTGGCGGTGTCGCGTGGGCTGGTCTGGCAGTCGTTCATACGGTTTGTGGCTTGTCTTCTCGATTGGGTCTGACCCGCATGGCGGCGCTCCAGCAGGCTTGAAGATTGTCACGCACGCAGTCCACCACCATGGCGTCGAGCTTGCCACAGTCCACCTGTTGCTGCAGAACCTCCAGAATCTCCGGCGGCTGCATGGGCGGACGGTAAGGGCGGGCTTGCGCCAGCGCCTGGAACACATCGGCCACGGCAACAATGCGCGCTTCCAACGAAATGCCGCCGGCGCGGTTGTGGTACGGGTAGCCTGTGCCGTTCACCCGTTCATGGTGCTGTGCGGCCCACAGCGCCACCTGTTCCAAGCCTTTGATGTTGCACAGGATGTTGTAAGTGTCAAAGCTGTGTCGGCTCATGGTACGCTTTTCAACCTCGGTCAACGGACCGGGTTTCTCCAGCAATTCATCGGGCACGCGCAATTTTCCGATGTCATGCAGCAAACCGGCGAGTTCCAGCATGTCGCACTGTGCCTCGCTGATCTGCAGATGCTGGCCCAAATAGCGTGCCAGGCTCGCCACACCGTCCGAGTGCTCTCTGGTGAAAGTGCTTTTGGCATCCACAATGCTGGAGAAGATGTGCATCAGGCTGCTCAGATCTTCAAAAGCCATCATCTGACCACTTGTCTCACTCAGCCAGGTGGCCACATATCCGTTGACATGGTCACTCTCGAGCATGAACCAGAACGCCTCGGACTCGGACAGCTCCATGAAGGCATCGACCAGTTGCGGACAAAACCAGTCATCCCGATGGAGAAGAATCTGCTGGCGGATGTCGTCCTTACCCAACAGGATATCTGCACCCGCATTGAGGTACTTCAGTGTCAGGATGTCGACGCGATCAACCATATAGATGCAGTTGGCGGCCAGCTTGATGGGCAACGGCAGATCGAGGCCCTGCAGTGCGCTCCAATGGGTGTGATGGAACCTGACCACAGGCGCGAGACTGCGCAACAAGGTGCAGCTGGCCAGCAGATCAGCACCAATCTCACAATGCTCGCCCTCCAGTTCCCACTCCAATTGGGCGAGCTTGGCATGGACGGCCGTTTTGGAAACGCCACAGTCGTGCAGGATGGCCGCCTGAAACGGATCGTCAAGCCGTGCTTTTGGCCATTGCAGCAACTTGCCCACCTCTGCCGCCATGAAGGCAACCCGTTTGCCGTGATGGATATGCGTGACGCCCACGAGGTCCAGCGCATCTGACAACGAGTAGATGGCTTCATGCAGGTTGATTTGAAACTGGGACATTCAGCGCCTTCTGAGGTTTGACTTTTCTCAAGGTTCATTATGCACATGCGCATTTGGCAACGTACATTACGGGCACAGGACTGTGTGCACACCCGGTCCTACAATCCCGCCCCCAGAAGCTGAAAAATGGCGAATTGTTAACACGCCAAACCTGCCGGAGACCTACCATGCCACACCATTCGTCCAACGATAAACGTGCCCAGCTTCGTCGCGCCGCACTGGACTATCACCAGCTGCCCACGCCGGGCAAGATTGCCATTGCCGCCACCAAGCAGCTGACCAACCAGCATGACCTGGCGCTCGCTTATTCGCCCGGTGTGGCCGCCCCTTGCGAAGAGATTGTCCGGGACCCCAACGCAGCATTCAAATACACCAGCCGGGGCAACCTGGTGGCGGTCATCACCAACGGCACCGCGGTGCTGGGCTTGGGCGATATCGGCCCGTTGGCAGCCAAGCCGGTGATGGAAGGCAAGGGGGTATTGTTCAAAAAATTTGCCGGTATTGACGTGTTTGATATTGAGATCAACGAAAAACACGATCTGGACAAACTTGTTGAGATCATCGCCTCGCTGGAGCCGACCTTTGGTGGCATCAATCTCGAAGACATCAAAGCACCGGACTGTTTTTATGTCGAGCGCAAGTTGCGCGAACGTATGAAGATCCCGGTGTTTCACGACGACCAGCATGGCACGGCGATTGTGGTTGGCGCTGCCATTCTGAATGGGCTCAAAGTGGTCGGCAAAGATCCGGCGCAAGTCAAGCTGGTGACCTCGGGTGCTGGCGCTGCAGCGCTGGCCTGCCTTGGCCTGCTGGTCAAGCTGGGCATTTCCAGAGACAACATTTTTGTCACTGACCTGGCCGGTGTGGTTTACGAGGGTCGCACCGAGCTGATGGACGAGGACAAGGCTTTTTTCGCGCAGAAGACATCTGCACGCACACTGGGCGAGGCCATTGAGGGTGCCGACGTGTTTCTTGGGCTCTCCGCCGGTGGTGTGCTCAAAAGCCACATGGTGGCCAGGATGGCGGCGAATCCGCTGGTTTTTGCCCTGGCCAATCCGACGCCGGAGATCCTGCCTGAAGAAGTCAAGGCGGTGCGAAGTGACGCCATCATTGCGACTGGCCGCACTGATTACCCCAATCAGGTCAACAATGTGCTGTGTTTCCCGTACATTTTTCGCGGTGCGCTCGATGCAGGGGCGTCCACCATCACGCTGGAAATGGAAATTGCCGCAGTCCATGCGATTGCCGAGCTGGCGCAAGCCGAGCAAAGTGAAGTCGTCGCCAAAGCCTATGCGGGTGAACAGCTGGCATTTGGTCCGGAATACCTGATTCCCAAGCCTTTTGACCCGCGCCTGATGATGAAAATCGCCCCGGCCGTGGCCAGGGCGGCGGCCGAGAGTGGTGTGGCCACCCGTCCGATCAACGATTTTGACGCCTACAGAGAGCAGTTGCAGAGCTTTGTCTATGCCTCGGGCACCGTGATGAAGCCGATCTTTGTCGCTGCCAAGAAGGCGCTCAAGAAGCGAGTAGCCTACTGTGAGGGTGAAGAAGAACGTGTGCTGCGTGCCTGTCAGATCGTGGTTGACGAAGGTCTGGCCCGACCGACCCTGATTGGGCGGCCCGGCGTCATTGCCCGGCGTATCGAGAAATTTGGTCTGCGTCTGCAGGAAGAACTCGACTATGACGTGGTCAACGTTGAAAAGGACGACCGATACCGCGATTTTTGGCAAACCTACCATCAAATGACCCAGCGAAAGGGCGTGACGGAGCAGATGGCCAAGATCGACATGCGTCGGCGCCTGACGTTGATTGGTGCCATGCTGCTGCACAAAGGTGATGTCGACGGCATGATTTGCGGCACTTGGGGCACCACCGCCATGCACCTGAATTACATCGATCAGGTCATTGGCAAACGCGTCGGAGGCAGCCCGAGCACCCCGCAGGATGTGCAGATCTATGCCTGCATGAACGGCCTGATGTTGCCCGATCGCCAATTGTTTGTGGTTGACACCCATGTCAATTACGACCCGTCGGCGCAGGAATTGGCCGAGATCACGGTCATGGCCGCAGAAGAGATGCTGCGTTTTGGTATGCACCCACGCGCCGCTTTGCTGAGCCATTCCAATTTTGGCTCCAGCAATCAACCCAGCGCTGTGAAAATGCGCCAGACGCTTGAACTTTTGCGTGACCAGGCACCATGGCTGGAGGTGGACGGTGAAATGCACGCCGATTTGGCGCTCGACAGCAAGGCCCGCGCAACACATATGCCCAACAGCACACTGCTGGGGGATGCCAATCTGCTGGTGTTACCCAACATTGACGCGGCCAATATTGCCTATAACCTGCTCAAGGTGACCGCTGGTGGCAATATTGCCATTGGCCCGGTGCTTCTGGGCGCTGCCAAGCCGGTTCACGTGCTCACCGCCAGCACCACCGTGCGTCGGATTGTCAACATGACTGCCCTGACGGTGGCCGACGCAAATGCCGAGCGCTGAAGCATAAAAGTGCAATTGGCAGCGACAGGGCTGCCTATTCCCTTCATCTTTGCTGCCCATTGATGGTGCGCAAACTTGCATTTTTCTTTCAGATCGAAGACACTTACGCCCTTGGAAGTTCGGGTTTACCCGGGTTTGATCAGGGAAAAATGCTCATGTCGGGATTTGGGAGTCTTAAGTTAGTACTCACTGGCTTATGTTTGACCACAGTGCTGGCACTGGGTCCGGCTCTGGCCAAAGCACCTGTTCAGGTCAATGTGCCGGGCGCCGTCAGTCTGTCGGAGTTGCCCAGACAAGGTGTACAGATTTACGCACTGATTCACCAGGGTGGCCCCTTTGCCAGTGAGAGAGATGGCACGGTCTTTGGTAATCGTGAACGTTTGTTGCCGATCAGGAAACGTGGTTATTACCTGGAATACACAGTTCCGACGCCTGGAGTCAGGCACCGGGGTGTTCGGCGGATCGTTTGCGGCGGCCAGCCCAGGTCACCAGATGCCTGTTATTACACGGCCGATCACTACGAGAGTTTTCGCCGGATCCTGCCTTGACGTGATTTTGTTATTTTTTATACAGAAAAGAGAAAATGAATATGCCACTTGACCAATCAACCCTTGGTGCTCCGCCGGGCACTGCCGATATGCCACTGCGCGGCGTACGCTCGAACATTGTGCAATCGATCCGTGCCTTTAGGGTTCAGGATTTGCAGGAGGCCGCACACGCGCTGGGGCATCATTTTTTGTACGCCAATCTGGCCGAAGCCCAGAGCAAACAGGACATTCTGGACATGATTGGCCAGCAGTTCATGTTGACGGTCTCGGTTGGCAAGAACTTTGACTCGTTGTACGACAGCATGACTGACCCGGTGCACAAATCCGGTCCGCAGCCAGGATTTGTGACGGTGCTGGAGCACATTCCCGCCAATGCCAAGTTTGACAAGGAAGCCCGTGAGCAGTTGCTCGACATCTTCCGCGATGCCGCGGACTATTGGGGCGATCGGAAGATACCGTTCAGGTGTTTTTATTCTTTTCTGTAGCCCGTTCTGCACACACCAGCCAAGCAGAACGGGCGAACGAGGCTCATGGCACCACCGGTGATGCTGCCCATCACATCGAAGTGCTCACGGAAAATGGCGAAAAAATGCCCACTGACAAATTGTTGGACATATCGCCGCAGGCGCTGCGTATGAGCAGCCCATTCAACGCGGGTTATTGGACAGCCGCCTGAATCTGTTTAGCCCGTCGGCTGTTGTCGGCGGCCCATTTCAAAGCCTGACTTGTTCAGGCTTTTTTTCGTCCAATGACTGAAGCAGGGCCAGGTATTCATCAACCGGAACCTCCTCAGCGCGGCGTTGCACGTCGAAGGCTCCGCTAAAAGCGCGCGCTTCAAGCCAGCGGCCCAGTGTGTGGCGAAGGAGTTTGCGTCGCTGGCTAAAGGCCACCTGCACCAGTTCACCCAGCAGACGTACATCGACCTGCGCCACATCGGCCCTGGGTTGCATTCGCACGACCGCACTGTTCACCCGCGGCGGTGGCTCAAAACTCTGCGGTGGGACAAAAAGCACGTCCTGCATGGCATATCGCCATTGGAGCATCACGCTCAGTCGCCCGTAGTCCGATGTGGCAGGACGCGCCACCATCCGGTCGACGACCTCTTTTTGCAGCATGAAGTGCTGGTCTTCGATCACCCCCACGTACTGCAGCAGATGAAAAAGAATCGGCGTAGAGATGTTGTACGGGAGATTGCCGACAACTCTCAACTTTGTAGCAGACAACGCTTTTGCCAATTGGGCAAAGTCCACTTTTAATACATCAGACTCGATCACATCCAATTGCGGGTGGCTGCGCAGCTCTCGCGCCAGGTCGCGGTCAAGTTCAATCACGTTGAGGCGTCCCAAACGCTCCACCAAGGGCTGGGTCAAGGCCGCCTGCCCGGGTCCGATTTCAACCATGACCTGTCCGGGTCTGGGTTCTATGGCAGCCACAATGGCGTCAACAATGCCACCGTCGGCCAGAAAATGCTGGCCAAAGCGCTTGCGCGGGATGTGCTTGGGCGCGTTCAAGAACGGGCTTTCACTGCGCGTTGTCACGCAGTTCCACATAGGCCCGGGCGCGAATGTCCTGTGCCCACAAGGGGTATGCCTCGGCAATTTTTTTCTCTCGCAACACGGCTCGCACTGCTTCACGCTGCTGCGCGGCGGTCAACTCGGCCTTGCGGCGAGTTTCCAGCTGGATCAGGTGGACACCATAGCGCGACAACACCGGGTCGCTGATGTCCCCTGGTGCCAGGCGGTTCAGCGCTTCTTCAAATTCCGGTACAAACATACCCGGTGTGCTCCAGCCCAGGTCGCCGCCCCGGGCTGCACTGCCATCCTGCGAATGTTCTTTGGCCAGAGTCGCAAAGTCACTCTGTTTGGACAAGACACGTTTCTTGAAGTCTGCCAGTTGCACGCGTGCCTGGGCCTCGCTCAGACTGGCACCTGGCACCAAAAGGATATGGCGTGCCCGGCTCTGCGTGACCGCCGCGGTTGGCGCACCGGGCACCACCTTCTCGATCACTTTAAGCACATGAAAACCTGCCGCAGACCGCACCAGTTCGGCCAAATCACCCACTGCCAGCAGCTGGGTGGCCTGCACGAACAGCTCCGGATACCGGCTGGCCGGGCGCAGACCGAGCTGACCACCGTTTTTGACCTCGGATGCTTCTGAGAACTCCCGCACCAAGGCAGCGAAATCCTCGCCCGCCTTGGCGCGGTCAAGCGCGCGTTGCGCCCTGACGCGCAGGGCCTCTATCTGAATGGCGCTGGCATTCTCCGGGACCGACACCAGAATGTGGGCGAGGTTGAGCTGCAGCGTGCTGAGGTCAACCACAGTGCGCTGCTCGTTCTGGTACTGCTCCACCTCCTGGTCACTCACCCGGACCCTTGAGTCGACTTCGCGTTCGCGCAGGCGTTGCAGGGTGATCTGATCAGCCAAGGTGGCCCGAAACTGTTTGACCGACACACCATCACGCACCACCCGGCGGTGCAGTTCTGCCACATCAAACTGATTTTGCAGTGCAATGTTGAGTTCGGCCTGGTTGATGGCTGACTCTTCGATCCTTACCCCCGTCTCCTGGGCATGCTGCAATTGCGCCTTGCGATTGATCAGGCTCTCCAGCACCTCACTTGCAAAACCCGCGCCACTGGGCACGGGCCGACCCTGTTGTTGCAACTGCATCGCAATGCGCGACATTTCTTCCCGTACACCACCACGGGTAATGGGGTCAGAGTTCACCACAGCCACAATGTGGTCCGCCTGTGTGGTGACGGAGGCGGGGCTGGCCGCCGGCGCGCTGGGTGTGGCGCCAGGCACACGCAAACCCTGCGCTTGCAGCGTCTGCGCGGCAAGTGTCATTACAGCCAGGGTCAGGATCTTTTGGCGAAAGGTCATGGTGGTTCAATCAAAGTTGCTGAAACGGCTTGGTATGTCCATCGGACCACGCAAGTTCTGGTAATTTGGAATGTTGTCTTTGAGCGACTTGAGCGGGCTGACACCCAGGCGGGAAAACCCGACAAACTCGAGCTGGAACATGATGCGCTGGGTTGCGGTGACGGAACTGGTCTGCAAACGCTCCCAGACCAGCCGTCCCAGCCAGCATCCTGCATCGTATTCAACACCCAGGACAGAGTCCACGAGCTTACGCTCGTTCATGCTGTAGTTCAGGCGCCCAACGCTGTACCAGCGCCCTGCGCCCTCACCCTGTCCGGCACCAAGATTTTTTGAGCGATCACCCCAGAGGTCGTTCAATGGCCATTGCCAACCCAGGTCGATCTGTTCGCTGAGTTCACGCTGGTAACGGTAGGCAAGACCAATGGTGCGAAATGGACCCGGACTGTAGCGCCCGCCCAGGGTCGAGCGCACGGACCGGCCGACATCCGGGTTGAATTGCACGGTGCCGTCAAAACTCCAGCGTGGATCCCACCGGATCGACGCGCCGAACAGCAAGTCACTGACCCGGTCGGTCACGGCGGCTTCTCCGGGCAGGGTGACGTTCTGATCGCGAAAACGCAGCCGCTGTGCCATACCAACACGCGCCACTTCTGCGCCGGTCGCCGGGTTAAGGTAGCGGCTGGTTACACCCACCGTCAACAAATTGCTGTCGGAAATCCGGTCGTTACCGACGTAGGCGTTCTCAGAGTAAATCGTCGACAAGTTGAAGTCGTTGGCACCGGAGTCGTAATTGGGCAAGCGGCTCTGGTCGGAAAACGGCGTGTTCACGTAAAACGCCCGAGGTTCCAGGGTCTGGCGCAACGCGCGTCCAAACAGTTCGGTGTCGCGCTCAAACACCAGCCCGCTGTCGATGCTAAAGGTGGGCACAGTGCGGTCGTACTGCCTGTCACCATTGGACAGGGGTGCATCAAAAGTATAGCGACTGACATGTAATTGCAGCTTGGGGGTGACAAAACCTGCGGCGGACTTGATGGGTCGGCTGAGCTGCAGCAGCGAGAACGCACGCTGTGCGTTGGGTTGTCCGGTGAGCTTGCTGTCAGACTCAAACCGTGTGTAGTCGGCGTCTGCAGACAGATGGATGCCGTACAAATCATTGCGCGCATATCGGCTCGCCAGATGTGGCATGCGGTCATACGGCGGGATGATGGGGGCACTGACATCCTGCAAGGTCTGCCATTTCAAGGTGCGCAGTGTGGTCGACAAATAACCATTGCGCCAGGCTAGGCTGGCGTCGTTGGCCAGAAGACGCTGTGTCAGCGAACCGTTGGTGCGTGTGAAGTCGCGCCAATAGTTGTCGTCACTGACCCGGTTGAGACTGATGTTGAGTGCCATCCCGTCGTCGGTCCAGTCACTTTTGAAATGTGCCCGATGGTTGGCGTTGAAGCCCCAGCGACTGCGGTCACGCAAAGAATCCCGGGGCATCCAGTCGGCGCGCAAAGACCCGGCATAGGCGGGCTCCAGATAGCGGAACTCGCCACCCAGGTTGACACCACGTTTGGTCATCAGCGTCGGCGTCAGGGTGGCGTCGCGATTGGGAGCGATGTCCCAGTAGTACGGCTGGGCAAATTCAGTGCCATTGACGTTGTCCAGTCCCACCGTGGGGGGTAAATACCCAGATTTTCTCTTGTCGGACAGCGGAAAACTCAGGTAGGGAATCGGCAGCAGTGGCACACCCTTGAAGCTCAGCAGCGCGCCCTGCGCTGTGCCGGTTTCTTCTTCGTTATCAATACCCAATCGCGTGGCCTTGAGCACCCAGTCAGGTACCCAGTCCAACTGCGGCTCGCGCTGGCAGGTGGTAAACGTGGCGTTGTGAATAACCGCCCGCTGCTCGTCCAGAAAATCAATCCGGTCGGCCTGCCCGTGCGCGCGATTGCGCAGAAACTGGTAGCTTGGCAGGGTGAAAAACCCTTCAAATGCATCGACCCGCAACTCCAGTGCCGGACCTTCATAGACGTTACCTGCCCGGTTGATGTGGACGTGGCCAAGCGCCTTGGCCAGGTCGGTTGGCTGGTTGTACTGCAGCCGGTCGGCCCGGATCACCATGTCGCCCTTTCGGAGCTCGGCACGGCCTTCGATCGCGGTGTCCAGATCAGTACGCCCAGTCACCGTGTCACCCTTGACAAAAACCGGCAGGGCATCGCGCGTTTTGGGTTCTATCTGTTCCTGCAGCCGCGAGCTTTCCCTGAGCATGATGGGTTCGGCCACCGACTCTGGCATGGCCGGCACCTGCGCCCAGGCATTGAGTACGGTCACGCTCGCAAGCCAAACGCCCGTCAATCGCCAAAGCGCCGGCCAGGCTCTGCCAGTGGAGTCAAAGATCAACTTGCGCATGTGGCAGCAGCAGGAATCAAAAAGGTGGTTGAAGGGTTCTTGAGGGGGGCCCGGAACGCTGGGCCGGGTTTGTAGAATGGATTATCCATGAGCCAAGCCCACCCCCCCCAAGCGCCATCAACCAACAACATTGTCTGGACCGACCCCCTGCGTGAACGCCTGTTCAATTTGTGGCTGGCGAAGTTGACCACCCAACATGAACTGGACACGGGGTCAGTTCGGCTGGCCAGTGCTGACGCCAGTTTCAGGCGCTACTTTCGCATCCAGGGGCAGGGCCGCAGCCTGATCATCATGGACGCGCCGCCAGAGCGGGAGAACTGCCAGCCCTTTGTCAAAGTTGCCAACTTGATGCAGCAGTGTGGTTTGCTGGCACCCGAAGTGCTGGCCTGGGATGAGCCCCTGGGGTTGATGCTGCTGAGTGATCTGGGTGGCCAGACCATGATGCAGGTGATTGATCCCACCCAGCCTCAGGCCAACTTGCCGCTTTACCTGCAGGCCGTCGACACACTGATTACCTGGCAACTGGCCTCGCGCCCGGACGTACTGCCGCCGTATGACCAGGCGCTGCTGGAGTGCGAGTTGCAACTGTTTCCGGATTGGTACCTGACGCAGCACAAGGGCTTGGCGATCGAGCCGGCGATGCGCGCAACACTGGACAAAAGCTTCGCTCTGATTGTGGCCAACAACCTGGCACAGCCCAAGGTGTACGTGCACCGAGACTTCATGCCGCGAAACCTCATGGCACCTGCGACACCTGGCGCGCCGCTGGGTGTGCTGGACTTTCAGGACGCGGTGTATGGCCCCATCACCTACGACATCGCCAGTCTGATGCGTGACGCCTTTCTGAGCTGGGACGAAGACTTCTGCCTGGATGTCACGGTGCGCTACTGGCAACTGGCACGCAAGGCAGGCTTGCCGGTGGGTGACGACTTTGGCGAGTTTTACCGAAGTGTGGAATGGATGGGCTTGCAGCGCCATCTGAAAGTGGCCGGTATTTTTGCCCGGCTGACGCTGCGCGACGGCAAACCGCAGTACCTGGCCGATACCCCCCGCTTTATCAACTACATCCGCGCCGCCTGCACCCGTTACCACGAACTCAAACCGCTGCTGAGGTTGGTGGACAAGGTGGAAGGAATTGTTGAGCCTGACATATTCGGTTTTGGACGACAGTAAAAAAATAGGCTTCCAGCGCTTATTCATAAAGGAGTAAGTGCTATCAAATAATCATTATGTTTTTATGCCACGGTTCCATTGCCCGACACCTTTGCTGACTGGCACATTGCTGGAGCTGCCAGCCAGCGCGGCCCGCCATGTCCAGGTACTCCGATTACAACCGGGCGACCCCATCACCCTGTTTGATGGCCAGTGTGATGGTGAGTTTGCCGCCACCGTGGCCGAAATGGGGCGCAGCCATGTAAGGGTGCAAGTGGGCAGCTTCAGCCCTGTTGCACGCGATGCCACACGGCAGGTTCACCTGGCGCTTGGAATGCCAGCCAACGACCGGATGGACTGGCTGGTGGAAAAAGCCACCGAGCTTGGCGTGGCCAGTATTCAGCCCTTGATGACCGAACGCAGTGTGTTGCGTCTGAGTGGTGAGCGTGCTGACAAAAAACAGCAACACTGGACCAGTGTGGCTGTAGCGGCCTGTGAACAGTGTGGTGGCAACCGCGTGCCGCAGGTTCATCCGGTCCAGTCGCTATCGGCTTGGTTGAACACTGTTGACCAAAGGCCCACCACCACCACACCGGGCCTGCTGCTGTCACTGCGTCCACAGGTACAACGCCTGAGCGCCATGCCATTTGCGCCGGCCCTGCGTCTGCTTTCCGGCCCTGAAGGTGGACTCAGTCCTGCCGAAGAAAACGCTGCACTTGCAGCCGGCCTGACGCCAGTAACGCTCGGCCCACGCGTGTTGCGCGCAGAGACTGCTGCATTGGCTGCCCTGGCGGCATTGCTGGTCTAGCGGTTACTCCCAAGCAGGGCCACCAGCCGCTTAGGCCCCCAGGCCCATGCGAGCTGCCTGATCGGTCAGCTCGGCGCGGAAGTTGGGGTGCGCGATGCCAATCAGTTCACGGGCACGCTGCTTGGCCGACTTGCCGCGCAACTGTGCCACACCAAATTCGGTCACCACGTAGTTGATGTCGTTCTTGCTGGTGCTCACGTGAGTGCCGGGCGACAAGACTGGAACAATGCGGGAGATCGTATCGTCCTTGGCGGTTGACGGCAACACAATAAATGCCTTGCCACCGCGCGAGATATTGGCCGCCCGCACAAAATCAGCCTGACCACCGGTGCCTGAAAAAGGCAGATGCCCCAGGCTTTCGGAGCCACACTGGCCCAACAAATCAATCTGCAAGGTGGCGTTGATCGCCACCAAATTGTCATTCAGACCGGCCAGGCTGGGGGTGTTGGTGAAATCCACTGGGTGAATTTCGAGTGCGGGATTGTGGTCCATGAACTGGTAAAGGCTGGCCGAGCCCAGGGCAAAGGTTGCCACCATCTTGCCCGGCAAATAGTTCTTGCGCCGGTTGGTCACCACGCCGGCCTGCACCAGGCTCAGGATGCCGTCGCCAATCATCTCGGTGTGGATGCCCAGATCCTTTTTGCCAGTGAGTTGCATCACCACCGCATCCGGGATGCCACCGTAACCGATCTGCAGGGTCGAGCCGTCCTCGATCATGTCGGCCACATAGCGGCCAATGGCTTGTTGCACCGGGCCGATTTTGGGCAAGCCCACTTCCATCACTGGCTGGCTGTCTTCTACCACCGCCGCGACCTGAGAAATGTGGACGTGGCAATTGCCGTTGGCAAAAGGCACCTGGGGATTGACTTCCAACACCACCACACGCGCTTTGGCAACCGCCGCCATGGTGTAGTCCGCGCCCAGACTGAGCGAAAAATAACCATGCGCGTCCATCGGAGACGCCATGCTGAACACCACGTCCGCCGGCATCTGCTGGCGCTGAATCAGGCTGGGGATTTCTGAAAAATAGTTGGGAATGAAATCGATCCATCCCGCCTGGCCGCCAGCGCGGGTGGCCCCGCCGTAAAACAAGGCCACATGGCGCACATGCGCCACAGTCTGCGGGTCGATGTACCCATATTTGCGCATGGCCAGTATCTGTGCCACCTTGACATCGTGGAAACTGTGCCGTTGCTCTGACAGGGCACCCAGCAGGGCCGGGGGTTCACCAACGCCGGTGGGAACAATGATCAGATCACCGTCCCTGACCAGCCGCACGGCCTCGCTGGCGGCCATTCTTTTCTGCGCATAGCTGTGTTGGACCGACATATTTGCCTTTCTGACAAAAAACCCATCTCAATCCGGGCAAAGCGGTCATCTGTTGAGGGCACCCCGGGGAAATCATCCAGCGGCAATTTTATTCTTTGGTACCCGTCGGCGCGCTGTTGTTTTGCCGCCAGGTTTGGCTGCGGATGGCGTCACCAGCAACTGGCGCAGCAGTTGTTCGCAATCGGCTTGTGTCAGGTACATAGGCACCGGGTAATTGGCATCGGCCTCGCGGCAGGCGGCACGGGCCAGCTCAGGAATATCGGCCTGACGTAATGCCTCGAGTGTGGCCGGAATAGCCAGACGGGTGTTCATGGCGTCGACGGCATCCAGAAATTTGTGCGCCAGCACCGCCTGTGCCTCCCCTGGTTTGCCAACTTTCGCTTTGAGCGCCAGCGTTGCCAGTTTGGGGCCGATGGCCGGGCTCAGGAAACGCAGTACCAGAGGCAACACAATGGCGTTGGCCAGTCCGTGGGGCGTATGGTAGAGGCCACCCAACTGGTGCGCAATGGCATGCACATATCCCACATTGGCGCGGGTAAAGGCTTGACCAGCGTAGTTGGAGGCAAGTGCCATCTTTTCACGTGCTGCCAGATCACCGCCATTCACATGAACCACCGGCAGTGAATCAAAGATCATGCTGACCGCCGACAAGGCCATACGATCGGTAAATGGGGTACCCCAATGGCCAATGAACGCCTCGATGGCATGGGTGAGGGCATCCATACCTGTTGCGGCGGTCACCTCGGGTGGCAACCCGACCATCAGTGTGGGGTCCAGCGCGGCCATACGCGGCACGATGCGCGTGTCGGCAATCACCAGCTTGCGCTTGGTTTCAGGGTCCGAGATGACGGCGGCCACCGTCACCTCGGAGCCGGTACCAGCGGTGGTGGGCACCGCATAGATTGGCGCCGGTGCACGGCGACCCTTGAAATAGCCGACCAATTGGGCCGGGTGTTTGTGATTGGCAGCGGCCAGCCCGATGGCTTTGGCGGCATCCATGGCCGACCCGCCACCAAAAGCCACAATGGCGTCGCAGCCGGTTTTTTTGAAAAGCGCCACCCCTTTGACGATCAGTGCCATTGGTGCGTCAGGGGTGATTTCGTCGAACACCACATAGTCGGTGTCACCGGCCTTGAGCGCCTGCAGCAGTGGCGCCATCAGGCCGAGTTTGGCCACCACCGGGTCGGTCACCACCAGCACCCGGGTGTGGCCAAAGTCATTAATGGCCTGCCCCAAACGCGCACTCGAACCTGGCCCAACCATCATGGTGGGTTGCGCAATGGGCAGTAGGCGCGTCACCATCCCGGCGGCTCGCATCACCGCGGTCAGCCCCACCGCCCGCACTTTGCCGGACAAAACACTTGCCATCATGGTCATTACCTCTTTGATTAAAGTCAGCGGCCTACACGGCAGCCAAGCAAGCTGGCATGATGCCTGCTGGCGCGACAATGGTGTAGTAGCCTCTCTCCAAACCCGTATTGACTTCAAACAGACCCATGAAAACAGTGATCGGCATCAGCCTTGGCGCCAGCGCCCATGATTTTGAGTTCACCACCACCCTGGCCGGGGTGCCACTTCAGGTCAAGCGCCTGGGTACCGACGGCAGTCTGGCGAAAGCTGCCAAACTGATCAAGCATTGGGACAAAAAGGCCGATGCCATCGGTCTTGGCCTGCTCAAGGACCACTACAAGGCCGGTGCCCACCGTTTCATCGACAAGGACAGCGCTCGCCTCAAAGACATTGCCACCCACGCCCCGGTGACCTTTGGCGGCCAGCTCGGTGACATCCTGCAGGAGTGGGCATTGCGCCACGCGCAGGTGTCGCTGGGACATTACTTCAACAATGCGCGGGTACTGTTTTTCTCGGGGCTCAAGAGTTACAAGCTGGCCATGAGCATGTCGGAGTACACCGACAACCTAAAATTTGCCGACCCGATAAGCCAGTTGGGCATCCCCAAGCTGCTGACCAGCCTGCAGGCGCTGCAACTCTATGCCAGCGGTGCCCATTACGTGCGCGACTGGTCACTGCCCGAGGCATTGTCCAGCGGGCCTGTCAAGGAGTGGACACGCTTTTTGCTGCGAAAAGCGGTACAAAAGGCCAGCACCATCGTGGCACCGATTTATGAACTCGACGAGTGTGGTCTCGAAGAACTGGCGGGCAAGACACTGATCACTTCAACCGTGAGTGATGAGCGCCTGGCGCAACTGGCGGCCAAAGGCGTGCACATGGTGATTGACGGTGCGCCCGTGATGCAGGGTCACACCCTGGGGCCGGACCTGTTTGACGCCATGATTGTGGCCGCCATTGGCAAGGAGCCGCAGCAAATCCACGAAGACGATTACCTGGAAATCATCACCGATCTGCAGCTCGAGCCGCGCATCCTCTACCCCAATGGGTTCAAGCGCATCAACCGCTTTGCCTTTGTGATCCACCCGCTGTCGCAAGAATACTTCAAGAAGGTCAAGCCGATCGACCTGCTGTCGCAGGTGTCGCCGCCGGTGATGATGAATTCACTTGAAAAGATCATGGCCTACGCGCCACCGTTTGTCTACTCACACATCAGTGGTATCCAGTCGCCCAATGGTGTGGAAGCCGAAGGCTGGCTGATTTCGGTGGGCGGCACACCCAAGGAGATCATGCGCCACAGCCCCGAGTTCACCTATCGGCGACTGCTTGACGCGGCGGCCATAGCCAAACGCATGGGGGCGCAGATCATGGGGCTGGGTGCCTTCACCAAGGTGGTGGGCGACGCGGGCGTGACGGTGGCCAAACGCAGCCCTCTGCCCATCACCACCGGCAACAGTTACAGCGCCTCAGGCGCACTGTGGGCGGCGCACGACGCGTTGGAGCGGCTTGATTTGCTGCCCAAACCGCGTGGCAAAGAACGTGTCAAGTTCAAGGCGATGGTGGTCGGCGCCACTGGGGCCATCGGCTCGGTGTGTGCCCGCCTGATTGCGAAAGTGGCCACCGAGGTGTACCTGGTATCGCCAGAAACTGCCAAACTGCTGGCAATCAAGGAATCGATCCTGCAGGAAACGCCCGACGCGCAGCTGTTCCTCTCGGCGCACGCTGACAAGGACATTGCCGACATGGACATGATCGTCACTGCCACCTCGGGCGCGGGCAAGAAGGTGCTCGACATCATGCAGGTCAAGCCCGGTTGTGTCATCACGGACGTGGCACGCCCGCTGGACCTGCCCGCCAGCGAGGTGGCCAAACGCCCTGACGTGCTGGTCATCGAGTCCGGCGAGATTCAGCTGCCGGGTGAGCAAGTCAAGATGAAGAACATTGGCTTGCCCAAGGGTGTGGCCTATGCCTGCCTGGCCGAGACCATTGTGCTGGCGCTCGAAGGCCGGTTTGAGAACTTTACCGTCGGCCGCGCCATCGAGTGGGAGAAAGTGCGCGAAATCTACAAGCTCGGCCTCAAACACGGCATGAAACTCGCCGCCATCAGCGGCGTGAACGGACCGTTTACCGACGAGGACATCGCGAGGGTGCGCGAATTGGCGCTGGCCGCGCGTGCCAAATCGGCCGCGCCCGCCAAGACGACGCGGCGCAAAGTCTCCGCCAAGACTCCTGCCAGCGCGGATGCCCCAGCACCAACGTCCATAGCACACCCCCCCGCCAAGGCCGTGGGTACCAAAGCGCCGCGCAAGGCGGCAGCAAAGAAACTGGCCTGAACGTATACGCCAATGACGATCGGCACGCGCCTGCTCGGTCTGGCGCCGCTGGTGTCGGCCAACACCCGGCTGCTGATCCTGGGCAGTTTCCCAAGCGTGCGATCACTGGCGCAGCAGCAGTATTACGCCCATCCACAAAACGCTTTTTGGCGAATTCTGCAATCAATTTGGCCCTCTAGCGCTTACCCGGTGGGCAATGGCAGCTATCAAGACAGATGCGAATGGTTGCTTGAGCGGGGCCTGGGCTTATGGGATGTGTATGCTTCCTGTGAGCGCCAGGGGAGCCTGGATGCCAACATCTGTGACCCGGTGATCAACAACCTGGAAGTGCTGACCCAGACCTGCCCCGGGCTGCGCGCCATCGCGCATAACGGCGGTGAAAGTGCCCGTCATACACGTCACAGCGCGAGTCTGGGGTTGCCGGTTTATCGTCTGCCATCCACCAGCCCGGCCAACGCGAGCTGGTCGTTCGAGCGCAAACTTGCAGCCTGGCGCTTGGTGATGCAGGCCTGCGACCTGCTGCCTGAACCGGTCAACACAGAGAAATAAGCGGCAAAAGTTGGCAAAACGCAGCAAAGCTCACTAAACTGGGTTTTTGCAGTCACTGAGTGTTCAACCTGAGGGTACTTCATCATGGATATCGCCGATCGCATCAAGAGTATTACCGTTAAACCCGCCGAAACCTGGCCGGTCATTGAGCAGGAGGTCACGGACCTGAAAACCCTTTACGTGCCGTATATGCTGATACTGGCGGCCATTCCGGCCGTGGCCAGCTTTATCGGATTAAGTCTGATCGGTGTGGGCGGTTATGGGTTCACGATGCGTGTGCCGTTTCTGTCAGGCATTGGCATCATGATCACCCAGTACATCATGACGCTGGTCATGATTGGCGTCTGGGGCTGGCTGATCAATATGCTGGCCAACACCTTTGGTGGCCAGCCCAATCTCATGCAGGCCATCAAACTCACCGTGTACGCCAGCACGCCCGGCATGTTGGCGGGCATCTTTGGCATTGTGCCCAGCCTGGGCATCCTTGGCCTGGTTGGCGGACTGTATTCACTGTATGTGCTGTACCTTGGTCTGCCGGTGATGATGAAGAACCCGAAGGAAAAGACCATTCCTTATATGGTGGTGGCCGCCGTTGTCGGCATTGTCTGCAGTGTGCTGATCAGCGTGCTGGCAGCCATTTTTACACCCTCACCGATGCAGCATATGCAGGGTCAGGGCGGCTCAGGCGACATCAACATCAGCACGCCCAAGGGTGACGTCAAGATCACGGCCGGGCCCAGCACATCTGACAATGCACCAAGCACCCCGGGCAATAGCAGCATGACCATCAAGACACCGGATGGTGAAGTCACCATCGACATGAAAAACATGGAAGAGCTGGCCAAGAAGATGCAGGCGATTGCCGACGCTCAGGAAGCCAAGAAATAGCTCAAACGGCCTTCAGGCGGTGAATGGCGGCTGCCGGAGATTAATCGAATTCATAGCAGTAAATCATTACTGCAAAAGCGCTAGAGGTCAATTTGTTCAGTTGTTGAGCTCTTGCCAGATCCGCTCGACACGGGCCTTGACGTCGGCATCCATCGTCAGGGTGCGACCCCATTCGCGATTGGTCTCGCCGGGCCATTTATGGGTTGCATCCAGACCCATCTTGCTGCCCAAACCGGCCACCGGCGAAGCAAAGTCAAGGTAGTCGATCGGGGTGTGATCTACCAGTAAAGTGTCTCGCGTCGGGTCTACCCGTGTGGTGATGGCCCAGATCACCTCGGCCCAGTCACGCACACTCACGTCGGCGTCCACCACCACGATGAACTTGGTGTACATGAACTGGCGCAAAAAGCTCCAGATGCCAAACATCACCCGCCGGGCATGACCCGGGTAGGCTTTTCGGATGCTCACCACGGCCATGCGGTAACTACAACCCTCGGCAGGCAAATAGAAGTCAGTGATCTCCGGGTACTGGCGTTGCAGCAAAGGCACAAACAACTCATTGAGGGCCAGCGCCAGCATCGACGGCTCGTCGGGCGGCTTGCCGGTGTAGGTGGAGTGGTAAACGGGCTCGCGGCGCATGGTGATGCGATCCACCGTGAACACCGGAAACTCGGCCTGCTCGTTGTAATACCCGGTGTGGTCGCCAAACGGACCCTCCAGCGCGTGCGCAAAGCCGCTGGGGTGGCTGGCGTCGGGGTAAATATGGCCTTCGAGCACCATCTCGGCGAAAGCCGGCACCCGCAGGCCGCTGCCCAGCGCACGCGCCACCTCGGTGCGAGCACCGCGCAACAGCCCGGCGAACTGGTACTCACTTAAGGCATCGGGCACCGGGGTGACGGCACCCAGAATGGTGGCCGGGTCCGCGCCAATGGCCACGCAGACCGGATAGGGTTGGCCAGGGTGCAAGGCCGCATGTTCCCTGAAATCGAGGGCCCCACCGCGGTGGGGCAGCCAGCGCATGATGAGCTGGTTATGGGTGAGGACCTGCTGGCGGTAAATGCCCAGGTTCTGTCGCGCCTTGTGTGGCCCCTGGGTGATCACCAGGCCCCAGGTGATGAGTGGCGAAACATCGCCAGGCCAGCAGTGCTGTATGGGCAGCCGGGCCAGATCCACGTCCGCTCCCTCCCACACAATGTCCTGGCAAACCGGATTGGTCAGCTCTTTGGGCGACATGCTCCACAACGTCTTGACCAGGCCGCGCAGACCGACCAGGTCCTTGAGACCTTTGGGCGCTTGTGGCTCCTTGAGCTCGGCCAGCACCTGCCCAAACCTGCGCAACTCCCCGACATCCTGCACACCCATGCCCATGGCAACCCGCCGGGTGCTGCCAAACAAATTGCCCAGAACCGGAATGCTGTGCCCGGTGGGGTGGGTGAACAGCAGTGCCGGCCCGCCCGCCCGCAAGCTGCGGTCACACAGTGCAGTCATCTCCAGATGTGTGGATACCTGGGCATCGACCCGCCTGAGTTCGCCAGCGAGCTCAAGCCGGGACATAAAGTCACGCAGATCGCGGCAGGGCATGACGACTCAGGGAATGGTCAAGAAATCGGGGCGAGAACCCGGAACATTATTGGTCCACTGGCCATCTGGCCGCGTTGGCGGGCGGCATTCCCAGCAGGTCAAGCACACGCTCCACACTGTGATCAACCAGATCGGTGATGCTTTGCGGGCGGTGATAAAACGCTGGCACGGGCGGGAAAATGATACCGCCCATCTCGGTGACGGTCGTCATATTGCGCAAGTGCACCAGATTCAACGGGGTTTCACGCACCATCAGGATCAGCCGACGGCGCTCCTTGAGCATCACATCCGCGGCGCGGGTGATCAGATTGTCTGACAGACCATGCGCTACCGCTGCCAGGGATCGCATAGAGCATGGCGCTACCACCATGCCGTCACACTGGAAGGAGCCGCTGGCAATGGCTGCGCCCACCTCGTGGACCGGGTACACCGCGTCGGCCAGTGCTTCAAGTTCGGCGCGGGGCATGCCATGTTCCTGCTGCAAATTGAGCCAACCGGCCTCCGAAACCGTCAAATGGGTTTGCACACCTGGCTCGTCACGCAGGCGTTGCAGCAGTCGCACGCCATAAACGGCACCACTGGCGCCAGAGATCGCCACGACAATTTTGCGCGTTGCGATGTGTGTCATGGTCTGGCCATTCAGTGCGAGCCAGCGCGGCCAAAAGGTACACCAAAACGCTGGCGAATTTGTGCCAGCACTCGGGAAGGTTTAAGCTGCTCCAGCGTCAGCTGCGGCAGTTCAATCGCGTCGATGGTGTTTTTCACCAGCAAGCCCAACTCGGTGTCACCTTCCATCGCCAGTCGGCGGTTAAAGAAGAGTGTGTCCGGGTCTTCCTGTCGACTGGCCAGCAGAAAAAAGTCGTGTGCGCTGGCCGCAATGGTCAAGTCGGCCGCAGCGACGTTCTGACTGGCAACAAAACGATCCTTCTTCCAGACAAAGTCGAACTCCCATTGCATATCCGTGACGCGCAGGCGCAGCTTTTTGCCGCCCAGCTGTTCGGTCACATCGGTGGTAAGCTGTTTTGCCAGTGCCACATTGAGGCCGGTGACAAAAAGCAGCGAACCCGGGTAGGCCGGCAAGAGGCCTAGCAAATTGCCCAAGGGCTTGGGGACGACAAAAGTTTGGTTGGCCATGACGTCATTATTCCATCCAAAAAAGGCAGCGCAAGCGCCGTTCAGACAACATCGGCCACCAGTTCCAGCCCCGGACGGGTGAACCAATAGCCGTTGCAGGCTTGTTCGGGCATCAGGCTCTGCAGTTCTGCGTTGGCTTGTGCTTGGGCAAGCGCTCCTTTCATGACACCCTGAAACAGCTCAAGAATGCGCGGCGTGTGTTGCGACTGAGGGCTGACACGCAGGACTTCCACACCAAGCATGCGCAGGGCTTCGATCTGCGGCAGAAGATTGTGAACCCGGGCCGACTGGGTCTGGATGCCGTTGAGCACCAGAAAGGCCTCGTTTTCCCGTGTTCGCATCAGCAGTCCGTCGGGATGTTCCATACATTTGAACTGGCAATCGTCCTTGGGCAGGTTGGCGTGGCGCGCGGTAAAACAACGTGCCGAAAATGCCAGCGGCATTCGGCCGTAGGCAAATACTTCGGTCTCAACATGTTGCGGGCGGCCTTGCTGCATTACGGCCAGGTCGTCACGGCCCATCTCCAGGGGCATCACCCAACGCGTCACGCCCAATGGTGCCATCCACTGCAAGGTGGGCAGGTTGTAGATGTTGAGGTGCGGCCCCGCCACAAATGGGACCTTGCCCGCCAGGCAATGCACGGCACCCATGTCATTGGCCTCCACCATATATTGAGTGTTGGCGGCAATTTTGTGCAATACCGTCACGTCAGCGCCGGACTCGATCAGCACCTGTGTAGACAGTACCACCTGTTTGCCCGCCGCCTGCAACATCGCCGCCAGATCGAACCAGTCGTTAAGCCGGACTTCATGACGGCGCGAACACACGGCTTCACCCAGGTAAACGATGTCCACCGGGCTGGTGGCAATGTCCCGGTAAAAAGCCAATACCTGCTCACGTGGCCAGTAATACAGCAGGGGTCCTAAGGAGAGTTTCATCGGTTTACTTCCACGGGCGATGGTAAGCGCCCAGCGTATGCTGCTGACCCTCGGCCACACGGTCGAGGTCACTGAACCAGCCCGGTTTGGGCCGATAAGTCGCCGGGTTGGCTCGACAACTGTCAATGGCCTGGCGCCAAACCTTGGTCACCTGCGCGACATAGGCCGGACTGCGTTGGCGGCCTTCAATCTTGATAGCACGAACGCCCATAACCATAAGCGCTGGCAGCAGTTCCAGTGTATTGAGGCTGGTGGGCTCCTCGATGGCGTAGTAATTCTGGTCGTCGGCCACGTCAAAACGGCCCTTGCACAGCGTGGGATAACCGGCGTTTTCGCCCGGGGCATAACGGTCAATCAGCACGCCATTCAATCGCGACTCGCGACCCTGAGGCGTCTCGACCCAGCGCACCGCTTTGGGCGGTGAGCAAACGCCGTTGGTGTTGGGTGCCTCACCCGTGACGTAGCTTGAAAGCGCACAGCGACCCTCCACCATCACACACAAACTGCCAAAACCAAACACTTCGATCTCAACTTGGGTCTTCTGGATCACTTGCTCGACTTGCGCCATCGAAAGAACCCGCGGCAGCACGGCGCGTGCAATGCCAAAGTGCTGGTAATAAAAGTCCAGTGCTTCGTAGTTTGTCGCCGAGCCCTGCACTGACAAATGCAATCGAAGCTGCGGTTGATGTTGTGTTGCATACGCCATCAATCCGGGGTCGGCCAGGATGACCGCGTCAACACCGCTGGCGGCTGCCCGGTCTACAGCGCTGCGCCAGAGGTCTGACTTGGAAGCTTGCGGATAGGTATTGAGTGCCACGAAAACCTTGCGACCACGATCATGTGCATAGCGGATACCCGACTCAATGGCAGCAGCGTCAAAGTTCAGTCCTGCAAAATTCCGCGCATTGGTCGCGTCACGGAAACCCAGGTACACACAATCAGCGCCGTTGTCCACGGCCGCCTTCAAAGCCGGAAGGCTGCCTGCCGGACACACCAGCTCCATGGAGGTTGCTGTGGCTGGCACAGGCGGGCGGTTCAGGGTAGGAGAAACAACGGCATTCATATGGGTTTGGACGTGAAGGCCGTGAGGCTAACCAAGACCTGCATTGGCGTAAATGACTTAAATCAACCAAGCTGCAAAAAACGCGGTGCGTGTATTGCGCCAAACTCCCGGAAAGGCGCTAGACTCCAATTTCGGCGGGGGGGTAGCTCAGCTGGGAGAGCGCTGCGTTCGCAATGCAGAGGTCGGGAGTTCGATCCTCCTCCTCTCCACCACACACAAGGACTCGGGTAGGCTCCGGGCGATGGCCGAAGTAGTCATGTCAGGCTCTTGGAATTGGCGATGTCACCATTCACGCGCCGAGCGATCAAGAAGCCGAGCGTTGATGACTGGGAATCTTGCTCTCCAGCCCCTCGTCATAGTTGTGTCAGACTGATTCAATAATTGAAATTTTTCCCATCCCGAACCATTTGCCATGAAACGTTGCGTCGTCGGAATTCGTCTCTCTGATGCGCCTGATGCCACGGTTTCAGGCAAGCATGCGCCCAACCTGTCGCGCGCACTTCGGATGACGGTGGGTTACGGACTGGTTTCCATTGAAAAGAACGCCCGCGAAACCCAGCCCATTGCGCTGGCCACCGAATTTTTGGTGGTGCTGGATTGAACTCGGCACGGCCCAAGGAACAACAAGGGGGAGCTTTTGTCTGCCATCCATGACCTGATCGCGCAAATCAGCGATCCCCGCCTGCGCGAGCGCCTGTCCGCCGAGTGGGCCAATGCCGCCAAGGAAAAAAAATTCGGTTTGGTGTTTGAAGATCACCTGCCCGAGTTGTTGCCGCTGCACGGTGCCGAGCCATGCAGGGGCGATCTGGTGTGTCGACGTCAGGGCACGCTGAAAGATGTGTGGCAAATCAAGTCCATCCACGCGGGCGTGGGCACCTGCGTTAAACCCAGCAACGTGGCGCACCCCAGCGAACCGACCCGCGCAGCGGCAGAGCCGGTGCAGTTCCCGGTGGATGAACTGCTGGTGGTTCGGGAATTTGGCGAGCCGATCTTCCCCGCGCTGGTGCCCGTGGATGCCGTCGCCAACGGCCCAGCAGATGCCCCCTGGCACACGCTGATCGAGGCTGACAACTACCACGCGCTGCAATTGCTGGACTACCTGTATGTGGGGCAGGTGGATTGCATCTACATCGACCCGCCTTACAACACTGGCGCGCGCGACTGGAAATACAACAACGACTACGTGGATGGCAACGATAGCTGGCGGCACAGCAAATGGTTGGCCTTCATGGAAAAGCGCTTGAAACTGGCCAGGCGACTGCTCAAGCCGGATACCGGGGTGCTGATCGTCACCATCGATGAAAAAGAGTATTTGCATCTAGGGATGTTGCTTGAGCAGGGGTTCCCGGATGCACGTATTCAAATGATCAGCACGATGATCAATCCAGCAAGTGTTGCCAGGGTTGGCGGATTTGGTCGAAGTGATGAGTACATACTCGTGGTGATGCTGGGTACAGCAGCTCCAAGTCGACTTCGCCTCGGTCGGGAGTGGGTTTCAGGCAAGGGTCGGACTCACACTGGGAATATCCGTTGGGACTTGCTGCGGCGCTCTGGGACAAATGCCGAACGGAGCCATTCGCCTGGGTGTTTTTATCCGATCTACGTGGACCCGAAAAAGAAAACAATTGAGCATATTGGAGATCCCATGCCTGCTGGGCAGTCCGTAGCACCGAAAATGAAAGGGCTGGTAGCAGTTCTGCCAATTAGAAAGAACGGGAGTGAAGGCAACTGGCAGTGGTCGCCTGACACGTTCAAGGGGCGCATGGCACTTGGACGAGTCCGAGTTGGAGGCAACGAAAAACGTGGCTTCGTCATTTACATCTTGAAGGACGGAGAGTACGCCAAAATTCAGCGCGGTGAATTTCAAGAGGCCGGACGTGCGGCAGATGGTTCCATCATCGTCGATGATGCCGATGCAAGCTTTGTGATTGCAGTGCCTGGAAGCCAGTGGCGTATTTCGAGTCATGATGCAACCCAATATGGATCACGGTTGCTTGGAGATATTCTTCCAGACCGGCGATTCCCATTTCCGAAAAGCCTCTATGCAGTGCGGGACACGATCAGGTTTTACCTGGAAGAAAAACCCACCGCCCTAGTCGTAGATTTCTTCGCCGGCAGCGGCACCACGCTAAACGCCGTCAACCTGCTCAACGCTACCGACGGCGGCCAGCGCCGCTGCATTCTGGTCACCAACAACGAAGTCTCGGCCGAGGAGGCTGCCGCGCTGACCGCCCGTGGCTTGCAACCCGGCGACGCAGAATGGGAAGCCCAAGGCATCTGCCGTTCGGTGACCTGGCCGCGCAGCAAGTACACCATCCTCGGCAGGCGTGATGATGGCTCGGTGCTGACCGGTGAATACCTGACCGGCAAAACCGTGGAGCGCGAGAAAGCGCGCAGCTTCACGCAGATCGGCTTTGTTGATCCCGCGCAACTTGATACGCCCGCCAAGAAAAAACAGGTGGTGGCGATGATCGATGGCCTGCCGCAGACGCTGGTGAAAGAGCCGTGCCCCTTCATCGTGTCGGAGGACCACAAGGCCACTGTGCTGTTTGACCCGGCAGCCGCAGAAGATTGGCTGGAGGCACTCGACGGACAAGAGCACATCACCGACTTCTATATCGTCATGCCCGTCAAGCGTGTGTTCGACCAGTTGAAGGTGCAGGTGGTGGAGCTGCTCGGGCCGATACTGGTGCCGGAGGAAGAAAAGCGCCAGATGAGCGCGGGCTTTGCTGCCAACCTCGCCTACTTCAAGCTGGATTTTCTGGAGCGCGAACGCGTGTCGCTGCGCCGCGCCTTCCACGAAATCCTGCCGCTGCTGTGGCTGAAGGCTGGGGCCGTAGGCCCGCGACCCGTGCTGAAGCGTGGTGAGCTGGAACCTGTGCTGTTTGCGCCGGAGGGCAGCAATTTTGTGGTGCTGCTGGATGAAACACGTATGGGCCGTTTGCTGAAGTCGCTTGACGGGCGCACCGGCTTGTCGCAGGTGTTCATCGTCACCGACGCGGATGAATCCTTCAAAACCATGGCGCAGGACCTGCGCGACGTGGCGGGCAAGGCCAACCCTGGCTTGACGGTCGTGCAGTTGTACCGCGATTACCTGCTCAATTTCATGATCAACAAGAACCAGGACCCGTCACACGCCAGGTTGGCCGGTCAGGCTGGCACACAGGGAGCGCGGGCATGAAGGTTACGCTGTTCGATTTTCAGAAAGATGCGCTGAACGATTTGCGCAAGGCGCTGGTAAAGGCTCGTCAAGGAGTGTCCTCTGACGACCAGCACGTGGTGGCTTTCTCTGCCGCCACGGGCAGCGGCAAGACGATCATGATGACTGCGCTGTTCGAGGCCATCTTGGATGAGCCCGATGACCAGTTGGCTTGGCCTCTGGATTGGGCGCCGCAACCCGATGCCGTGATCCTGTGGGTGTCGGACATGCCCGAGCTCAACGAGCAGACCAAGCTCAAGATCGAAAGCAAGTCGGACAAGGTGTACCGGGTCAACCAGCTCATCACCATCGATGCTCATTTTGACGCGCCCCGGCTAGATGGCGGGCGCATCTATTTCATCAACACGCAGAAGCTGGCCGTCAATCAGCCGCTGACCAACCGTGGCGACGGACGGCAGCATCTGATCTGGGAGACGCTGACCAGTACCGCGCGGGCCATTCCGGACCGCTTCTACGTGGTGATCGACGAAGCGCACCGCGGCATGACTTCAGGCAAGGGGGCGCAGGCTGCGCAAACCTTGATGCAGCGCTTCTTGCTGGGTTACCCCGAGGTCGGCCTGGTCAAAATGCCGATGGTGATTGGTGTATCGGCTACGCCCAAGCGATTCCTGGATTTGATTGCCAATGCCGAACACACGGTTACCACGCACAAGGTGGCGGTTCCCGCAGAAGAAGTGCGCAAGTCCGGCCTGCTGAAAGACCGCATCCTGATCCACCACCCTGATGCCACCACGACGGCTGAAATGGCGCTTTTGGAAGAAGCGGCCCGACGCTGGGGGCAGATGACCGCGGCATGGAGTGCGTATTGCCGTGATGAGCAAGAGCAAACCATCTGGCCAGTGCTGGTGGTGCAAGTTGAGAACGGTTCAGACCGGCAACTGACCAAGACCGACCTCGGTGCAGCGTTGACCGTGATTGAGAGCGCCATTGGCCGCCGCCTGAATGAAGGCGAGGTTGCCCATGCGATGCACGACACGGGCGACCTGGATGTGGGCGGCCGCCGCGTCCGCAAGGTGGAAGCCTCGCGGATCGACGCGGACAAAAACATCGGTGTGGTGTTCTTCAAGACCAGCCTGTCCACTGGTTGGGATTGCCCGCGCGCCGAAGTGATGATGTCGTTCCGCCGTGCGGAGGACCATACCTACATCGCCCAGTTGCTGGGTAGGATGGTGCGCACGCCGTTGGCACGCCGCATAGAGAAGGATGCCGCACTCAATGATGTGCATCTGTTTTTGCCGTACTTTGACACGGGTGCCGTGGAAAGCGTGGTGGCCTCACTGCACAACGCGGAAGATGTGCCGCCTGCCGAAACGGGCTCCAGCCGGAACTTGGTGGTGCTCAAGCGCCGCGAAGGCTGCGAGTCCATCTTTGCGGCACTCGACGAATTGATCACCTACCGTGTGAATGCCGCTCGGGCGCAAAGCCCACTGCGCCGGTATATGGCCATCTCACGCAGTCTGACCATCGATGAGATTGATGACGATGCCTGGGGCCAAGCCAAGCAGCAGATTGTTGAGTGGATGGGACAGCGGGTCGCCGCGATCAAGGCAGCAGGCCAGTTCGATGCGGCCTCCAAAGCGATCACGCAGGTTGGCCTGCGCACCTTGGCTGTCAACAACGGCACTGGTGTGGCAGAGCCAACGGCGGACTATCACATCGATGCCTCGGACGTGGACATTGATCGGCTGTTCGAAGAGGCTGGGCGCGCCTTCAGCCACGGTTTGCAGATGGAGTATTGGCGCGCCCACGCGGATCGTGATGCGCTGGAAGTTAAGGTCGGGGCCATCGTTCTGGCCCGCAACGCGGCAGAAATGGCAGTGCTGGAATCAAAGGCAGAGGCAGCCTTCGATGGTCTTTATGACCAGCACAAGAAGGCCATCTACAAACTCAAGGAGCAGCGGTGCGTCAATTACGAGAAGCTGCGGCTGGCGACAGCCAAGCCCAACGAAGTGCTATGGCATTTGCCAGTATCCATCGACTTCAAGCGACTGCCGACTGATCCCCTCTGGGAGCGCCATCTGTATGTGGAAGGCAATGGCCAGTTTCGTGCCGAGCTGGGCAGTTGGGAAGCCGAGGTATTGAAGGAAGAACTGGCCAAGCCTGAAGTGGTCGACTGGTTGCGCAATCTGGATCGCAAGCCGTGGTCACTCGAAATTCCGTATGAAACGGGGGGCGACGTTCGCCCGATGTTTCCTGACCTGGTTATTGTGCGCAAAGCCGACAGTCACTTTGTCATCGATATTCTGGAGCCCCACGACCCTAGCCTGAGGGACAACTTTGAGAAGGCTGTCGGGCTGGCAAAGTTTGCTGAAAAACACGGTGCACTGTTCGGGCGCATCCAACTGATTCGCAAGCAGTCTTCGGCTGGTGGCGAGCATTTCGCGCGCCTGGAAATCAACCAAACCGCCACGATCAAGAAACTGCTGCTGATCACCAGTAACCCGCAACTCGATGATCTGTTTGCAAGTGCCGCTACGTAATCGAGGTCGAGCATGAAATCAGGCAAACCACCGAAGCTCAACAGGAAAACCGAGGTTTCCCTCGTCCGTTCCTCGGCGGCCGAGTACCTGACCTTCGTCGCCGCCAGTGGCCAGGGGGGCGTCGAGGCTGTCTATGCCGATGAGAGTATCTGGCTGACCCAGAAGATGATGGGGGTGCTGTACGACGTAGAAACCCAGACCATCAACTACCACCTGAAAAAGGTGTTCGGCGACACCGAGTTGGAAGAATCGGCAGTTATTCGAAAATTTCGAATAACTGCCGCCGACGGCAAGAACTACGACACCCAGCACTACAGCCTGCCCGCCATCATCGCCGTGGGCTACAAGGTGAATTCCGAGCGCGCGGTCCAGTTCCGAAAATGGGCCACGGGCATCATCGAGCAGTTCACCATCAAGGCTTACGTGATGGATGACGAGCGCATCAAGGCGGGTGGCTCGGTGCTAACCGAGCAGTATTTCGAAGAGCAGCTGCAGCGCATCCGCGAGATTCGCATCTCAGAGCGCAAGTTTTACCAGAAGATCACCGACATCTACACCACAGCAATTGACTACGACGTGACGGCGCTGGCCACCAAGCGCTTCTTCGCCACCGTACAGAACAAGTTGCACTGGGCCATCCACGGTCAGACGGCGGCTGAAGTCATTTACCACCGCGCCGATGCCGACCAGCCCAACATGGGTTTGACCACATGGAAGGATGCGCCGGGCGGGAAGATTCAGAAGTTCGATGTCGTGGTCGCCAAGAATTACCTGACCGGGCCCGAAATGGCGCAACTCTCCCGCCTGGTCAGCGCCTATCTGGATGTGGCCGAGGACATGGCACAGCGCAAGATCCCGATGACGATGCAGGATTGGGAGATCCGCCTGAACCGATTTATCGAGGCCACCGACCGGGAGGTGTTGCGGGACGCAGGCAAAGTCACGGCAGAAATCGCCAAGACCCATGCCGAAAGCGAGTTTGAAAAGTACCGCATCGTGCAGGATCGGCTGTTTGAGAGTGACTTTGACCGGCTGCTGAAACAGATCGAGTCTGGGAGTAAGCAGGGGAAAGACGATGCGTAAGCACGGTTTATCATCAGCGCCATGTCCAGTACGCAAGATCTTGCCCAAATACGCTTCCAGAACGCGCTGGCGCTGTTTGATGAGTTTGTTCACAACACGGTGAAGCACCCCGATGCGGCAACGCTGCGGGGATTGGAGGGTCGGTTTGCACTGCGGGTTCAGGTTCAGCCGAGCTACTGGAGTCAGATCAAGAGTCGGTCGCGGCAGATTGGCGAGCGACTGGCACGGCAATTTGAACAACTATGCCACAAACCCCATGGCTGGATGGATCAGGTCCATGCAACCGAACTCACCCCAGCAGACACCGGCGTCCACCTGCCCACACCGGACATTGACAGTCCTGGCCCCCAAGATGATGACGAACGCTTTATCGTCGGACTAGTACTGACCTACTACCGACGCCACCCGCAACGCGCGCGCACTCGCCTGCTTGACCTACTCGGTGAAGCATTGACTCCTGCTCCAGCGAGCACGCGCTCAGCAACCAGCACCAAGGCCAATACGCCCAAGGCCCCGTCGGCGGCTGACGAGGCTTTCGCACTGTGGCGCAAGACACAAGCCGGTGTTGCACCTTTGAAACAAAAGAAGTAGTTTGGGCGCAATTTTGCAATAATTTCTTGCTCAAGATAATAATTTGTTTATCATTAGGGCAAGTTTTCCGAATCTGCTTACAGGATTCTGGCAAACGAGGTTCACCTTTCAACCCACTACGCATTCATGCCGTCAATAGCCTGCAATGCGTCAACGATGGCGCATCGCCAGGGGCGACGTCAGCTGAGTCCACCTAAGTGATTCGACTGACACCGCTGAGCGCACATCAGTATCCCGGCGAGTTTCCAAGAAACGAATGACTGAAATCAACACAGGCCAAGTGCACCCCCCAAGCTGACAACTCAACGGGCAGGGAGCAAGGAGAAATTATCATGATAAAGAACTTGTATTGGAGTTATGCCCCTGTCGCACCCGAAATGGGATACCGGGCCCGAATGCTGATAGCAGCAGTATTGCGTGCAGCCAGCATGGTCTTGACCAAAATTGCGCGGAGACTCGCTGCAGCACCAGCTCGGCGGCCAAGGGACATTTTTGAGTGTGAACTGGAGTTCTACGCCGAAGCTGGTGCACCCGAGGGTGCGCTGTACGCTGACGGTGTGCTGATCGGCTATGTGTCGGGCGTCAAGCGCCTTTAATCTGAGATCCAAAGGGCTAAATATACCTTTGTGGCATGTACAGCCCTTTTTTCACGTCGGTGTGCGTCGTTTTTTTGCTCGGTGTTTGCTAACACTCTTACTGTGATTGCCCCATTGGCAACGTAAACAACGTTGTCATCGTGGATGGATGAGCCTCAGGAGTTCACCAGACGCCACATGAGGTAGACACCCAAAACGGCGTTGCCGATGGCAAACACAACGATGATCATGCTGAGAAATACGCCCGGCGCTTGGTTGTGAGCAATCCATCCCAAAACTGTAGACAACAGGTTCAATGCCACCATGAGCCAAAAAAGTGGATTGCGAGGCTGGTAAAGGCGATTGAATTTCATCGGTTAGCGGCGAGCGCGCCGTTTTAACCAAATGCGCAAACGCCAGATCAATTTGACGCTGAAGTAACCCAATGCCGCACCCCCCACTGCGAACATGCCCATACCCAGCATGGTTGGCCAGCCAAATTCGCCCAGCCAGCCAAGTACACCATCGGTGGCTGCGTCGGCGACGGCCACCGGCTCGCCCAAGACCAGTACGCCCACCTGGTATGCCAGCCAGAGCCAGAAACCGATAGTCAGTGGATTGGTCAACATCGTCATGGCGGCGGCAGCCGGGATGTTGCCTCGCCACCATGTGCAATGGACAGCCGCCACCACAATTTGGGCCACCGGAATAACAAAGGCCCAAAATGTCCCCACAGCGACGCCGCGTGCAACGGCTTCGTGCTGCAGTCGCCAAAGCTCGGGGGAAAGCAGCCGCCCGGCAACCGGCCGTAGCCAGGGGTGGACCGCCAATACGTCGCGGCTGGGCAAGAACTTGCCGAAGCGCGCCGACCAATGTGACTTGCCAGGTTTCACTGGAGTTTTAGCTCCGAAGAAGCATGAAACATAAATTCAACAAATGGTCCAAGTTGAAATAGTTGGATGATATGGGTTGACCAAATCCCGCACACAACGAACTGGATCATTGCAAAACCCTAGGATGGCCAGTTCCTGCTCAAGCCAATCTGCTGCGCGACAGGCATGCGTTGCCCTAGATTTAACTGGCTGCAGTTCTAATCCAATGTCTGTTGGTAACGCAGCAATGCAAGTGCTCCAGCGACGAACAGAAAAAGCAGCATCGGCCAAAGTTCTGGCCACAACTGTGTGAATGTGTTGCCTTTGAGCAATATGCCGCGCACGATCCGAAGGAAATGTGTCAGTGGCAAAACTTCACCTACCCATTGCGCCCACAAGGGCATGGCCCTGAATGGAAACATGAAGCCCGAAAGCAACATCGATGGAAGGAAGAAAAAAAAAGTCATCTGCATGGCCTGCAACTGGTTTTTTGCGACCGTGGAAAACGTAAAGCCCACACCCAGATTGGCCACAATGAAGACGCCGATCATGGCCAGAAGCAATGAAAAGCTGCCCACCATCGGAACCTCAAACAGCACAAACGCAGCCCCCAGAATCACACCGAGCTGCACGTAGCCCATCACCACATAGGGCAGTATCTTGCCGACCATGACCTCGCTGGGGCGCACCGGGGTCGCCAACAGGTTTTCCATGGTGCCGCGCTCTCGCTCGCGCGTCATGGCCAATGAGGTCAGCATCACCATGGTCATGGTGAGAATGGTGCCGACCAGCCCGGGTACGATGTTGTAGCGGGAGAGCCCTTCAGGGTTATAGCGCCTGTGTACCCGTACCTCAAACGAAGGCTGCACCTTGCCCAAGCCGCGTAGGGCACCTGGCAAATCATGTGAAACGGCTTGCGGAACCAAGGCATTGAGCGCTGCGACCGCGTTGACCGAGGCGCTCGGATCGGTTGCATCAGCAGAGACCAGCAACGCAGGCTTTTCACCACGAACCAGCCGATGGGAAAAATTGTCGGGTATCACGACCATGAATTGCACTGCGCCGGTTTCGATCAGCGCCTCGGCCTCGCGCTCGTTGGTGAGCAAGTGGTCAACACGAAAGTAACCAGTGTTCTGCATGGCGGCAAGCACGCCCCGCGCCATGGGTCCGCTGTCGGTGCTGACGATCGCCGTTGGAAGACCTTTGGGGTCCGTATTGATGGCATAACCAAAAAGCACCAGCTGCATGATGGGCACACCCACTGCCATCGCGAAGGTCAGGCGGTCACGCATCATTTGCTGAAACTCCTTGATGAACACCGCCAGCATGCGGGCAAAACTAAAGCGTGCCGGGTGTTGGGAGTTCATACAAAGTTGTCCTGCGCCTGACCAACCAGTTTGACAAACGCATCTTCCAGATCACGGGAGTTGGAGGCTTCCACAATAGAAGCAGCCGTCCCTTGCGCCAAAATATTGCCATACGCAATATAGACGAGGCTGTGGCAGCGTTCGGCCTCGTCCATGTAGTGTGTGGAAACCAGTACCGTGATGCCTTGCTCTGCGAGCTGATGGATCTGATCCCAAAAGTCGCGCCGAGCCTTGGGGTCAACACCGGCAGTGGGTTCATCCAGCAACAATAGGCGCGGCGAGTGGATCAGGCACGCCGCCAGCGCCAGGCGCTGCTTCCAACCACCCGAAAGTGAGCCCGCCAGTTGTTGTTGACGTGCGGTCAGACCAAGGCGCTCCAAAGCCTCGTCCACCGCGTGCTTGCGCTGCGGCAACTCAAACAGACGTGCGACGAAATCCAGGTTTTCGCGGATCGAAAGATCGTCATACAAACCGAACCTTTGTGTCATGTAGCCTACCTGGCGCTTGATGGCTGGTGCGTCAGCCATGATGTCGAGCCCCAGGCACGTGCCCTGGCCGGCATCGGGCGTCAGCAAGCCACAAATCATGCGGATGGTTGTTGTCTTGCCGCTTCCGTTGGGGCCAAGAAAGCCAACGATGTGCCCGGTTTCTACTTGCAGCGAAATCCCGTTCACCACCGGGCGACCAGCGTAGCGTTTGGTAAGGCCGTGTACATTGATCGCCAAAGAAGGACCTGCGTCGGGCTGCATGTTACTTTGCCTGCTCGGCTGACGAATTGGCCGGGCGCACCTCCAGCGGTTGACCGGGTTTAAGCCGCCTTGCATCACTGGGCTGTGGCTTGGCCTCGACCATGAACACCAGTTTACTACGCTGGGCGTTGGAATAAATCACCGGCGGCGTGAACTCCGGCTGGGCTGCGATGCGGCTTATCTGTGCAGCGATCGGTGAGCCGCAGCCATCACACGAAATCAGAACACTTTGTCCTGCTTGGACACTGGCCAGATCGGCTTCTGGCACAAAAAACCGCGCCTTGACGTTGCCAGGCGGCAGCAGTGACACAACGGGTTGTCCCGCCTGCACGTACTCTGCGACCTGGTAGAACACATCGGCAACCAGTGCCGCCTCAGGGGCCGCTTGACTTTTTTGCCGTGTGCGCCACTGACTTTGCTTGAACGCCTCCCGAGCCGCCTGAACGGCTGCGTGTTGTGCCGATCTTTCTTCGCTGCGGCCAGGTAGCTGCGCAGCCTTTAGTGCCGCGGTGAGCTCGCCCACACGGGCGCGAGCCTGCGCCAATGCAGTGCTTGCATCGTCAGCCCGTGCCTTGGATACAAAGCCTTGCACCACTAGTTGTTGTTGACGCTGCAGATCGCGGCCTGCCTGTGCCTCAGCGGCATTGGCCTGTGCCAGTTGGGCCTGTGTGACAGCCAACTCGTCACGCCGCCTGCCAGTGTCCAGATTGTTGGCCTGCGCTTGCGCCACAGCCATCCGTGCGGCGGCCTCCTGTTGCGCCAATTGCTCGATTTCGGCATCGATGCTGAACAACGGTGCCTCCTTGGTCACCATCTGACCGGCGCTGACCGACACGCTTTCAAGACGTCCGGCAAGTGGCGCGGCGATGTACACGTAGTCACCTTCGGCGTAGCCAGACCAATACGGAGTGGGCTTGTCGGTGCATCCTAGCATCAAGGCGGCAAAAGACAGAATGGCAAGTGCATCGAAAAGTGTGCAAGCGGTCGATCGCATCATCATGTTTTTCATGGTCAAGCAGTTGAGCGGGTAGATGGTGGCGCCAAAGCAGTAAGTGCCAAGTCGACGCGCTCGGCAATGGCTGCGTCACTGAAGACGCCGTGTTCGACCTTTGAAGTCATGGTGGCTGGCAAAAAGTCGGCGCCAATCGCAGCAGGCAAAAGTACCATGGGTGCGAGCACGGAGCCCATAAGGAAACTAAACCGTTGCATCGATGGCAACGATGCCATGTCGCCTTCCAGCGCGGCCTCTTCGACCAGAGCCATGAGTAGTCCGATGTGTCGCGGTGCATTGCGCTGCAAGAACAAACGTGGAACTACCTCGCCAAGTCCCGAATCGACCCACACACGGCCAATCCAGGCGCCATGATCGCGCATAAGCCGCGCCAAAAGACTCAAGGCTGCACGCAATCTCTCCTTGGCAGTGCCAGTCTGAGATGCTTGTACCTGCAATTGCTCAAACACCTCGTCATACAAGGTTTGAAGCAGGGTAGACAGGAAGTTGTCTTTACTGCGAAAGTGATAGTGAAACATGCCGAGGTTTGCACCTGCATGCTCACAAATCTGTCGTACCGAAAGCCCCGTGCATCCATGCAAGGGATACAGGGCACGACCGCTGGCGAGCAACGCCTGATCGATATTTTGTGAAGGACGGGGCATGGATGTTGTTATTGGTCATACGACTAATAACAAGTTTGCAACTAACTGCGTCACTTGTCAATGAGCCCCGTTTCACGCTGGGTAATTGGCGGCAATTGGCGCCTTGGTCATATTCGAGCAGCTTCCCGAGATTGCAGGTTGAGATGGCAACCTAAGGATGCCTGCGACTGGCCATCCAACCGTCCAGGCTGTAGATCAACAAGGCCAACCAGATCAGGTAGAAACCCAGCGCACGGGCCGGATCAAACGCCTCGGCATATAGCCAAACGCCCAGCAGCATTTGCAGGCTGGGAGAGATGTATTGCAGGACACCCAACGTCGCCATCGGGATACGGCGTGCACCGGCGGCAAATAGCAGCAGTGGTATCGCCGTGAGTGGACCGGCCAGCAGCAGCCAGCCCAGGGTGCTGGTATCGCCCTGAATCAAAGCGCCCTTCCCATTCCAGGTCCACCAGGCCAACATGGCTACGGCAAATGGTGCCAACAGCAGCGTCTCCAATGTCAGACCCTCCAGCGCGCCAAGCGCAGCCACCTTGCGCAACAGGCCATAAACCCCAAATGTGGCCGCCAATACCAGCGCCACCCATGGCAGTCGACCGGCCTGCAGCGTGAGCCAAACCACACCCGCAGCGGCCACGGCAACCGCAAGCCACTGCACCCTACGCGGGCGCTCGTGCAGAAAGACAAAGCCAAACGCCACATTGACCAACGGCAGAATGAAGTAGCCCAGACTGGCATCGACCACCTGTGCGTTTTGCACCGCCCACACATAGACGGACCAGTTGGCTGACAACAACAGTGCCGACAACGCGAACGCCGCCAGCACGCGCGGCTGGCGCATCACTTCTCCCAGCCAGGTCCACCGTCGCAGCAATGCCAGCACACCCATCAAGAACACCAGTGACCACACCATGCGGTGCATCACCACCTCCAACGGGTTGACATGGCCAAGCTGCTTGAAGAAGGCAGGGAATAGGCCCCAGCAGGTGTACGCCACCGCTGCGTAAAGCACACCGATGTTCATCGTGAAAGAGCCTTCATGGTTGGAGTGCTGGCGCGGGTGACAAATCGTCAAGTCTAGAGGCAAGACCTACCTCGCTTGGAATTGAACACTTTGAATGCATTTCGCACCGCTTCAATCGCCCACTTCCGTCCGCTACGGTCGATTGGGGTTTTCTTGAAGCGACGTTTCAGCTGAGTTTTAGCGATGCTGGCACTATTTTTTTGCCAGGCTGTAATAAAACGACTTCTGGTCAGACTAAATGGCTACCCTACACAGCATGGCCCAAGCCCAATCATGCGAGTCCCTGTTTATCCTTTGACGTCCTGCAAATACCCCATTGCCCTGTGCAGCAAAACCGACCATGCTGCAGCCGCCCGAAAACTTCTGACACAGTTGGTATGAGGAACACTGGCCAACATACACGCTAGCCTGGATTCAATCAACATCATGCACCTCAACGTTGGACCCATGCCAGAAAAACTGGCCAGAAGCACTCACTGGCCACGACGCTTGTCGTGGCGGCTTGCGCTTGGGTTTGGCTCACTTGTCGGGCTGATGCTGCTGGCCCTGGCATTGGCCAGCTTGCAGATTCGCACCATGACCGCGCTGACCGAGCGCATCGCGACCCAGGACATGCAGCGCCTGCTGAGGGTGCAGACGTTGGCATTGACGACCGAGGGTATCGGCAATGCCCTGTTGCACTTGATGAATGCACCCCGTGCGCAACGGGTGCCGGTGTACGCCGATGTTGACGAACGAAACCGGCGCATTGACGGCATTATTGAGTCACTTGGCAACAATCTGGACGAACTGACCCAGGTGCAGACCCTTCGCCGCCTCACCGAGGCCCGCGCAGCCTACGCGCAGGCATTTATCGCCACTGTCGACGAAATTGAGGGGGATGACCCAAGAGCAGCCCTTTTGGTTTATCGCGAACAGGTGATGCCGGCACTACAACAACTGCTGCTTGAGTCCAACGTGCTGATTAATCGCGAGCGCGAGCGCATCGAGCAGGAGATGACATCCGCTCAACAGCGCTTCGAACAGTTGACTTGGTGGGCAGCGGCTTTGTCGCTATTGGCTGTCGGCATGGGCGTGGCACTGGCGCTGGGTACCACACGCAGTGTAATTGCGCCACTCAAGCAACTTGAAGCTGCCGCCCAACGTATTGCCGGCGGTGACTACCAACACCCGGTGCCAGCCACCAATACCGACGAAATCAATCAGGTAGGGCAGGCGTTAACGGTCATGACCAGCGCCATCGCTGCACGTGAACAGGAAATAGAACGGCTGGCGTTTCGCGATGCATTGACCGACCTTCCCAACCGGACCTTTTTGCTGCAAGCCAACACATCTGGCGGCAGACACCATGAGTTGCCGGGTTGTCAATGCCGGAGTTTGATCCTGTTTGATCTTGCCCGCCTGAAAATCATCAACGAGACATTGGGTTTTCCTACGGGTGATACGCTGATCAAGGAAATGGCAAAACGGGCGCAGCAGGTTCTGACGGCAAATGCTCTTGCATTGGAGTCCACTGTTAGTTCGGCATCAAAAAGCCTTCTGGCGCATGTCAATGGGGGTATGTTTGCTATTGTTTCAGAGTCCAACAATCGTCAGGAAATCGAAGGATTGCAGCAACGCCTGTTCGATGCCATGGTCGAGCCGGTGCCCTGCAATGGCCACAGTGTGGATTTGAGCCTGGCCTGTGGCTTGGCGGACTCGGGTGCCGACGCGGCGCTGCCCGTGATGACCTTGTTGCGCAATGCCGAAGTGGCGCTGAGCGCAGCCAAACTGGCGGCGTTGCCCTTCGCCTGGTACAACCCGGCACAGGAGGCGGCCCGTTTGTCACACCTTGGCTTGTTGTCTGACCTTCGCGCCGCGGTGGCTCAGTCGCAATTGCAGATGTGGCTGCAACCCAAGTTCTCGCTTCAAACGGGCGCTGCGATTGGCGCAGAAGCACTGGTGCGCTGGCAGCACCCGACGCGCGGGTTTGTCTCACCTGCCGAGTTTGTGCCGTTTGCTGAACAGACCGGTGCCATCACGCTGGTGACTGGCTGAATGTTGGAGCAGGCACTGCAGACCCTGCAACAGTGGCAGCACTCCCATCCAGACTTGAGCATCAGTGTCAACGTCAGCACGCGTGATTTGCAGGACGACACGTTGTGCCAGCGTTTGCGGCAGCGTTTGTTGCACTACGGCATTGCGCCTCAGAAATTGCGGCTGGAAATTGTCGAAAGCGGCCTGATGCAAGACGCACATACCAGCATCGCCGTATTGCACTGCCTGCGCGACGCAGGCGTCGAGCTGTCCATTGACGACTTTGGTACTGGCTATTCGTCACTTGCCTACCTGCAACAGCTGCCAGTCAGTGAACTGAAGATCGACCGCAGTTTTATCACCAACATCGACACCCGCCCCGCCAGTTTGCAATTGGTCAAGACAATGATTGAAATGGGTCAGTGCATGGGCTTGATGGTCACTGCCGAAGGCATTGAAACCCAAGCCGAGCGCGACACTCTGCAGGCGCTGGGTTGTGATGTCATGCAAGGCTATTTTGGCAGTCGCCCGCTGCACGGACAAGCGCTGCAACAATGGCTCACTGGACTTGCACCGTCACCAACCTGAATCCTGTCTTTCCACCCCAAAGGAGAAAACCATGCACGCAACTGCCTTATTGCCCCGTTTCCCGACACCAGCACTGAATGTAGCGCTCACCACGGGTGGTCGGTTTGTTTTGGGAGCCTCTCCAGGTGCCACCTTTGATCTCCTGGTGTTCTATCGGGGGCTGCATTGCCCCTTGTGTGCAAAGTACCTGCTTGAGCTCGAACGACTGGTGGGTGAATTTGCGGCGCGTGGCGTATCGGTGCTGGCCATCAGCACGGACGACCTTGACCGGGCCAGCCAGATGGCAACCAAGATTGGCGCGGTCAATCTGCGATTTGCATACGGGCTGAGCCTCAAATCCGCGCGCCAATGGGGCCTGTATATCAGCAGCTCGCGCGGGAAAACCTCAATCGGTATTGAGGAGCCCGCGCTGTTCTCCGAACCCGGGGTGTTCATTGTCCGTCCCGATGGCACGCTCTACTATGGCGCTGTACAGACCATGCCATTCGCCCGCCCGCAGTTTCAGGATTTGCTGGGTGCCATTGATTTTGCAGTCAGCAAGGACTACCCGGCGAGAGGCGAGTTCATCGGCGAGGTTTGAAACCCGATCCCAGCGTGCCCAAAAAGAGTACAACGTCGACAAAAGCAGTCACAAAACTGCAGCCAGGGAACCTACAAGCGGCTGGCAGCAAAAGCCTGTACGCGTTGTGCCGTGTCGACATCAGCAAAACATGCCATGGCCGCTTGTTGCTCGAGCTCCAGCGCACCCGCCAGTTGATGCTGCAACTGGCTATTTAACAATCGCTTGAGCCGACTTGTGGCACCGCTGGAGCGTGCTGCCACCAGGGCGGCCATCTCAAGTGCAACCGGAAGCATTTGTTCGAATGACACCACGCGGTTGATCAGGCCGAGTCGCATCAGGTCCTGGGCACGCTGGCGTTCACCCAGCACAATCAACTCCATCGTGCGTTGATGGCCCAATGCCTGCGGCAGCAAATGGGTCACGCCGCCAGTGACAAAATGTCCCAGCGCCATTTCGGGGAAAAAACAGACCAGGTTGTCGGCGGCCACCACCATGTCGCAGTTAAGCACCCACTCAAATCCGCCACCCACGGCGTAGCCATGGACCGCGCCCACCACCACTTTGTTGCCAAACATGATGTCGCGGGTGATTTGCTGGATGCGATCACAATGCTGGGCAATGGAAGCAGCGCTTTGTGCCTGCTGTTCAAACTCCTTCAGGTCGTCACCCGCACAAAACGCCCTGCCCGCCCCGGTCAGCACAATGGCACGCGTTGCCGGGTCATTTTGGGCAGCGACAAGGGCGTCGTGCAGATCGACCAGCAACTCGCCACCAATCGCGTTGAGGCGTTGGGGACGATTGAGTGTCACAACACTCACCGGACCCTGTGTACTGAGTTGTGCGTATTGCATGGGGTTTCCTCGACGTTAAGAACAAGATTCACTGGCAGTGGGCGTCAACCGACCACCCAGGCTGATTTCTCACGGTCCCACTTCTGGGCACCGCTGAATTCCTGCTGCAAGCGGAATTTTTCGACCTTGTCGGTCGGCGTTTTCGGCAGGTCCGGCATAAAGCGAAGGTAGCGGGGCACCATAAACCGCGCCATCTTTGTTACACAAAAGTCTAGCAACAAACCCGGTTCTAACTTGGCGTCGGAGCGTAAAACGACACAAGCCAGTACTTCTTCTTCGGTCATCTCGCTGGGCACCCCAACCACGGCACACTCCAGCACATCAGGGTGAGTTTCAATCACCATTTCAACTTCTGCCGCAGAAATGTTTTCGCCGCGCCGTCGCACAATGTCCTTACGCCTGCCAACAAAATACAAGAAACCATCGGCATCACGCCGCAGGACATCGCCGGTATGAAACCAGAGGTCACGAAACACAAACAATGTTTCCTCGGGCATGCCGTAATATCCTTGCATGATCAAGGACGGCTCCTGCGGTCGGATCACCAGTTCGCCGGCCTGCCCCACCGGAACCTCGAAACCTGACTCATCCAGCAAGCGAACATCAAAGGGACCCATTGGCTTGCCACAGGCACCCAGACGCCGGGGCTCGTGACGGGGGGTAAAGATCATGGTGCCGGCCTCGGTCAAACCATACAGCTCGACCAGTTGACAGCCAAATCGCGCCTCAAACTCCGGGGCCCAGGACGGCAAAGGCACACCCCAGCCCAGTCTGGCACGATGATTGCGGTCATCCAGCGATGGGGGCTGCTTCCATAACATCGTGATAGTCGCACCCATGAAGTCGAACACGGTGGCTTGCAGATCGCGCAGTTCCTGCCAGTAACGCGACACGCTGAAACGCTCGCCAATGGCAGCCACTGCGCGCAGCAGCAACGCCGGGGCAATCGTCATCACCGCGGCATCCAGATGGAACATTGGGTAGGGGCAATACAAGACATCGTCGGATCGCAGGCCCAGGCCGGCAATCGTCAGCTGTGCCTGCGCCAGCACAAAGCGGTGCGAAATCATGGCAGCTTTGGACCGTCCCGTGGTGCCCGAGGTATACAGCAGCAAACACAGCTCGGCAAACCCGATGTCGGGTTGAGGCAGTGTCAGCGGCCCTGGTTCAAGCTGCCAGAGAGTCTCGTAGCGCAGGCAGTCAAGTGCGGGTTCACCCCCCACCACCAGAATTTGTTCGATCGTCGATAACTGAGGGCGCTGCGTGTCCAGCGCAACAAGCAGCGATGCATGAACCAGCAACAGGCGACTTTCGACCAAATTGATGGCATTGAGCAGCACCTGGCCACGAAAAGACGTATTGACCGGCGCGGTGACCGCACCGAGTTTGGCCAGTGCAAACCACAACACGGCAAATTCGATGCAGTTGGGCAACATCAGGCTGACGTTGTCACCACGGCGCACACCCAGGGCGTGCAGGCCAGCGGCGACGCGGTCGGTGTCAGCGTCAAACTGGGCGTAACTCCATTCACCGCCAGCCATGCGAATAAACGGTTGGTGCGGCGCGTCCCGGGCTGCCCGGCGCAATTCTGCTGCAAGTGATGGGGCCAAGTCCGGCAAAACCCGAAGAGAAAGCGACTCTGTCATGGTTTCCGATCTTAGCGATCGAATCCCAGGCGGCCGACAAAAGGCAGTCGCAGCGCCGGCGGGTTGAGGTCAAGGCCAAAACCCAAACCCAGCAGATTGATCTCAAATCCTTCCTGAGAACCGACGCTCAGGCCAAACAGCCCCAGCACAGAAAATTGCAGCCCGGAACCCGTGGGCGACATGCCCAATGGGTCTGATATGGGCCTGAAGTCCTTGCCAATCGCATTGGCCGGCAGGTCAAGCTGCAGCGCTTTCACCTCACGCCCGATGTGTGCCAGAAAGGTATTGCTGTTGGGTCCCGGGTAGCTGCGGTACTGGTCTGCATAGGGGTAGCTGAGTATGGCGGCCTCGATGGCATCAACCATGGGCTCCAGATCAGTGCCACGGTGGTCCACCAGCAGCTTGGGAGTTGCTCCGTACCAAAGCCCGTCGGGCACGGCGTAGTTTCGTTGCACCACGTTGGGTGCACGCCAGCCAACGACGTCATAACGGGTGTAGCTGACCTCGCCGCGGCGCTTGTAGATGATCCAGGGATGCACCGCAAAATAACCGCGCCAACCGTATGTTCCGGCTGCATAGACCTGAACGATCGCCGAGTCGATCCATTGCAGTGGATCGGGGGCAATGCCAGCGGAATGTCGCGGGGCCGTGGCCCAGGTACCGCGCGGCGCATCGGACCCGGGCGGTTTGTCCTGCGCAGACGCCGCCTGCATCATCAAAATCAGCAGGGTGATGTGGCAAAAGCGCATATAACGCCGCAAAAACTCAAGGAATCGGTGTCCAGAAGTGGCCAGCATCAATCTGCCTCAACGTCGTGAACTGATGACAATGCCGCCAACGATCAGCGCGAAGGCGAGCGCGTGATACGGTTTGGGCATTTCACCCAACACCGCTGCCGACAAAAGCGCGGCGAACAGCGGCGTCAGGTTAACAAAAAAGCCCGCCACTTGCGGCCCAGCCTGCGATACCCCGCGGCCCCAACAGTAATAGGCGACCACGGAAGGCCCGATAGCCACGTAAGCCAGAGCGCTCAGCAGCGGCCAGCCCCAGTGAACTTGCAAATCCGGTACCACCGCCCATTCCACGCCACTAAAAAGCGCGGACCACATCATCCCTGGTATCACCTGCGCCAGCATCCAGGCGGCCCAATCGGTGCGCAAGGCCACCGGGTCAGGCTGATTTGCTGGCGGCTTGATCAGCAACCAGCTGTACCACGCCCAGGTCGCCGTGGCCAGCAGCATCAGAATATCGCCAGGCACCAGACGCAGACTGCTCAATTGCGCCACATCGCCGCGCGTCAGCACGGTCAACACCCCAAGCGTGGAAAAACCCACACCCCACCATTGCTGGCGCCGGATCGCCGCACCATAAAACAGCCGGCCCAGACCCAGCATAAAAATGGGCATGCTCGACCCCACCAGGGTGACGTTCAAGGGCGTGGATGTCTTCAGCGCCATGTACTGCAAGGCGTTGTAACTCCCCATGCCCAGCAAGCCCAGCAGGGCCATACGCCGCCAGTGCTGCCACAAAGGACTGTCGGCCTTGAGCACCCAGGACGCCAGCGGCAGCAACAGGGCAAAACCCAACAGCCAGCGCAGCAGATTGAAGGTGATCGGGGGCACCTGGCCCACCATCAGCCGCCCGACCACAGCGTTGCCTGCCCACAGCAGTGGCGGCAAAGTCAGCAGCAACGCGGTACGCAAACTCAGGTGGTGGGTCATTGACATGGGTGGACGGCAGTCCCTTCACTTTGGAGGAATGTTTTGGGGCCAAGGCTTGCCTGATACAGCGACAATGCAGCGCTTGCCCATCTGCCCTATTCTGCATGAACCGACACCTCTGGTTTCTGGCTGTCTGCCAAGGACTTTTTCTGACCAATAACGTCACTTTTATCGCCATCAATGGACTGGTCGGTTTTGAGTTGGCGCCTTTGGGCTGGATGGCCACCCTGCCGGTCATGGCCTATGTGGTCGGCGGTGCGGTGTCGACCGCGCTGGTGGCCAAAACGCAGCATCGATTTGGCCGCAAGGCATCGTTCCAACTCGGCCTGCTGGTCGCAATCGGCAGCGCCCTGCTATGCGCCTATGCAGCCGTCAGTCGCAACTTCTGGTTGTTGTGCATCGCCACGCTGGTGGCCGGTTATTACAACGCCAATGGCAATCTGTACCGATTTGCTGCGGCCGAGCTGGCTGCCAGCGGCTACCGCGAAAAAGCAGTCTCTTTGGTCATGGCCGGTGGCTTGCTGGGTGCAGTGTTGGGCCCCAACCTGGCGGCGCAAACCCGAACCATGACCGCTGTACCCTTTGTGGGTGCCTATCTTGCACTTGGCGGCGTTGCCCTTTTGTCGATGGCGGTGCTTCACTTCATCCGTTTTCCGCCACTGCCCGCCAAACAGGCCAGCGCCGAAGGCCGCCCGCTGCGCCAGATCATGCGCCAGCCCGTGTTTATCGTGGCAGCGGTCACCGGCGCGCTTGGATTTGGCGTGATGAACCTGCTGATGGCCGCCACCCCGCTGGCCATGCAACAGTGCAGTCTGCCCTTCAGCGATGCAGCGCTGGTGCTGGAGTGGCATGTGATCGGCATGTTTGCGCCCGGCTTTGTGACCGGACACCTGATCAAACGTTTTGGTGTGCTGCCCATCATGGGGGTGGGCGTCTTGTTGAACCTGCTGTGTATTGCCATTGCCCTGTCGGGGGTGGACCTGCATCAGTTCCTGATCGCCCTGTTTCTGCTGGGTGTGGGATGGAACTTCCTGTTCACTGGCAGCACCACACTGTCCTTGCAGACTTACACCGCTGGCGAAAAGGACCGCGCCCAGGGAGCGCTCAACTTTTTTGTCTTTGCCACCACCGCGCTGAGCTCCTTCAGCTCGGGTGTCCTGATCACCACCAGTGGCTGGCAATGGCTCAACGCGGGCTCTCTGATTCCCGTGGTACTGACCGGCCTGGCCATTGTGTGGCTTGCAAGGCAAGCCCGTCAGACCGGGAAGACACCTCTGGTGCATTGACGGACATCAATGAATTGCATAGCAAACCAAGTGCATGCTGACTGCGCTTGATGCCGTTTTGGCAGTTATCATTCACCCCGACAGGGCGCATCAGATCGCCCTGCATTCCTTTCAACCCTGGAGACATACCCCAATGCAAAGACGTGAACTCGTTGCCGGCGCGCTGGCCGGACTGGCCACCACCACATTCCCTGGCCTGGCTACCGCCCAAACCCCCGAAAAAGTCAAGCTGTCGTTGGCCGTGGGCGGCAAGAACCTGTTCTATTACCTGCCGCTGACCATCGCCGAGCAATTGGGCTACTTCAAGGCCGAAGGGCTGGACGTCACCATTGTGGACTTTGCGGGTGGTGCCAAAGCCTTGCAAGCGGTGGTGGGTGGCAGTGCCGATGTGGTGTCGGGCGCGTTTGAACACACCATCAATATGCAGTTCAAGGGCCAGCCCATGCGCGCCTTTGTGCTGCAAGGGGCCACACCACAGATCGTTTTGGGTGTCAACCCCAAGACCATGCCCAACTTCAAGTCGATTGCTGACCTCAAAGGCAAAAAAGTCGGGGTTTCTGCGCCCGGCAGCTCAACCAATGTGATGGTCAACTTTCTGCTGGCCAAGGTCGGCCTGAAACCAGGTGACGTCAGCATTGTGGGTGTTGGCACCGGCAGCGGCGCCGTGGCGGCCATGCGTTCGGGGCAAATTGACGCCATGAGCAATCTGGACCCGGTCATCACCTTGCTGGCGCGCTCCGGCGACTTGAAGATCATCTCTGATACCCGCATGCCCGCTGAATCCGAAAAGGTGTTTGGCGGCCCCATGCCCGCTGGCTGCCTGTATGCGCCGCAAGCTTTCCTGGACAAGAATCCCAACACCGCGCAAGCACTGGCCAACGCCATGGTGCGGGCCAACAAGTGGATCCAGAAGGCCGGCCCGGGCGACATCATCAAGGTGGTGCCCGAGAGCTACCTGCTGGGTGACCGTGCGGTCTACATCGACGGCTTCCTGGCGGCTCAAAAAGCCCTGTCACCCGATGGCATGATTCCCGCCAAGGGCGCTGAAACGGCCTTCAAGGCCCTGGCCAGTGTCGACGCCAAACTGGGTGCCGCCAAACTCGACCTCAACGCGGTCTATACCAACGACTTTGTCAAAAAGGCGATCGCAAAGTATCCCCAGGGTTGACATGACCCCGGCCTTGCGTTTGCAGGACGTCGCCTGCACCTTCACCGACAGGCATAACCCGCGCCAGCGCTACACCGCTGTCAAAGATGTGAGCCTGACCGTGGGTGCTGCCGAGTTTGTCAGCGTTGTGGGGCCAACCGGCTGCGGCAAAAGCACCCTGCTGAACGTGGGCGCGGGGCTGCTGGTTCCGAGCTCGGGCACGGTAGAGGTGTTTGGCCAGCCTCTCAAGGACATCAACAAAAGGGCTGGCTACATGTTTCAGGCCGACAGCCTGATGCCCTGGCGTACCGCGCTTGGCAATGTGATGGCCGGCCTGGAATTTCGCGGCATGCCCACGGCACAGGCGCACGCCCAGGCCGATGAGTGGCTGCGCCGTGTCGGTCTGGGCGGCTTTGGTGACCGCTACCCGCACCAGATGAGTGGCGGGATGCGCAAACGTGTGAGCCTGGCGCAGACGCTGGTGCTCGACCCCGACATCATTTTGATGGACGAGCCGTTTTCGGCACTTGACATCCAGACGCGCCAGCTCATGGAAAACGAGCTGTTGGCACTGTGGCAGTCCAAACGCAAGGCAGTGCTGTTCATCACGCACGACCTGGACGAGGCCATTGCCATGAGTGATCGCGTGGTGGTACTGAGCGCCGGACCGGGCAGCCACCCGATTGGTGACTTTGCCATCGACATGGAGCGCCCACGGGACGTGGCAGAAATCAAAATGACACCCCGTTTCATCGATCTGCACCAGTCCATCTGGGCGGTCCTGCGCGAAGAGGTCCTCAAGGGCTACCGGCAACAACTCACGGCGGCATGACATCGATGTGGAAAGCTCTCAAACCGCGTAGCGGCAACCTGTGGCTTTGGCAACTGGGTCTTCTGGTGCTGTTGTTTGTGTTCTGGCATGTCATGACAACACCGGGCCTGATCCCTCCGATGATGTTTGACAATGACCGGCAGGCCGCCTTCTTTTTCGGCGAGCCGCTAAAGATGGGCGAGCGTATCTGGGCCTGGTTTGTGGTGGATGCAGACATCTACCAGCACCTGGCTGTGACGCTGGCCGAGACCCTCATGGCGTTTGCCATTGGCGCAACACTGGGACTGGGCGGCGGGTTGTGGCTCGCGCTTTCACCCATGGCAAGCGCCATCCTGGAGCCCTACATCAAAGCGGCCAACGCCATGCCGCGCATCATCCTGGCCCCGATTTTTTCCGTCTGGTTCGGTCTGGGAATGGGCTCCAAGGTGGCCTTGGGCGTCACACTGGTGTTTTTTATTGTGTTTTTTAATGTTTACCAAGGCGTCAAGGAAGTCAGTCCGGTGGTGCTGGCCAATGCGCGAATGCTTGGCGCCAGTCAGCACCAGTTGCTGCGCCATGTCTACCTGCCCAGCGCAACCGCCTGGGTGTTCAGCTCGTTACACACTTCGGTCGGGCTGGCGTTTGTGGGTGCCGTGGTGGGCGAGTACCTGGGCTCCAGCCAGGGTGTGGGTTACCTGATCTTGCAGGCCGAGGGCAGCTTCGACATCAACACCGTGATGGCCGGCATTGTGGTGCTGACCGTTTTTGCACTGGCACTGGACGCCCTGGTGGGCCGCATAGAAACTGCGCTGATGAAGTGGCAACCCAAGGCCGGTGAGACCGAAAAACTCTGACCACTGCGCGCTGGCGTCAACGCCGCTGCGCCACCAAGTCAGGCTTGGGCCGCAGCCGCCAGAACTTGCGCGACTGCAGCAGTGAGCTTTTTGGCGTAGGGCACATGCAGGAACTCGTTGGGTCCATGGGCATTGCTCTTGGGGCCGAGCACTCCACACACCATCATCTGCGCCTTTGGGAACCCCTTGGCCAGCATGTTCATGAGTGGAATGGTCCCGCCCTGTCCGATGTGGCCGCAAGGTGCTCCAAAGCAGCTCTGGGACGCGGCATTCATTGCACGCTCAAACCAAGGCGCGCTCTCTGGCGCGTTCCAGCCGGTGGCACCGGCACCCCCCTCAAACGTCACGCTGGCCTGGTACGGTGCGTTGTCTTCAAGCAGGGTTTTGAGGCTTTGCACCGCTTGAGCGGCATCCACCAGTGGCGGCAAACGCAAACTGATCTTGAAGGCCGTGTAGGGGCGCAGCACGTTACCGGCATTTTGCAGATTGGGCATGCCATCCACTCCGGTCACACTCAAAGTGGGCATCCAGGTCCGGTTCATCAAAGCCTGTAGTGGGTCGGTGGTGGTTGGCAATGTCGCTTGTGTGGCACCTCCGCAGTCGGCATGCGCCCATGGAAAGCGCTTGTAAATCTCGTCACCGAGGATTGCCGCTGTCGCGCGGGCTTGGGCGACACGATCGGCGGGTACTTCACAGTGAAACTGCGCCGGCAGCAGGCGGCCCGTGGCACTGTCTTCAAGCCGATCGAGCACCTGGCGCATGATGCGAAAACTTGACGGCACCAGACCACTGGCATCGCCCGAGTGCACACCCTCGGTGAGTACCGCGACCTTGAGTACGCCGGTGACATTGCCGCGCAGGCTGTTGGTCAGCCACAACTGGTCGTAGTTGCCCGCACCCGAGTCCAGGCAAATCACCAGCCCAACCTCACCGAGTCGGAGTTTGAGGGCATCGATGTAAGCGGGCAGGTCGTGTGAGCCGCTTTCTTCGCTGGTTTCAATCAGACCGACGATGCGCGGGTGAGCACCGCCTTGAGCCTGCACTGCCTGCACTGCAGCAATGGCAGCGTACACCGCATAACCATCATCAGCACCACCTCGCCCGTAGAGCTTGCCGTCCATGTATTTGGGGCTCCAGGGGCCAAGGTCGCTGCGCCAACCCGAGAACTCGGGTTGTTTGTCGAGGTGGCCGTACATCAGGACAGTCTGTGTCGCCACCGCCCCGGAGCCGACGGTCTGCTCAGCACGGGGTGCCGGGTTGACCGCAGCGCCGCGCGCCGCAATTTCGAAGAACAGCACGGGTGTGCGCCCAGGCAGACGCACAATTTCGAGCTCCAGTCCGGGCACCTGTTGTGCCTGAACCCAGTCGGCAGCATGGCGCACCACGGTATCGATAAACCCGTTCTGTGCCCAGTCAGGGTCGAACATCGGCGACTTGGCTGGCACGGCGATGTATTGCGTGAGTTGGTGCAGGATGTCGTTGTCCCATTTGGCGCCAACGTCGTGCAAGGTTTGGTGGGTGTTCAAGATGGCTGTGGTCAATGGCGCGTTCATACAAGGCTCCGGGACAGTGGGATCAACCATGAATCATGCCACGATTGTGTTTTGGTTTCAGTCGCCCGTTGCCCGGCTGGCTCCGGTTACAGTGTGTGCCGACCCGTCGCCGTTCAGTGTCAGACAAATTTGAAGATAATTTGGCTCTAGCGCAAACTGGGTATATATAGTATGCTGCGTTTTTGATATTGTTTCATGGAACCAGAATGAAGACAGCTGCTTTGAACCAACAATTTGCAATGCTTGGTCAACTGCATTTTGAAGACCGCGGCCCAGGTTTGCCAGTGGCACATGTCACCACGGCACAAGCCAGCGCCAGCATCGCCTTGCACGGCGGGCAGTTGCTGAGCTGGCAGCCCATTGGTCAGCAACCGGTGATCTGGCTCTCCAAAGCGGCCCTGTTTGAGAGTGGCAAACCGGTACGCGGTGGTGTGCCGGTTTGCTGGCCCTGGTTTGGCGCCGTACCAGACAAGCCAGCGCACGGATTTGTGCGCACGCGGATGTGGCAGATGCGGGCCGCCGCAACGGATGCTGCCGGACAGATGGTGCTGCGCTTGGGTATCAGTGATGACGCCGAAACGCGTGTCTTATGGGACCACGCCTTTGATCTGGAACTGGTTGTGACGGTGGGCCACACGCTGACGCTCGCACTCATCACAAGCAATACCGGTGATGCGCCATTTGAGATTTCACAGGCGCTGCACACCTATTTTTGTACCTCAGATATCACACAAACTGCGGTACACGGTCTTGACGGTTGCAGTTTCCTGGACAAAGTGCATGGCATGGTGACTGGCCGACAAAGTGGCGCAGTACGGTTTGACGGGGAAACTGACCGAATCTACTTCGACACAAGCACCAGCAGTCTGATCGATGACCCGACGCTCAAACGCACGGTGAGTGTCAGCAAGTCGGGCAGCAGCTCGACAGTGGTCTGGAACCCCTGGTCTGAAAAAGAGAAAAGTTTTCCTGACATGGCCGCCGGAGAATACCAGCAGATGTTGTGCGTGGAAACCTGTAACGCCGGGCCGGACCGCATCACGATTGCGCCAAGCTCGCTGCATACGCTCAGTGCCGTCATTTCAGTCGACACGATGCGACTGTAATCAGGATAATCCGCGCTCTGTCTTCAGACGCCAGGGTTGCACGGTTCATTCATGCCACATTTTCTGAATTGGGCGGTCACCTTACTGCTAGCAGCTGGCTCGAGCCTGGCGCAAGCGCAGTCGCAAAGCCTGAGCTTTGAGGCTGCTCTGCAACGCCTCACCGCCAGTTCGGATCAACTTGCCGCTGCCCAGGCGGCTGCGCATGGCAAGTCACTTCAGGTGCAGGGGATGCAAGGTCTGGGCGGACCCGTTGTAAGCCTGACTGCAACGGCTTATGCCTACAACCTGAACCTCAACTTTAACCTCGATCCGATCAACCAGGCCCTGGCCAATGTTGGTCAGCTTTTGCCGCCCTCGCTGCAAGGCCCCGGCATCTCGATGCCGCAGTTTCCTTCGAACTACAGCTACAACCGTGCTGACAATGGCACCACTCAATCAGTGTCCGCCGTATGGCCGCTTTATAACGGTGGGGTGGCTGATTCGGTTCGCGGATTTGTGCAGGCCCAAAGTGATGAAGCCCTTGCGGATACTCAAAAAGTCGGGGAGGAATTGGTCACGCAGCTGGTGCAGCGCTACTTTGGTGCCCAATTGGCCGCCAAAGCGGCCACGTTGCGTCAAGCCGCTTTGGATGACATCACCAGACATGACGCAGCCGCATCCAGAATGCTGGCAGCGGGTGTGATTTCGAGAGTGGAGCGCCTGCAGGCGCAAGCGGCATACGAAGAAGCACGTCGCAACGCCCAGAAAACCCGTAGTGATGCGGAACTTGCATCGGTGGCCTTATCACACACGCTTAGAGCAGAGACTCCGGTCACCCCCACCACTGATTTATTTGTCTTGACCCAGCCGATTGAGCCACTGTCGTACTTTCTGTCGGCCGCACTGGCCAAGCATCCGGGCCTGGCCAAGGTAGCAGCCAAGCAGGCACAGGCCCGCCAATTGCATCAAGGCCAGGAGGGTTTGCGCAAACCCCAGGTATTTGCCTTTGGACAACGCGAACTTGCATTTGGCCAGACGGATTGGGTAGGTGGTATCGCAGCCCGCTGGACGCTTTACGACGCAGTCGACCGCAACCTGCTGGCAGCCGCCTCACAGCAACAGATCGAGCAGGTCAAACATCTCGAACTGCAGGCCCGCAGTGACATCAGTTTGCTGGTGGAGAAAAACTGGCGTACGCTGGAACAGACTCGCCAGCAGTTTCTGGCCACGGCAACGGGGGTGGTCCTCGCGCAGGAAGTGGTGCGACTACGCACTGCGGCGCTGCGCGAAGGCACCGGCACTGCACTGGAGTTGATGGACGCTGAAGTCAACCAGGTCAAAGTTGAAACCGAACGCGCCCAGGTAGCCTATGACTATGTGGTGGCACTTGCACTGCTGCTGGAGAGTTGCGGCTTGTCCGAACAATTCAGCGCATATGCCAGCCGGGCAGATATCAGAGTTCAATGAAAATGCAGAAGACCAGTTTCCTGAAATACGCAACCATGGCCCTTGCAGTCGTGGCCCTGGTGAGTTTTCTTGCCTATGGCCTGTGGCGAGCAAGCCAGTCACCCCCGGAGGTTTTTCAAGGTCAGATGGAGGCCCGGGAAACCGACATCGCGCCTAAAGTAACGGCCCGCATTGCGCAGGTTTTGGTCAGTGAGGGCGACTTGGTGCACATCGGCAGCCCGCTGATGCGCACCGACAGCCCCGAAGTCACCGCCAAACTGGCGCAGGCCACGGCCGCCCAACAGGCCGCTCAGGCTGTGGCTGACAAGGCCGGCAATGGTGCGCGTCCTCAGGAAATCGAGATGGCGCGCCTGCAATGGCAACGTGCCCAGGCGGCGGCCGATCTGGCACAAATTTCGTTCAAGCGAGTGGACGGTTTGGCCAGGGACGGCCTGGTGGCCGCCCAAAAACGCGACGAAGCGTTTGCCAATTCTTCAGCATCCCGGGACCAGGCGCTCGCTGCCAAGGCCCAGTACGACCTGGCGCGTGCAGGGGCACGGTCAGAAGACAAGGCGGCAGCCAATGCGCAGGCACGCCAGTTGGCGGGCATGGTGGCTGAGGTGCAGGCTGCACAGGCCGAGACCGAGCTGAAGAGCCCGGTGGCGGGCGAAGTGGCAAAAGTGCTGGCCAGGGTGGGCGAATTGTCTGCCCAGGGCGTGGCGGTGGTGACGGTGGTCGACCCCAATGATCAATGGGTGGTTCTCAATGTGCGTGAGGACCGACTGGCGCGTTTTGCCCAAGGCACCGAATTTGAGGCGGTTTTGCCGGCTTTGGACAACCGGCAGGTTCGCTTCAAGGTGTTTCACAGCGCCGTGTTACCCGACTTTGCCACTTGGCGGGCCACCCGGGCGGGCCAGGGTTTTGATGCCCGCACTTTTGAGGTGAAGGCGCGCCCACTGGCGGTCATCGCGGGTGCACGTCCGGGCATGAGCGTGCTGGTGCACTAGTTTGCCCAAGGCAAAGGCACGGCATGGTTTTCTGGCAAACCTTTGTCAGCAGTGCGCGACGCGAGGCTTCACGCCTGCGCGCCAGCCCCTGGGATCTGGCCATGATTTCATGGGTGCCAATGCTTGGCTGTCTGTTGTTTGGCTGGATATTTTCTGCCGGGCTGCCGCAAAATTTGCCGATTGCCGTCATTGATCAGGATCACTCGGGACTGTCGCGCCAGTTGCAGCGTTTTCTGGCAGCCACCCCAGGCTTGAAACTGGTGGACACCTATAACGATACGGCGCAAGCCACGCAAGCGCTGCGTCGCACCGATGTGTATGCCGTAGTGAGTATTCCACCCGACTTTGCGCGCGCTATCAAACTGGGCCAGGCCGCACAGGTCACCTTGCTGCATAACGCGCAGTTTGGGACACATTCCGGGCTGATTCAGCGAGACGTTCGTACCGTGGTCGCCACCCTATCGGCCGGGGTCGAGATGAGCGCGCGCAACAAACGGGGTCAGCCGGCGCTTTTGACCCGGTCAGCCATGGAGCCGATACAAACCCGGCTGGTGACACTTTTCAACGTGTCGCAGAACTATGAGCAGTTTTTGGCGGCAGCGCTGATACCCGCTTTGCTGCATATCCTGGCCATGACCGCAGGCGCCTGGAGTGTCGGGCGTGAGCTGCGAGATGCCACTCTCGGGCAATGGTTGGTGCAGCCACAAGGACTTTTGCAAACCACTGCCGCATTGCTGGGTAAACTGACATGGTCATGGATCGGCCTGGGACTCGTTGCCCTGCTGAGTCTGTTGGGACTGACCTGGGGCCGAGGCTGGCAGCCACCGGGCTCCGTGATCTGGGTCGCCTGGGCTTTGCTTGTGTTTCTGGCACTGTCACTGGTCATGGGGGCGCTGGCTGCGGTGGCCACACTTTCCTTGCGCACGGCATTGTCAGCCACCGGGTTCATCACCGCACCTGCTTTTGCGTTTAGTGGCATGGGGTTCCCGCTGCAATCCATGCCGCCACTGGCGCGTGGCTGGGCGCAATTGTTGCCCTACACCCATTACATCCGCCTGCAGGTGGAACAATTGCAAATGGCGGCCCCCCTGTACTATTCAACTACCGTGATGGCGGGTTTGCTTGTGGCAACCCTTGGCTTGGGCGCGTTGTGCGCTGTATTGCTGCACCGTGCAGTAAGGCTGCCACAGCGCTGGGGAGGCCGTTGATGGCTGTCGCACGCCGACTTTTCATGGGATGGTTGTTCACGCTCAAAACCATCGCCGGCGACAAGGGGGTTTTGATCATCCTTGCGCTGGCACCTCTGATTTATGGGTTCTTCTATCCCTGGCCCTATGGCACACAAACGGTCACCCAAGTGCCAGTGGCCGTGGTTGACCTAGACCATACCAGCCTGTCGCGTCAACTCACCCGCTTTGCCCGCGCCAGCCCACACTTGAACGTGCGCCTGGTCACTGGTGACGAAAGCGCTGCACAACAAGCCCTGTGGTCCGGGGAGGTGGAAGGTTATGTGGTGCTGCCACGTGATCTCAAGCGCAATGTCCTGCGCGGCAGCCCTGCAGTGGTCACGGTCCAGGCCAACGGTGCCTATGCCTTGCTCAACAAAGCGGTGTTGACTGGTTTCTCAGAGTCGATCGGCACAGTGTCTGCGGGCGTCGAGCTGATGAAGTTGCAAGTGGCTGGGCAGTCTGCCTTGCAAGCCGCAGTCAACCGAAGCCCAATTGGGACTCAGACGGTGGCCCTGTTCAATCCGACGCAAGGGTATGGCAGCTTCGTCGTGCCTGCGGTCGCCTTGCTGATCTTGCAGCAGACCTTGCTGATGGGTGTCGGCATGCTGGTGGGTCTATGGACCGAAACCGGATTTCAACGCACCGATGCGGCCACCTGGGTCGGGCGCTTACTGGCATTTTGCACCGTCGGGTATGCCAATGGTCTGCTGTACTTTGGCTGGATCTTCTGGCTGCAGGACTTCCCACGCGGCGGCAATCCAGGTGGTGCCTTGCTGCTGCTGGCGTGTTACATACCGGCGGTCTGCAGCATGGGTGCCTTGCTTGGCCTGTGGTTTGGTAACCGTGAGCGGGCGCTGCAGGTGCTTCTGTTCACCGCTTTGCCAGCGATATTTGTATCCGGTTTCTCGTGGCCAGAAGAGGCCCTGCCCGAGGTTTTGCAGGGCGCACGCTGGCTACTCCCCAGCACAGCTGGAATTCAGGCATCGCTCAAGCTCAACCAGATGGGTGCGCCCGTGTCGGATGTGAGCGCACTATTGGCCATATTGGTCGGGTTGGCGCTGTTTTCCGCTGCACTGCTGCTGCGCTTGGCGAATCCGCCAAGCGGCAAAAAAACCGAAAACAACTAGAACAAGTAGGTCAAAACTTGAGATTTGCGGCGTCAAATATGGGCATGCCCGACACGACCTGAATTTATGGCAGACGACACTTTATTGCCTGTTGCCCCAGCTGTGCCTAAGCGCAATGCGCTGACGGGTGACATCTGGGGAGGACTGGCGGCTATGCTGGTGGCGCTGCCCTCAGCCATCGCCTTTGGTGTCACCATTTTTGCCCCATTGGGTGGATCCCTGGCGGCGCAAGGGGCCTTGGCGGGCATTCTGGGGGCCAGTGCGCTGGGCATTGTGGCGCCGGCCCTGGGTGGCAGTCAACGGCTCATCAGTGCTCCCTGCGCGCCTGCCGCTGCGGTGCTGTCGGCATTGGCAATCACTTTTACCCAGCAGGAAATTGCGGCATCCACAGTGGTCCTCATGTTGGGGCTGATCGCCTTGCTGGCCGGGGCCTTCCAGATCGCCATGGGCCTGGTTGGTGTGGGAAAGCTGATCAAGTACATTCCGTTTCCGGTGGTCAGTGGTTACCTCAGCGGCGTCGGGCTGATCATCATTGGCAGTCAGATCCCCAAGTTGCTCGGGGCACCGGCAGGTACCGAACTCATCACCGCCCTGCTTTTTCCCGGGGTCTGGATGTGGCAAAGCATCGTGGTCGGCCTGGTCGTGATCGCGACGATGCTGATCACTCCCAGGATCACGAGGCTCGTGCCCGCTGCAATTGTGGCGCTGCTCTGCGGGGTCGCCTGTTATCTGCTGCTGGGGCTGGCCAATCCTAGCCTGCTGAGTACGGTCAGCAACCCTTTGCTGATTGGTGAGCTCGGCGTGGGCGATGTCAGCCTGCTCGACGGCGCACGGGAACAGTGGCTGGCACTGCGCGGACTGGGCTTGGAAGCAGTGGTCAATGTGCTGATACCGGCATTGACACTGGCCGCCCTTCTGTCGATTGATACCCTGAAAACCTGTGTGGTTCTGGACGCCATGGCCAACACCAGCCACGATTCTGACCGTGAACTGGTCGGGCAGGGGCTGGGCAATATCACCTCAGCCTTGATTGGTGGCATACCGGGTGCGGGCACCATGGGAGCCTCAGTCGTTAACCTCAGCAGTGGTGGCACCACCCGGCGCAGTGGTGTGCTGGCGGGTGTGTTTTCGTTGTTGGCATTTTTGCTGCTGGCACCGCTGATTGCCTGGGTGCCGGTGGCCGCACTGGCCGCCATTCTGATTGTGGTAGGTGCGCGAATGATTGACCGCCAGAGTCTGCAGTTCTTTTTCAACCGGGCGACCCGGCTGGATTTTCTGGTCATTGTCGCGGTGATTCTGGTGGCTTTATTTGGCAACCTGATCGCAGCGTCCGGAGTGGGCGTGGCATTGGCGGTGTTTCTGTTCATCCGGGAGCAGACCCGCAGCACGATCATCCGCAGCCGGATTGATGGTGAGCAGTTTTTTTCCCGCAATACCCGCTTTGGTGCCAACTTGGGCGCAGTCGCCGCCGAAGATGAGCGAATCGTCGTGTTTGAGCTGCAAGGCAGCCTGTTTTTTGGCACGGCGAACCAGTTGTACAAAGCATTGGAGCCAGAAATCGAGCATTGCCGCTATGTCATTCTGAGCATGCGTCGGGTGCAGTCGCTGGATGTCACCGCCACCCATGTGCTGGAGCAGATCCAGAGTCGGCTGGAAGAAAACAATGGCTACCTGGTGTTCTGTGACATGCCCAAAGGCTTGCCCAGCGGGCTGCGCATGAAACGATTCCTGAAAGATACCGGCGTGGTTCGACGTACCAACAAGGCGTTTGTTTTTCAAGATCTGGATTCCGCCTTGGAGTGGGTTGAGACACTGCGTGTCGCGACCGCCCCCGCAGACCCATCCGAGACCGCGCTGCTTGAACTCAACGAGTTGCCCTTACTGTCTGGACAGCCACAAGACGCACTGCAAGCCTTGGCTCAGCGATTGGAGTCACGCTGCATCAAGGCGGGCAAAAAGGTCTTCAAGGCCGGCGCGGCAGACAATGGCTTGTTCATCGTGCGTCGGGGTTTGGTCAAGATCAGTCTGCCATTGCACAAGAAAGACAACTACCACCTGTCCACTGCCGGGCCAGGCAGCATCATCGGTGCCATGGGGTTCATCGACGAACAGGGCCACTCTGGCAATGCGGTGGCGATGGTCGATACAGACGTTTTTGCCCTGTCACGCGCGAATTTCGACGATTTGGCCAAACAGCATGGCAGTCTGGCCCTGCTGATCATGCAGGCGGTGGCACGCAACCTGTCCAACCGGCTGCACGTCACGATTGCCGAGTTGCAGGCGCTACGCGGCTGATCGCGCCGTGCGTTTCAGGCTTTGCCCAGCGTCGGGTAGTCGGTATACCCTTTGGCACCACCACCGTAATAGGTATTGCGGTCGCCCACGTTCCAAGGCTTGTTGCGGCGCAGCCGCTCCACCAGATCCGGGTTGGCGATGAAGGGACGGCCAAAAGCCACCAGATCCGCGCCCTGCTTGAGTGCATCTTCGGCGAGTGCCTTGTCCAGCCCATTGTTGACCATCCAGGCACCTTTGCCGCCTGCGGCACGGTAGGCACGGCGCACGCCCACATAGTCAAACGGACGGTCTGGCAGGTCACGGGCACCTCCGGTGGCGCCTTCGATGATGTGGATGTAAGCAAGGTTGAACTCGGCGAGTTCACGCACCAGATAGTCAAACAGCGGCTGCGGATCCGGATCAAATGCATCGTTGGCCGGTGTGACTGGTGACAAACGGATGCCCGTGCGGCCGCCACCGATGGCACCGGTGATGGCGCGCACCACCTCCAGCAGCAGCCTTGCACGGTTCTCGATGCTGCCGCCAAAGTCATCGCGACGCTGGTTCGACCCACTTTTGAGGAATTGATCCAGCAAATAGCCATTGGCAGCATGGATTTCTACGCCATCAAAACCCGCGGTCTCCACCGCATTGCGCGCCGCCGCCTGGTAAGTATGAACGATGTCTGGCAGTTCATAAGCCTGCAAGGCACGTGGCTCGGAGGTATCAACAAAACTGGGTACACCGTCCTGAATCAGCACGGTTTTGGTTTTGGCGGTGATGGCGGAAGGCGCGACCGGCTTGCCCCCATTGGGCTGCAAGCTGGTATGGGACACACGGCCGACGTGCCAAAGTTGCACCACAATTTTGCCGCCAACGGCGTGCACACTTTTGGTGACCTGTTTCCAGCCGTCGATCTGCTCGGTGCCATAAAGACCAGGCACGTCGGCATAACCCTGGCCCTGGTGACTGATCGCAGTGGCCTCCGTGATCAGCAGACCGGCGCTTGCTCGCTGGGCGTAATACTGCGCCATCAGCGGTGTCGGGATGGCATCGGGCGCACGGTTGCGCGTCAGCGGCGCCATGACAACGCGGTTGGCAAGGGACATGTCACCAACGCGAACCGGATCAAACAGGGTGAAAGTGGAATGTGGCATGGTAATTGATTGTTGTGAGAGGACTGGAGATTGGGGCGAAATGTCGGTTTGGTAGAGACCCTCGTGGGCACTGCTGGCGTTAAAGCGACAACTTGTAGACCGAGGTGCCTGCCAGCAGGTTGGGCAGCAGGCGAACCGTTTCTCCGTCCTGAATGCCAAATTGGTCCAACACCTTCAGACCGCTGGCACGGGCCAGGATGCCCAGATCGGCATGTGTGCCGACCCGGATGTTGGGCGTGTCATACCACTGGTAGGGCAGGCGGCGGGTCACCGGCATGCGGCCTTTGAGCACACTCAGGCGGTTGGGCCAATGGGCAAAGTTGGGAAACGCCACAATGCCCAGACGCCCGACGCGCACGGTCTCACGCAGCATGACCTGCGCATTGCGCAGGTGCTGCAGCGTGTCAATCTGCAACACCACATCAAATGAGGCGTCCTCAAAAATCGACAGACCTTCGTCCAGATTGAGCTGGATGACGTTGACGCCGCGTTGGACACATGCCAGCACATTGGCGTCGTCAATCTCGATACCGTAGCCGCTGCACTGGCGGGTCTGCTGCAAATAGGCAAGCATGGCCCCATCACCACATCCCAGGTCGAGCACGCGTGAACCCGGTGGTACCAACGCGGCCAGCGTCTGCTGAATCAGGAGGTCACTCATTGGGCCACCTCAATACTCTCAAAATAAGAGCGAATAACTCCCGTGTATCTTGCGTCATCAAGCAAAAATGCATCATGTCCATGGGGTGCACTGATTTCGGCATAACTCACATCGCGCTGGTTGTCGAGTAGGGCCTTGACCATCTCACGGCTGCGCTGCGGTGAAAAGCGCCAGTCGGTGGTGAAGCTCACCAGCAGGAACTTGGCCCGTGCACGACCCAAGGCGAGGCTCAGGTTGCCACCATAGGCGCGTGCCGGGTCAAAATAGTCCAACGCGCGGGTGATCAGCAAATAGGTGTTGGCGTCAAAGTACTCCGCAAATTTGTCGCCTTGATGACGCAGGTAACTCTCGATCTGGAACTCGATCTCCTGTGTGCTGTATTTGTAGCTGCCCGCGTCGACGACCATGCCCGTGCTCTGCGCTTGTGCCAACACCGCGTCACGCAGTTGCCTGCCAAACTTCTCGTTCATCACATCGTCACTCAAATAGGTGATGTGCCCGATCATGCGGGCGATACGCAGGCCACGCTTGGGAACCACCCCGTGCTGATAAAAATGGCCCGCATGAAAGTCGGGATCGGTGACGATGGCGCGGCGGGCCACTTCGTTGAAGGCGATGTTTTCTGCGGTCAGATTGGGGGCACTGGCGATCACCAGCGCATGTCGTACGCGCTCAGGATATTGAAGTGTCCAACTCAGTGCCTGCATGCCGCCCAGGCTGCCGCCCATCACTGCAGCCAATGTGCTGATGCCCAACACGTCGAGCAACCGGGCCTGCGCATTGACCCAGTCCTCGACGGTCACCACCGGAAAATCCGCGCCATAGACACGCCCGGTGTCAGGGTTGATATGCATTGGCCCGGTGGAGCCAAAACACGAGCCCAGGTTGTTGGTGCCAATGACAAAAAAACGGTTGGTGTCGAGCGGTTTGCCCGGGCCGATCATGTTGTCCCACCAGCCTTCACTCCTGGCCTGGTCCGGGTACACACCGGCAACATGATGCGAGGCGTTCAGCGCATGGCAGATCAGTACCGCATTGGACTTGGCGGCATTGAGTGTGCCGTAGGTTTCAAAACTCAGGTTGTAGCCGCGCAGACTGGCGCCACTTTGCAGGGCAAGTGCTGCATCAAAGTGCATGGACTGTGGCGTGGCGATCATCATGGCAGGCGTTGGCAACAAAAAAACCCGGTAATGCTAAAGGCACGACCGGGTTGGCAGGCATCTTTAGCGGAACTTGTTATGCGCCCGCAATTCTGTCAAATCGGCGCCATGGCAGTATAGCAACCGAGAACAAGCCTGCGATGGCCATCCGCCAGATGTCCAACCAGCATTCAAGTGCAGTTTTGGCGCGTTTCTTGCTTTAAGTTGGTGCGTTATTCTGGTTTTCCACAAGAATGCACCAATTAAAAGCAATTTAACTCAAAGAGGTTCTCATGGAAGCACTCAAACAGGGCGCAGATGCCCTGTTCATTCTGCTCGGCGGCATCATGGTGCTGGCCATGCATGCGGGTTTTGCATTTCTGGAGCTAGGCACCGTGCGGCGAAAAAGTCAGGTCAATGCGCTGGTCAAGATCCTGGTTGACTTTTCGGTCTCGACTGTGGTGTATTTTCTGATCGGTTATGGCGTCGCCTATGGCACCCACTTTTTTGTCGGTGCCGAGCAGCTGGCGGCAAAAAATGGTTACGACCTGGTCAAATTTTTCTTCCTGTTGACATTCGCTGCCGCCATTCCCGCGATCATTTCAGGCGGCATCGCTGAACGCGCTCGTTTCTGGCCCCAACTGGTTGCCACGGCGGTTGTGGTCGGGTTTGTCTATCCGTTTTTTGAAGGCATCGCCTGGAATCAGCACTTTGGCGTGCAGGCGTGGCTCAAGAACCTGACTGGTGCCGAGTTTCACGACTTTGCCGGCAGCGTCGTGGTGCATGCGGTGGGTGGCTGGATTGCGCTGCCGGCGGTGATCCTGCTGGGTGCACGCGCCAACCGTTACCGCAAAGACGGTGGCATCTCGGCGCACCCACCTTCAAGCATCCCTTTTCTGGCGCTTGGCGCGTGGATTCTGACGGTGGGCTGGTTCGGCTTTAATGTGATGAGCGCCCAAACGCTGGACAAGATCTCGGGCTTGGTGGCGGTGAATTCGTTGATGGCCATGGTCGGCGGGACGCTGGCTGCCTTGGCGATGGGCAAAAATGATCCCGGATTTGTGCACAACGGGCCATTGGCCGGGTTGGTTGCGGTCTGTGCCGGCTCGGACCTGATGCACCCGATCGGGGCATTGATCGTAGGCAGTGTGGCTGGCGCGCTGTTTGTCAGCATGTTCACGCTGACACAAAATCGCTGGAAGATCGACGACGTGCTGGGCGTTTGGCCCTTACATGGCCTGTGTGGCACCTGGGGTGGTATTGCTGCTGGCATCTTTGGCAGCCAGGCACTGGGTGGACTCGGTGGCGTGAGTTTTGGCGCGCAACTCATTGGCACCGCCATGGGCGTCGCCTGGGCCGCTTTAGGCGGACTGCTGGTTTACGGCGTGATCAAGAGCGTGGCCGGCCTGCGCCTGAGCCAGGAGGAAGAGTACGACGGTGCGGACCTGTCGATCCACAAGATCAGCGCCACACCTGAGCGAGAAGTCAACTGGTAAAGACGGTGCTTTAGCGTGACGGCCCGGCGATTACCGAGCTGTCCTGGATGCTTCCCGACCGAGCAATCGCACCGTGATCTGATCGGTACGGATGTCAGGAATCAGTTTTTTGGCATCCAGAAAATCCTGCGTAAGGTTATCACGCAGCAACACCTGATACGACAAGTCGGTGCTTGACCCGGGTTTGGGCACCCGTTTAGGTTCAAATTTGAGTTGAAACTCCCCCAGATAAGTCACTTCGCCCTGGCGGACTTCAAACGGGTAGGAAAAGGGCTTGACGTTCTTGGCGGTTCCCATCGCCAGACCGGACGAATTCAGCGCAATGAAAGAAAAAAACTCATAACTGCCGGCAGGCAATTGCGCGGCTACCAGCTGCCCTTTGACATCCTGCGTGCCGGTTTTGGTCCAATAACCCTCACTGGCCAGGCTCCACCCATTAAATTCAACGGTTTCCTGCTTTCCCACGGGTCTGGCCAGCACGCCAAAGCCATTCATGTTGACAAGGCCCACCATGGATACCCGGATCAGCACCGTCCCCTGGCCCGCCACTGGCACGGCACTTGCCGGGGCCTTGGCCGTGGCAGGAATGGCGCAACCAGCAAGCTGGGTGAAGACAAGTGCCGCCAGGCACAAGGACAAGAGGGTGCGCAATATGCGCAGGTGAACCAGATCTTGAGGCATACACACTCCTGAAAACGAAGACTTCGGGTGAGGGTTGCGAGAAAAGTGGGCAAGGCTCGTGTCATTTGTAGCACGAGTCTACAGACTGGCAGCGCCTGGCAAGTTGTGTTTGCTAAGCTCGGGCAATGAACACAAGCGCACAAGAACCGGGCAGTATGACCCTGCCCCCGATCAACCTGGCTCTTCAAGGTGGAGGTTCACATGGTGCCTTTACCTGGGGCGTGCTCGACGCACTGTTGGAAGACGGCCGGATTGACTTTGAGGGCATCAGCGGAACCAGCGCAGGAGCGATGAACGCGGTCGCCATGGCGCATGGGTTTGCACTGGCTCAGGACCGGCCACATGCCGATGCGCGCGAGGCCGCACGCGAGTCACTGGCCAAGTTCTGGAACGGTATCGTCACCATGGGTGCACTGGGGCAAGCCCATCGCGCACCCTTCGATTTGATGTTTGGTTGGGCAGGCAACTCACCCACCGCGCAATGGGCCGACTCGATGACCCGTGCCTGGGCCGGTACCGTGTCGCCTTACCAGACGAATCCTTTGGGGCTCAACCCGCTGCAAGAGTTTGTTGCGCATCAGATCGATTTTGAGCGATTGGCCCGTCTCAAACGGCTCAAGCTGTTTGTTGTGGCCACCCATGTCAGCACGGGTCGGGCCGAGGTGTTCACTGGCAAGCGCCTGACTGCCAGCGCGGTCATGGCCTCGGCTTGCCTGCCGATGATGTTCCAGGCCGTAGAGATTGACGGGGAGCACTACTGGGACGGCGGTTACGCAGGCAACCCGGCCATTCACCCATTGATTTATCAATGCCAGAGCCGCGACATCATGCTGGTCCAGATCAACCCGATCCAGCGGGACGCGCTACCCACTGGTGCAATGGAGATTCTGGACCGGCTCAATGAGATCACTTTCAACGCCGCCCTGATTGCCGAGATGCGAGCGATCGACTTTGTGAAGCGCCTGCTGCGCGAAGGCAAGCTCGACCCGGCGCATTACAAGGACATACTGATGCATCGCATCGACGGCGGTGAGGTGCTGGAGCAGTTGGGTGCGACCACCAAACTGTCCACCGATGCCAGTCTGATCAACGCCCTGCGCGACCTGGGACGGGCACACACCCAGCAATGGCTGGCACAGCATCATGCCGATCTGGGCGTGCGCAGCACCATCAATATTGCCCACGACTATCTGGACGATTTGCGAATGCCGGTGCCATTGGCAGGCAGCGCGACGTAACAAACCCCGTCAAACAGCCGCGGTCAGGCACCGGGTGACTTTTGCAGGCTATCCAGCCAAGCTTGCAGCTCGGCACCAAACATCGGGCGTGCTGTCAGATAACCCTGCATGACATCGCAGCCAAGCTGGCGCAGGCAGTCGCGCTCAGCAGTGGTCTCAACCCCTTCCGCGGTCACCAGCAGGCCCATGCCGTGGCCCATCTCGATCATGGTACGCACCAATTGGCGGTTACCTGGCCGGCTCTCGATATGTGTCACAAAGCTGCGGTCGATCTTGAGCTCGGTGACTGGCAGTTGCTGCAGATAGGCCAGAGAGGAATAACCCGTGCCAAAGTCGTCGATCGAGAGCTGAACACCCAGGTCGGTGAGGCGGTGCATCAGCACAATGCTGGCGTGTGCGTCTTGCATCAGGCCGCTTTCCACAATCTCCAAACGCAGCTTGTCCGGATTGATCGCCCGTTCTTGCAGCCCGCTTCTTACGCGCTGGAAGAAACCGGGGTCCTGCAAGTCCCGGGTACTGACGTTGACACTGATGCTGAGCTCCGGGTGGCTCTGCTGCCAGCGCTGAAGCGTGCGCATGGCCTGCCCCAGCATCCAGTCGGTGATCAGAGTCACTGCGCCGGTCTGTTCGGCAATCGGAATAAAGTCATTGGGGGTGATAAAGCCGCGTTGCGGATGTTGCCAGCGCACCAGGGCCTCGGCTCCCATCGCGCGACCTGTGCGCAGCGAAAATTTGGGTTGCAGCCACATTTGCAACTGCGGCACAACGGCAGCCATGCGCAGATCGGACAGCAGACCCAGGTGTGACAGGCGGGTTGCCTCCTGCGCCTCGCTGTACCAGGCGAACCCGGTGACAGATTGCCGCGCACTGTTGAGTGCCACCTCGGCATTGCGCAGCATGGTTGCCATCGGCAAAGTCTGGCCAGGTGGCGCACCTGCCTGTCCAAAAAACACATGCAGATCCACCCGATGTCCGTCACACTGCACCATCTGTACCATGGCATCTGCCAACTGGGCGCGAACCTGATCGACCATGGCTTGCCCATTTGCTTCAATATAAAGAGCAAACATTCCGCCTTCTATATGCGCTAGAAGCGGATTTGACGCAAACTCCGGCGACAAGGCATCGGTGTGCAGCACGGCCTGAGCACGGCGTGCCACTTCCTTGATCAGCGCATCCCCGGTGCTGTAACCCAGGGTCTCGTTGATCGATTTCAGGCGCGCCAGGTCAAACACGATCAGTGCTTGAAAAGCCGCTGGATCCTCGGGCTGGGGCATGGCCTGGATCAGGAAGGTGCGATTGGGCAGACCGGTCAGCGGGTCGCGAAACGCCAGGCGCTCAATCTCCTGCTCACGCTGGGCAATGGTGCCAGCCATGGTATGCAGGGCCTGGCCGACCCGCGCAAACTCCTGGGTTGAAGCCTCAAGCGCCGGGTTGGTGTAATCCCCGGCCGTAATGCGTCGGGCTGCGGCTTCGAGTTGGGCCATCGGCCCGACCACGCTGCGAATGGTGCGAGCAGCCAATGCAAGTGCCACCAACGCGACCGCAGCTGAGAGTACAGCCACCCAGAGCGACCATTTTTCAAAGCCCTGTTGTGCGTTTGCCACCTGGGTCTCCAGGCGCTCGCGCTCGCGCTGCGCCAGCGCGTTGGATTCGGCCAGCATGCGTTGCAAGGGTGGGCGAACCTGCCCGGCAAACGCGCGCAACGCCGCCTTGGCATCATTGCGCTCCATTTCGTTGAGCATTGCCAGCAAGGCACTGGTGAACGCGGCGCGGTGTTCTCGCAGGCGCAGCAGTGTCTGCTCCTGTACCGGGTCGTCCATCAACAACGCCAGCGCGGCAATCAAGTCATCGGTGCGCTGCTTGCGCTCTTGCGCGCTTTTGTAAATGGACCCGCGCACTTCTGGCGGGGCGTTCATCAAATCCAGCAAAGCGTTGCCACTGCCCTCGATGTAAAGGGACAGCGCCTGCACCCGCAGCAAGCGCTGCATGTCATGGGTGGCCAGTTGTTCTGTCTGCTGCGTCATGGCGCGAATTTGCCAGCTCAACAGTCCCAATGCCGAGAGGGTCAGCACCATTAGCAATCCAAAACCCAGCGCAAGACGCCAGCCCATACGATGGGGCCAACGCGCCAAACGCATCGGCTCTTTCGTTGCTAGCGGCGTGGGATCAGAAGCTGTCGCAATCGGCATAGACTGCAATGCTACTACCGTGCCAGCTTTTCTCCCGGCTAGAGCATGCCCAACGAACCTGTCAGCGACGCAGCAAATGCATCAGCCAGACATCCACACGCCAGCGCCCGCTGCCAAATACCGCCAGGGCAGCCAGCAAGACGCCCCAGGTCATGTGTTGTTGCAAGGCCGCTGGCGCTATTTCAGACAGAGAAAGCACCGCCACCACATTGATGACCGACAGGCCCAAGGCCCCGACGCGCCCACCCAAACCCAACAGCAGCAGCACCGGCAGCACCAGCTCTCCACCGGTGCCCAACACTGCGGCCATCTCGGGCGGCAGCAGTGGCACCTTGTATTCGTCCTGAAACAATGCCAGTGTGATGTCCCAGTCACGCAGCTTGGTCAAACCGGACTTGAAGAACACCTCGGCCACGTAGATCCGCGCCAGCAGTGCTGCCAAAGGTTGCAGCGCGTCCAGTGCCATATCCATGGCGCAGAACAGTCCGAGAACCCGACTAACAAGACCCGACGATCGACTTTGGGGCAGTTTGGAAACGGTTTGCATGCTTATGCATCCTAAAAAATCATGAAGTTCAGTCTGAAGAAATCTGGCACACGCGCAGCAACAAGCCGCTTTGAACCGCCATGGGTAACCAACTGCTGATGTCGAGCTCAGGCGCGTTATCCAGCGCCACACTTAGGCCCTGGTTACACAGCAGGCCAGCAATGAACGCCAGCTCGCCCGGTTGCGCTTGCCGCACCAAGGGTTGCCAGCCACGTCGCCAGACCACAGCAGCCTCGCACACACCCGCGCGCAGCAACTCACCCACCTGATCCAGTCCTGGGCTTTGATGCAAATGTGCGTTGACAAGGCTGACCACGGGATAACGGCTCGCAATGCAGGCGCATCCAGGTGAAAGCTGCAGGCGCAGCTGTTGTGGGTCATGCGTTGTGAGCAAGGCAAAACTGGCAGCGTCAGCACTCGCGTCAGTGGCGAGTGCGGCACGGTGCAGCGCCCACTCCAGCGCCGCCACGTCAGGCAGATAGGGCTCGCTGGCGAGTTGATCGCTGGCGCGAATGAATTCAGCCAAAGTGCCACCCCATTGCGCTGCATCACCGCGCAGTGGCGGCTGCTCATGCCATAAGGCGCGGGCCAGCGCGTCAAAACTTTCATCGCCCAACAATTGCGCCACCACCGGGTAAGCCGCGCGCAGGGCGCTGCACGCCATTGCATGACCATTGGCCTGATAGACTTTTAGCCCTCTACCCCAGCTTCCATCGGCAAAGTTAGATATATTACTAATAGCATCTTCATTGGGCCAATCAAATAGCGCAGCCAGCAGCGCCTGCTGTTTCTTTGCCAGAGTACTCATTGGCAAACTCCAACCAGTGCACGAGCGCGTGCCGCCTCTTCAAGCAGCACATCCAGTGCTGGCACGTCGGTGTCCCATTCAATCAATGTCGGCATAGCGCCAAAACGGGCCTGGGCGTGCTGATAAATCCGCCAGACTTCGGCGCAGACGCGGCTACCGTGGTCGTCCACCACAATTTCGGCCAGCGCGTCCTCACCCGGTTGGGGCAACACATGGCAATGACCGGCCAGGTGGATTTCGGCCACATGGGCAGGGGCGATCTGATCCAGCCAATCCAGACAATGTTGCACTGGGTCACCGGGTGCACCGTGGATCTGGCTGTTGAGCGCGTTGACATAGATATTGTTCACATCCACCAGTAGCGCACAGCCGGTGCGTGTCGCCAGGGTGTTCAAAAAGTCAGTTTCGGAGCCCACTGCCTCATCGGGCCGGGGCAGCCAGCGCAGGTATGCCGAGAGGTTCTCTACCATGAAGCGGCGTTGCAGCCGATCCTGCACTCGCTGCACGTTGGCACACAAGGTGTCAAGCGCCTCAGTGCTGAACGGAATCGGCAACAAATCGGCAGCGTGGATGACCAACTCGCCGGTTGCACCCGACCAGCGGCCACGGGCAAAACTGGCGTGGTCGCTGACGCGCACCGGATCAATGCGCTTGACCAGTTGTGCCAATTGATCCAAATGCCAGGGATCCAACCCCACCGCCGACCCCAGTGACAATCCCACGCCATGCAGGCTGATCGGATAGTTGGCGCGCCCCTGCTCCAGCACGGCCAGGGCGGCACCACCTTCAGCAAAAAAGTTCTCTGAATGCACCTCCAGAAAATCCAGAGCAGGCAAACGCTGTAGCAGTTCAGCGTAGTGCGGGTGGCGCCAGCCGATGCCAACTGCTGGCGTCTGGCGTATGACTTTGGCGTCAACAGGTTCAGGCGATGCAGTCAGCATGAGGCGTTTTTGAAAGAGTTAGCTGGTGGACACTGGTGGGAAAGAATCAGCTCTTTTTCACCGCGGCCTTGGCTTCATCCATTGACATGCCCTTCATGTCCTTGCAAGTGCCCTTGGCAACGTACTTCCACTCACCCTTGTCCATGTCGGCCTTGCTCTGGCCGGCGCAGGAATGACTGCCTGTGAGGCTTGCGCAATCGTTTTGACCGGCCTTGGCGATGCCAAAGCACTTTTCTTTTTCTGCCGCTGCAGCGGGGCCGGCCACCAGGGCCAAAGACATGAGGGAGACAGCAGCGCTGGCGATAAGGGCACGTTGGTTCATTGGAAAACTCCTGTAGATTGGTAATGGTGGAACTCAACCCGGATCTCACTGTTACTTAGGGCAGCAACAACCTGGGTTACTGTTTGGTCTGGCTGGCTGCTTGTTTCTTACACCGGCAACCATCAAATTTTTTGCGTGTTGTTGTTTCTTGCCGTCTGAGGTCCGGGGCCTAACATCGATGGCGGTGATGGCAACGCCTCAATCGACTGTATCTCAGTACACTGGGATCGACGTCTTTTCGCGCATTGGCGCATACCCTCGGGCAAAGACATTGGCGAACTTAGCGCCACAATGAGCCAACCCCTGTTTCAGATCACCATCATGTACTGGAAGAACCATTTCGAACGTTACAAAGGACTGCTTGTTGTCTTGTTGTTTGTGCTGACCTTGATGATCCTGGCTCAGTTAACCGGTTTGCGAGAGAACTTCAGTCTGGCATTTTTGCGGCAAACCTTGTCGGATCACCGCTGGAGCGGCCTGCTGGCTTTCGTGCTGCTTTTCTGTCTGGGCAATCTGGCACAGGTTCCCGGCTGGATATTTCTGGCTTCGGCGGTATTGGTCTTTGGCCAGTTGCTCGGCGGTTTGATCACCTATGTGGCGGCGGTCACCTCCTGTGTCGTCACGTTTATGGCGGTTGGATGGATGGGTGGCGCCGCACTGCGCCGATTCGATAACCGGTTCGCCCTGCGGTTGCTGGATCGGCTGCACACCCACCCGGTGCGCAACATCGTCCTGCTTCGAACCGTCTTTCAGACCTTGCCCGCGCTCAACTACACCTTGGCTCTGTCCGGCATCGGGCTCAAAAACTATCTTGTGGGTACGCTGCTGGGTCTGCCACTACCCATTGCAGTCTATTGCCTGATGTTCAACTTCCTGGCAGCCCATGTTTTCACCGCCGGATAAAACAAGCAGGGCTGGGCAAGATCGGGGGGTTTGGCGATGCGGCAGCGCAGGCCGGATTTCCTCTTTGCTTCAGGCCGGGCCCGCGTGCGTCAGGAATCAAGACAGGATATTTGTCTCAACAAGAAAGAGGTCTTTATGAAAGCCTGGTTTCAACGCGTTGTTCTGCGACGGACATGGTTGTGTTTTGTCGTCATGGGTCTGGGCTTTTTCGCCTTTGGCTTGGGTACCTTGAACCTGATTTACATTGCTCGGGCCAACGCCACTTTGCTGATGGAGCACGGCTGGCAGGCGATGATGGATGGTGGTTTACTACAGTTGGTCGAGATTTTGCTGACAGGGTATGCCAGCCTGGCGGCCTACATTGTCTTCAAAGCCTGTGAGCACAAGCTGGCGCTCGGATTGAGTGAAGGACATTAGCCCTCAGTTTCAGGCTGCGTGCGCCTAAGCGCCACGCAGCACTGGATGGTGCCTTGCGGCAATCAGCTCTTTTTAACTGCGGCCTTGGCTTCATCCATCGACAAACCCTTCATGTCCTTGCAAGTGCCCTTGGCAACGTACTTCCACTCACCCTTGTCCATGTCGGCTTTGCTCTGGCCGGCGCAGGAATGACTGCCTGAGAGGCTTGCGCAATCGTTTTGACCGGCCTTGGCGATGCCAAAGCACTTTTCTTTTTCAGCTGCCGCAGCGGGGCCGGCTACCAGGGCCAAAGACATGAGGGAGGCAGCAGCGCTGGCGATAAGGGCACGTTGGTTCATTGGAAAACTCCAGTAAGAAATTGAGGAAGGTTCAACCGGCGGCAGATCCCTGTTGGGTGTCATGCACGCTGGTTATGATTTAGTCACACTCAGGGCGTAGTTCTTACAGACTTGGGTAAATTTTTTTGATATTTCTCAATGCCAACGATCGACGCCCCTACCAGCGCTATGAGCTATGAGCAACAACTTGTGGCATGCCGTGGCGACCTGCTGCGTTTTGCCCGCCTGCAATTGCGCAACGATGCGTGGGCCGAAGACGTTGTGTCAGAAACCCTATTGGCCGCACTGTCCAAGCCGCAGGCGTTTGCACAACGCTCCCAACTCAAGACGTGGCTGATCGGCATCCTCAAACATAAGGTCATTGATGCCCTGCGCCTGCATGGCCGCGAGGTCAGTGCCAGCAGCAACGATGACGACGACACTGATCCGTTGGAATACCTTGGATTCAAAGCCGACGGCCATTTCTCGCAGGCCCCGGCCGATTGGGGCAACCCGGAGCAGGACTTGAGTAGTCGCCAGTTCCTGGCCGTAATGGACGCGTGTGTGCGCCAACTGCCAGTCAACCAAGGCCGTTTGTTTCTGATGCGCGAATGGCTGGAGTTGTCAAGCGAAGAAATCTGTAAGGAACTCGACCTGACGGCGACCAACCTGTATGTTCAGTTGCACCGTGCCCGCCTGCGTCTGCGCGAATGCCTGGAGCTGAACTGGTTTGCCAAACCCGTGAATCCTTAACTGCCATGATGCCGCTGAATCGAAGTTGCAAGCAGGTGACTGCCTTGGTCATCGCCCGAGAAGACCGCACATTGCCGTGGCGTGAACGCCTGGCCGTGCGCCTGCACATGCTGATCTGCAAGACCTGTCCGACCTTTGAGCGTCAGGTACTGACCATGAACAATGCCATGCGTCAGTGGCGCAACTACATCGAGTCCGAACCACCAGAGTCTGACAAATGAGCGCTTTACACAACATTCCAACGCATTTTTTGACATACGGCAAATAAATTGTTGAAAAACTCAAACTTGACGTATCATGCGGCTCGTATTGCCCCTGAAAAGGCGGTATGGGTTTGCGGTGTATGTCAGTTTCGCGTCTGCGCTAATTTCAATGGTTTGTTGATTGCGGTTAAGGACTCCATCGCGTTTTGAGTTATTTTGAGGAGTCCTTAATGGGCAACAAACTTTACGTCGGCAATCTGCCTTATTCTTTCCGTGACGATGACCTGCAACAGGCGTTCTCCCAACACGGCACCGTCTCCAGCGCCAAGGTCATGATGGAACGTGACACCGGCCGCTCCAAAGGTTTCGGCTTTGTCGAAATGGGCAGTGACGCTGAGGCACAAACTGCCATCAACGCCATGAATGGCCAACAATTTGGTGGCCGTGGCCTGGTGGTCAACGAAGCCCGTCCGATGGAACCGCGTCCTCCCCGCTCGGGTGGCGGCGGCTTTGGCGGCGGTGGTGGTGGCGGCGGTTACGGCGGCGGCGGTAGCCGTTCTGGCGGCGGCGGTGGTGGCGGCTACGGCGGCGGTGCCGGCGGTGGTCGCTCTGGCGGCGGCGGTGGTGGTTACGGCGGTGGCCGTAGCAGCTACTAAGCACAGCTCATCACATTCAGGTAACGGCCTGAGTTCAAAAAGGTCCTTCGGGGCCTTTTTTGTTTTGGTGCAGGCTCCTTTTTTTTGGCACCGATTGTTATGTTCTCGGATTGGGCAACAGTCTACGAGTCAGTCGCTCGCGGCTTGCGTGGCCGCCCGGCCAGCGCTTTGTCAAACAGCCAGTTCGGCAGCAACCGCAGCAGCTTGGCCACCACACCCATTTGCCAGGGAATCACGCGGTAACTCACTTGTGCTTCGATGGTTTCGAAGGCTTCTTCAGCGAACACGTCCGCCTGCATCAAGAACGGCATGCTGTAACTGTTGTTCTGCGTCAGCGGTGTGGCGATGTAGCCCGGGCAAATCGTCACCACCGTCACCCCGCTGCCTCGCAACTCGCCGCGCAGGCTCTCGCAATAACTGATCACCGCCGCCTTGCTGGCGCAGTAGCCACCATGGCCGGGCAGGCCGCGGATGCCAGCCACACTGCCAATGCCCACCAGTGTGCCGCTGCCGCGCGCCACCATGGCGTTGATGAACGGGCCAAAAGTGGCTGCCACACCGACGACGTTGGTACTCAGGATACGTGCCATCACGTCGATGTCTTCAGGCCGGGATGAGTCCACGCCGATGCTGATGCCTGCATTGGCAATCACCACGTCCGGTACACCCTGGCGTGCCACACAGTCCTGGGCTGCCACGGCCAGGCTGCTTGGGTCAGCCACATCAGCGCTGTAAATAGCGTAGCTATCAGTGCTTATTTTATAAGCGTCAAGCCATGATTTGATCACTTCGGTGCGGCGCGCCACCAAGGCCAGGTTAGCACCCTGTTGCAGATAGTGCAGCGCCAAGGCTTGACCCAGTCCGCTGGACGCGCCGGTGATGAAGACAAGTTTTTTCAAGGCTTTGCTTTCTTCTCTGGTGACCTGGCGCGTACTGGCATCAGTACGCCAGTGACCCGTCCTTTCAACAACATCAGGCGTTTCTGGTTGTCAAAATCCATACTGTCGGCGCTGAATCGGTCCTGGCCACGTGTGAGCACCACCGGCTTGTCTGAGACAACCCGTTCGGTGTTCATGAAAGCATGCAGGTACTCGCCGGTAAATGTCAGCTCTGGCTGCACCACTCCGTCGGCATCGGCCATGGGGGCACGAATCACTTGCGCCGCACCCACCAGCTGCACTTCTGATGCGTCCTGATTGGTCACCGCATGACGCGCCGTGGCAGTGGTAAGGCGCCCAAGCGGATCAAATGAACGTATATGCACTTGATCAATTTCCACCGCCCCGGTGTCGGGGAAGTGTCTGGCTTCACCGCCCGACACTTCACTTTTGAGGCCACCTTTGGCGTCAAAGGTCTTGACAGAAAAATTGCGCATGAAATAGTCGGGCAGATGCGACATGACCGTATCTGCCTTGGCCGGTGGACTCATGGTTGTGCTGCGCGCCAGCCAATAGGTGCCCATTGCCAGAGCACCCATGAGGAACACCGGCAGATACAGCGTCAGGCGATCCAGCAATAGGCGCAGCACAGTCATTGCGCCAGCGTCTCACGCAATAAATCAGCATAGCGGCCACTGGCCACCAACAACAGGTCACACAACTCGCGCACCGCGCCGGCTCCCCCCGGCAGACGCGTCACGTGATGGGCGACGGCCAGCGGTTCGGCCTGCGCATTGGGTGGTGCACATGCGAAGGCACAGCGAGTCATCACCGGCAGATCGGGCCAGTCGTCACCCATCGCGGCAGCCTGAGACCAATCCAGCCCAAGCGTCTTAAGCGCAGATTCAGCGGCTGGTCGTTTGTCTTCGGTTCCGTAAAACGCGTGTTTCACGCCGAGTGCGGCCAGTCTCAGCCGCAATGGCTTCGAGTCGCGTCCGGTGATCACCACCGGGGTGATGCCACCACGCTGCAGCAATTTGAGGCCGTGCCCGTCAAGCGTGTGAAAACGTTTGAGGGTTTCGCCGGATTCGGAAAAGTACAGGCCACCATCGGTCAACACCCCGTCAACGTCAAAAAACACCACCCGGATGTCTTGTGCCTTGAGCAGCAGTTCGGGCGGGAATTTCAGGGCAGGCGCTGGCATCAGATCACCTTGGCGCGCATCAGGTCGTTGCTATTGAGCGCGCCACACAGTTGTCCCCGGTGATCAAGCACCAGCACACTGGTAATACGCCGCTGCTCCATCAGCTCAGCCGCCTCGACCGCCAGCGCCTCACAGCCAATGGTGCTGGGGTTCGGGTGCATCACCTGGGCAGCCGTGCTGTTGCGCAGATCAGCCCCTTTTTCGATGAGGCGGCGCAAATCACCATCGGTAAAAATGCCTTGCACCCGGCCACCAGCGTCCACCACAGCGGTCGCACCCAGACCCTTTGCACTCATTTCACGCATCAACTCACCAAAACCTGCGTCCAGCCCCACACTGGGCACCGCATCACCACTGCGCATGATGTCGCTCACATGGGTGAGCAGCTTGCGACCCAGCGCACCACCGGGATGCGAACGGGCAAAATCTTCGGCCTTGAAACCACGTGCATCCAGCAATGCCACCGCCAGTGCATCGCCCAGTGCCAGCTGCGCGGTGGTACTGGCCGTCGGCGCCAGGTTTAATGGACATGCCTCTTTCTCGACACTGCTGTTCAAAAAATAGTCAGCATGACGGGCCAGTGTTGACTGGGGGTCACCCGTCATGGCCACCAGTGGTGCCCCCAGGCGCTTGATCATCGGCAATACCGCGTTGAGCTCTTGAGATTCCCCGCTGTTGGAGATCGCCAGCACCAGATCCATCGACTGGATCATACCCAGGTCACCATGGCTGGCTTCGGCCGGGTGTACAAACATCGCTGCCGTGCCAGTGGATGCCAGCGTCGCGGTGATTTTGCGCCCGATGTGGCCACTCTTGCCCATGCCCATGACCACCACGCGGCCGCGCAATGTCAGCATCTGCTGCACAACCTGGGCAAAGGACGCTCCCAGATATTGGCGGATGCCCAGTACCGCGGCGGCCTCAATGTCCAGCGCTTCCCTGGCCAGGGCGATGGCGCGACTGGCATCAAACGCAGGCGGTTTAGGAAGCGGTGTGGTCATTGCTGCATTTTATCGGTGCATCGTTGGCCCACCGAGTAGACATGCTTTTGGTGCTTGGTAGTATCGGGGGGTGAACCCGCTTGACCTCACCCTCCTCTACTTACTGGCCGCCGTGCTGGGCGTGGTGGTGTGCCGCTCGCTCAAGCTCCCCCCCATGCTTGGCTATCTGGCCGTGGGTGTGGTGATTGGCCCCAATGCTCTGGCACTGGCAAAAAATGCCGACGGTGTGCGGCATCTGGGGGAGTTTGGTGTGGTGTTCCTGATGTTTGTCATCGGTCTGGAGTTCAACCTGCCCAAGCTGCGCACCATGCGCCAGCACGTGTTCGGACTGGGTCTTTTCCAAGTCACTTTGACCATGCTGGTCACGACCGCAGCCAGCATGGGTTTCGCACTGCTGGCACCGGCCCAATGGGGCATGGACTGGAGAACCGCGCTGGCCTTGTCCAGCGCCATGGCCATGAGCAGTACGGCCATTGTCGTCAAGCTGATGTCTGAGCGCATCGAAATGGAGAGTGAGCACGGCAAACGCGTCATGGGTGTACTGCTGTTTCAGGACCTGGCCGTGGTGCCGTTGCTGGTGCTGATTCCAGCCCTGAGTGCCAGCCCCGAACAGATGGCAGAGACTTTGACCCTGGCCATGCTCAAGGCCGCTGCGCTGATCACACTGCTGCTGGTGGGTGGTCCACGCATCATGCGCTGGTGGCTGACCCTGGTGGCACGGCGCAAGAGTGAAGAGCTGTTTGTGCTGAACCTGCTGCTGGTCACCCTTGGGCTGGCCTGGCTGACCGAACTGGCCGGGCTGAGTCTGGCGCTGGGTGCCTTTATCGCGGGCATGCTGATTTCAGAGACACAGTACAAACACCAGGTTGAAACCGACATTCGACCCTTTCACGATGTATTGCTGGGGCTGTTTTTCATCAGCATCGGCATGATGCTGGACTGGCGCCTGGTACTGGAGCGCTGGCCGCTGGTGCTGGTGCTGGTGACGCTGCCGGTGCTCTTCAAGGCGGTATTGGTGACCGGCATCACACGGCTGCTGGGCGCGAGCATGGGCATATCACTGCGCACCGGTCTGTACCTGGCACAAGCCGGCGAGTTTGGTTTTGTTCTGCTGGCGCTGTCACAAACCCATGCGCTGGTACCCCCTGAGTTGCTCAACCCGATTCTGGCAGCCATGGTGCTGTCGATGCTGGCCACACCCTTCATCATCATGCACAGCAACACCATCGTGCTGCGACTGGTCAGCAATGAATGGTTGATGGAGTCCGTTCAAATGACCAGCATTGCCCGCAAGTCCATCAAGGCCAACAAACACGTGATCATCTGTGGTTTTGGGCGTTGTGGCCAGAATCTGGCGCGCATTCTGGACAAGGAGAATATTCCTTACATGGCACTTGACCTTGACCCCGACCGCGTGCGACAAGCCGCTGCTGCCGGTGACTCGGTCGTGTTTGGCGACGCCGCCCGGCTTCAGGCCCTGATGGCTGCCGGCCTGGCCCGTGCCAGCGCCGTGGCAGTGACCTACCTGGAAACCGCCAGCGCCATGAAGGTGCTCGCCCACATCCAGGAACATGCGCCCCAGGTGCCGGTGGTCGTGCGAACGCAGGACGATCACGATCTGGAGCTGTTGCAAAAATCCGGTGCAACCGAGGTGGTGCCGGAAGCCATCGAAGGCTCCTTGATGCTGGCCAGTCATGCGCTGGCACTTGTAGGGGTGCCCATGCGCCGGGTCATCCGCATCATTCAGGAGCAGCGTGACGCACGTTACAACCTGTTGCGCGGATTTTTCCGCGGTGCCGACGACGCCAGCCAGGATGAAACCGAGCAAGAGCGCCTGAGTTCACTGAGCCTGCCGCTGCGCGCCCGCTGCGTCGGCAGACACGTGGGCGAATTGCATCTTGACATGCTCGGCGTACAACTGGTGAGCCTTCGACGCAAGTCTGGTCAGGTGATGGCCATCAACGATGCCCTTGAGCTGATGGAGGGTGACTCGCTGGTGCTCTCTGGCAAAGCCGGCCCGATCCAGCAGGCAGAGCAACATCTGCTCAAAGGCTGAACCGCGCCAATACAGACCAAGAACTCAAACATCGGGAACTCACCATGCTCAATACCAGTGTCAATCAGTACCTCCGTGACCACATCCGCACTGTGCAGGACTGGCCAGCGCCGGGTGTCCAGTTCAGGGACATCACCCCGCTATTGCAGGACGCCAAGGTTTTTCGGGTGCTGATCGACGCCTTTGTCCACCGGTATATGGACCCAGATCTGCGCCCCGACGTGGTGGCCGGGCTCGATGCTCGCGGCTTCATTCTGGGCGCTGTCATCGCCTATGAGCTTGGAGTGGGATTCGTGCCGATTCGCAAAAAAGGCAAACTGCCCTTCACCACCGTTGAAGAGACTTACGAGCTCGAGTATGGCAGCGCGACTGTAGAGTTGCACACCGATGCCGTCAAACCAGGCCATCAGGTATTGCTGATTGATGATTTGATCGCAACCGGTGGCACCATGATGGCGGGCAAGAAACTGCTCGAGAAACTCGGTGCCACAGTGATGGAAGGTGCCGCGATTGTCGATTTGCCCGAACTCGGAGGTTCAGCCAAACTGCGCCAGGACGGCTTGGCGCTGTTCACGCTGGTAAATTTTGCCGGCCACTGACTGGCGCGTTGGCCGCCTTACCAAACTGTCCTGCAGACTCAGTTCAGATCGCCAAACTGGGTACGGCTCAGAGGTGAAGTGCCCTCGTCGGGATCGAGCATCTGGGTGTCCTCAAAACCCCGCATGACTTCGGCATTGCGCTGGCCAGACGCCCCGGGCGCGGCGCCTACAACCGGCGCGATCACTGTCGCGGCACTGGCAATGGCCTGTTTAAACGCCATCATTTCATCGTGGCTGATGGGCTCAAAACCTTGTGACTTCTCCCCGCCCCGGCCAACAGGGGTTGGAGCCTGAATATCCTTGGCTGTCGACGGTGGAGTCGAATCCGCCTTGGCGGCTGGTTTTGCAGGAGCCGTCTTGGCTACGCTGATGAATCCGGGAGCGATCTGCCGCCAGTAAACCGCCTTGACCCGCAGGGAGTGCCGTTCAGCTGCGGTTGCGTTGATCTGGTTTTCGATTCGAAACAAACAATCCGGTTCCATTAGCGGCCCAGCCATGACATCAATCATGACCAGGAACTGGCTACCTTGCGTATCGAGTGAAAGCACCTTGAATTTGTAGTGAGAAGCCAGTACTTCAGCGCGCAGCATCACATCGCGAACGACGCCGTAGAGCTGGTCACGCCGGTCATGACGCATCTTCTTTAACTCTGCAAGGGCCGCCCCTGTCTTCAGGGTGGGCGACTCCGATACCCCGGACGGCGCCGGTTTAGGAAACAACCAATTAAATAATGACACGGTGGTGCTCTCCCATTACATATATTTATGCGCCTTGGTATTGTGAGCCAAAGTCAAGCGTTTTCACTTACCGATACAAAAACTCGAGAAAATTACCCCCAACAAATCGTCAGAGCTGAACTCGCCCGTGATCTCACCCAGTGCATTTTGCGTCAATCGGAGCTCCTCCGCCAGCAAATCCAGTGCTTGCGCCTGCCGGGCCAGATGATGATCAGCCGTCGCAAGATGCGTCCTGGCGTGATGCAGCGCCACCACATGGCGCTCGCGGGCCATAAAAACCCCCTCAGCTACCGACTGCCAACCCGCCAATGTCAGCAACTGCTGGCGCAGAGTATCCAGGCCAAGCCCGGTCTTGGCAGACAGCTGCACACCTGGTAACTCTCTTTCTTGTGCCGCATTCCCGGCCACATCGGCTTTGTTCCAGATATCAATCAATGTCACATTTTTTGGCAGTCTTTTGCCCATCTCGTCATGTATGCGGGCATCTGCAACGATGTATTCCGGTAAATGGCAACGCGTCAGATCATGCAAAAACAGCACTGCATCGGCCTGAGCGATCGCTTCCCAAGCACGCTCGATGCCAATTTTCTCCACCTCATCGTCACTTTCACGCAAGCCAGCGGTGTCAATCACATGCACTGGCACACCTTCAATCTGGATGGTTTGCTGTACTTTGTCACGCGTGGTTCCCGCAACAGCCGTCACAATGGCCAGCTCGGCACCCGCCAGTGCATTCAGCAGCGATGATTTACCTGCGTTGGGCTGCCCGGCAATCACCACTTTGATCCCTTCACGCAACAACGCGCCCTGGCGCGCTTTTTGGAGTACCGCGGCCACACCAAGCTGCAAATTTTGTAGCTTTCCAAGAGCGTCAGCCTTGCGCAGGAAGTCAATTTCTTCCTCAGGAAAATCCAGCGTGGCCTCCACCAGCATGCGCAGGTTGATCAGCGCGTCGCGCAATTTGATGACTTCTTGTGAAAAGGCACCCGACAAGGAACGGCTGGCACTGCGCGCTGCCGCCTCGGTGCTGGCATCAATCAGGTCAGCAATCGCCTCAGCTTGAGCCAGATCAATCTTGTCGTTCAATAAAGCCCGGTGCGAGAACTCGCCTGGTTCAGCCAGGCGCAACCGCGCCAGCGTGGGACTGCCATCCGGTCGCAGTGCCGCGGCCGCAGACAGGCAACGCGCCAACAGCAGTTGCAGCACGACCGGGCCGCCGTGGGCCTGCAACTCAAGCACATCCTCGCCGGTAAAGGAGTAGGGTGCTGGAAAATAAATCACCAGCCCCTGGTCAATGGCCGCGCCATCGTTATCCAGCATTGCAGTGTAAGTGGCATGACGTGGTTGCAGGGACTTGCCACACAGTGCCAAGGTCAAGGGCAGCAAGCCTCGACCACTGATGCGCACAATACCCACAGCGCCGCGCCCGGGCGCCGTAGCAACAGCCACTATGGGATCCTGAGTCCGCCCTAGGCTCACTTCAGGACCCCTTTCCCATTAGAACTTGGGCATGTGAAACTTGGGTGGTACGCCCATGCGGGTGTTGATGACCCACTGCTGGGCAATCGACAGAATATTGTTGGTGATCCAGTACAAAACCAGGCCCGAGGGGAAGAAGAAGAACATCACGCTGAACGCCAGGGGCATGAACCACATCATCTTGGCTTGCAGTGGGTCAGGCGGCAAGGGATTCAACGAGGTCTGCAGCACCGTGGTCAGCGTCATGATGATGGGCAGAATGTAAAACGGGTCCGGGCTGGAAAGGTCATGGATCCACCCCAACCAGGGCGTATTACGCATCTCCACACTCGACAGCAGCACCCAGTACAGCGCAATAAACACCGGGATCTGGATCATGATCGGGAAGCAGCCACCCATCGGGTTGACCTTTTCCTCGCGGTAGATACGCATCATCTCCTGCTGCATCTGCTGCGGGTTGTCTTTGAGGCGCTCACGCATCTCGGTGATCTTCGGGTTGACCGCCTTCATCTTGGCCATGCTGGCGTAGGCTTTGGCGTTAAGCCAGTAAAACGCCGCTTTCAGCAGCAGCACCAGCGCCACAATCGACCAGCCCCAGTTCGCAATCAGCCCGTGCAGCTTGACCAACAGCCAGTAAAGGGGTTTGGCCAGCATCGTCAGCCAACCATAGTCTTTCACCAGCTCCAGCCCGGGTGCCAGCGTTTCCAGCACAGTTTCCTCTTGCGGGCCGGCAAACAACCGGCTTTCAACCGACTTGCTGGCGCCAGCGGCAATCGGCTCCAGGGGTGCAATCATGCCAACCGAATACAAGTTGGTATCGACCTTGCGCATGAACAACTCGCGCTGGATACCGTCTGCGAGCAGCCACGCGCTGGCAAAGTAATGCTGCACCATCGCCACGTAGCCATTGGCCGCGGTCTTTTCGATGTCCACCTTGCCCTTCTCGATGTCAGAAAACTCAACCTTCTGGTACTTCTTGGCCTCGGTGTACACCGCAGGGCCAGTGAAGGTGAAGTAAAAAGACGACTCACCCGGGGGCTTGTTGCCATCACGCACCAGTTGCAGGTACAGCTGCGGTGAGACTGCTGTGGCCCCAAGGTTAAGTACCTCGTGACGAACTGCGACCACATAGCTGCCGCGCGTGAAGGTATAGGTCTTGACCAGTTTCACACCGCCCACTTCGGGCGATTCAAATTGCAGCGTCAGGGTCTGGCTTCCCTCTTTTAGTGCCCGCTCGCCCGGCACCAGAGTCATCATCGACTTGTGGGTGGGCAAAGCTGCACCGCCGGCGCCTGCTATCAGGCCCGACTGGGCCAGGTAAACCCGCTCCTTGCTGTCATCAAACAGAACGAATTGACGTTCTTTGTCAACCATGTCCTTGTGCTTGAGAAACTCGGCGTACACCACCGAACCACCCTCGGTGCTGAATGTCATTTTCAACACGTCGGTTTCCACGACGACCTTTTCAGCCGCAACTGCGCTGGCCGCTTGGGGTACCTGCCCGGCCACAACACCAGGTGCCTGGCCAGCTGGCACCACCGCGCTCGTCGCAGCCGGAACTGCGCTAGGCACGCTGGATGCGGCCGATGCAGGCGCATTGGTTGCGGCGACCGGCGTTGCTCCGGGGAAAAACGTGGGTTTGTTGCCGTTGTGAATCTGCCATTTGTCCCACAGCATCACCATGGAAAAGCCAAATATCACCCACAAAATAGTGCGCCGAATATCGTTCATGAAGACTTCTTTTGAGAGGAAGGTGAAATCAATCGAGTAAACAGCCCCGCAGCTGGAGCACTCGCCTCGGGCACCGGGTCAAGTCCGCCGTCACACCACGGATGACAGCGCGCAATTCGGCCAAGCGCCAGATAGCTGCCTTTGGCCGCACCATGCACCTGCAAAGCGCCAATTGCATAGACCGAACAGGTCGGCTCGAAACGGCATGACGACCCAAGCGACGGACTCAGCAGCAGGCGATAGGCTTTGACAACAGTGATCAGCAGGCGCGCAATCATGGCTGCCTCGAAACATCCGTCGGCACCGCGCCGCATGCCTTGTCAAACAACTGCAACAGCTCCTGGCGTACAGCCAGTTTCAGTGCGTCCGAGCTGGCGCTCACGAAGCGGCTTCGCTCAAAACTGCTGCGTAATCGCACCACATGGGCGGCACGTGCCAAGTTCAGCTCGAAGCTCGCGGCAACCGCATACACCTGGCGTTTGATGGCGTTACGTGTCACTGCGCGCTTGGCCCAGCGTTTGGGCACCATGGCACCCAGCCACACATCCTGCATTGCAAACAAACCAGATTCGGGCACATCGCTCGTGCTTAATGCACTGCAGTGCAGGGCGAAATGTGGCGTGCGTGCCAGAGTCTCACCGCCTAACACAGCCTGGAACTGCTGGCGCGTCTTGAGTCGTTGCAAAGCCGGGCACCTTGGTCCGAACACCTGATCAGACAAACAATCAGCCGCCTGCCCCCGCAGCAAAATCAGACAGCCAGACGCTTGCGGCCTTTGGCGCGACGGGCATTGATCACCGCCCGGCCGCCACGTGTCTTCATGCGAACCAGAAAACCATGGGTACGGGCACGGCGGGTTTTGGAGGGTTGATATGTGCGTTTCATTGTTGAAAATCCTAAGAGACTCTAGAGCGACGCCATCCAGTGCAACCAGAACTGGCGCAGCTTTCTTTTGTCAGGGAACCTCGTATTATCGCAAACTTTCCTCCACCGGTTTGCCGTGTGGCAAACTGCGGTGTATTGCAGATCAAGTTTCACTCGCCATGTCGCATGTTCGTCGCGTGTTCGGACTGTGGATAAGTATTTGATAAATTAGAATTTCAGCTCACCCGCCTCACATCTGTCCACACCATCTCACCACACACAATGATCGAGGGCCTCCCCACCTCCAGCGGTGCCCCAGAAGAGGCGTTGACGCCTGATTTCTGGCAAGCCTGCATTGACCAACTGGCTCAGGAACTGCCCGAACAGCAGTTTCAGACCTGGATCAAACCCCTGTCCGCCCAGGTGTCCGACGACCTGTCGCGAGTCACACTTTTTGTCGCCAACCGCTTCAAACTGGACTGGATCCGCGCCCAGTACAGCGGTCGCCTGGCCCAGCTGATGGAGCGGCTGACCGGGCAGCCGGTACATATTGAGTTAGCGCTCACTCCGCGTGAACCCGCCAAAAATCTGGTTGCTGCTAGGCAAAACTCGTCACAGACACCCGACGAGTCAAGCCCTGCGGAAGCCGTCAGGCCATCTGAGCCCCTGCGCAGCCGACTCAACATTGCCCTGACATTCGACGCCCTGGTCGAGGGCAGCGCCAACCGTATGGCGCGTGCTGCGGCCATGCATGTGGCCGGCATGCCAGGGCATCTTTACAACCCGCTGTTTATCTACGGCGGGGTAGGACTGGGTAAAACCCATTTAATGCACGCTGTGGGCAACCAGCTGATCGCCGAGCGCCCGAACGCAAAAGTTCTCTACATCCATGCCGAACAATTTGTCACCGATGTGGTCAAAGCCTACCAGCGCAAGGCGTTTGATGAATTCAAGGACCGCTACCACTCGCTGGACCTGCTGCTGATTGATGATGTGCAGTTCTTTGCCAACAAGGAGCGCACCCAGGAGGAGTTTTTCAACGCCTTTGAAGCCCTGCTGGCACGCAAGTCACACATCGTCATGACCAGCGACACTTATCCAAAGGGTCTGGCCGACATTCACGAGCGTCTGGTATCGCGCTTTGACTCCGGCCTGACGGTGGCCATTGAGCCCCCCGAGCTTGAAATGCGTGTGGCCATCCTGATCAACAAGGCCATGGCCGAAGGGATTGAGATGCCCGAGGAAGTGGCTTTTTTTGTGGCCAAAAACGTACGCTCCAACGTCCGCGAGCTCGAAGGTGCCCTGCGCAAGATCCTGGCCTATTCACGCTTCAACCAGAAAGAAATCTCGATCATGCTGGCGCGTGAAGCATTGCGTGATCTTCTGTCGATCCAGAACCGCCAGATCTCGGTGGAGAACATCCAGAAGACGGTGGCTGACTATTACAAGATCAAGATCGCCGACATGTACTCCAAGAAGCGTCCGGCCAGCATTGCCCGCCCGCGCCAGATTGCCATGTACCTGGCCAAAGAAATGACGCAAAAAAGCCTCCCCGAGATTGGCGAACTTTTTGGTGGACGTGACCACACCACGGTGTTGCATGCGGTGCGCAAAATCAGTGCCGAACGCCAGCAGCTCACCGAACTCAACCAGCAGCTTCACGTCCTTGAACAAACCCTCAAGGGCTAGCACCAAACAGTGGGAAAATGCCAAGTCCGCATCCGTCTGCGCCAGGCACCGCCACTGCGCCAATCACCCTGAAGACCATTGACCATAAGAGGAAGACATGATTGTTCTCAAAGAAACCCAGGACAAAGTGCTGTCCGTGCTGCAAGCCGTCTCTGGCATCGTGGAGCGGCGTCACACCTTGCCGATCCTGGCCAACGTCATGATCCGCAAAACCGGTGGCAGTGTCCAGTTCACCACCAGTGACCTCGAAATCCAGATTCGTACCAGTGCCGAGCTCGGCGGTGATATTGGCGACTTCACCACCACCGTGGGCGCGCGCAAACTCATCGACATCCTGCGCAGCATGCCCGGTGATCAGCTTGTCACGCTCGAATCAAGTGCCGCCAAGCTGATACTCAAAGGCGGCAAAAGCCGCTTCACCCTGCAAACCATGCCTGCTGAAGACTTCCCGCTGGTGCAGGAGTCCGCCAATTTTGGCCCGGTGTTCTCGGTGCCGCAAAAAACCCTCAAATCGCTGCTCAGCCAGGTTTCCTTTGCCATGGCCGTGCACGACATCCGCTACTACCTAAACGGCATTTTGTTTGTCGCTGAGGGCCAGCAACTCAGTCTGGTCGCCACCGATGGCCACCGGCTCGCCTTTGCCAGTGCCACGCTCGACGTTGAAGTGCCCAAGCAAGAGGTCATCCTGCCTCGCAAAACCGTGCTCGAGCTGCAGCGCCTGCTGTCAGACGCCGACGGTGCCATCGACATGCAGTTTGCCAACAACCAGGCCAAGTTCAGCTTTGATGACATGGAATTTGTCACCAAACTGGTCGAGGGCAAGTTTCCCGACTACAACCGGGTGATTCCACGCAATCACAAAAACAGCATCACCCTGGGCCGCGCTGCGTTGCTGTCGACCTTGCAGCGCACTGCCATTCTGACCAGTGAAAAATTCAAGGGTGTGCGTCTCAACATCGACCCGGGCACTCTGCGCGTTGCCTCCAGCAATGCCGAGCAGGAAGAAGCTGTGGATGAACTTGACATCGACTACGCCGGCGACAGCATCGAGATTGGCTTCAACGTCACTTACCTGATTGACGCACTCTCCAACATGACCCACGAGATGATCAAGATTGAACTCTCCGACGGCAACAGCTCAGCGCTGCTGACCATCCCCGAACTCGACCACTTCAAGTACGTGGTCATGCCCATGCGCATCTGAACTTTACCTGACCCACGAGTGCCTCATGACCGAAGAAAACAAGCCCGCCACGCCCACTGACAATACAGTCCACACGGGTGAGGGCACGGCTGACAGCAGCAACTTTCAGCCCACCATCGACGCCCACCAGGTGGGTGCGTCCGAAGCCTACGGTGAAGGCTCCATCCAGATTCTTGAGGGCCTCGAAGCGGTGCGCAAGCGCCCCGGCATGTACATTGGCGACACCAGTGACGGCACCGGTCTGCACCATCTGGTGTTCGAAGTGGTTGACAACTCGATTGACGAGTCCCTGGCCGGGCATTGTGATGACATCCTGGTCACCATCCACCCCGACAACTCGGTCAGTGTCGTCGACAACGGCCGCGGCATCCCCACCGGCGTGAAGATGGACGACAAACACGAGCCCAAACGCTCAGCCGCCGAAATTGCCCTGACTGAATTGCACGCCGGTGGCAAGTTCAACCAGAACAGCTACAAAGTCTCTGGCGGTCTGCACGGCGTGGGCGTGAGTTGCGTCAATGCCTTGTCAAAGATGCTGCGCCTCACCGTGCGCCGTGACCACAAAGTGCATGTGCTTGAGTTCAGCCGGGGTTTCGTGCAGCACCGCCTTACCGAGCTGGCCGATGGGGTGGAAGTGTCACCCATGAAGGTCATTGGTGAGACCGAGCGCCGTGGCACAGAGGTGCACTTTTTGCCCGATACCGACATTTTTCAGCAAAACAGCGAGTTCCATTACGAAGTGCTGGCCAAGCGCCTGCGCGAACTCAGCTTTCTGAACCACGGTGTGCGCATTCGCCTCAAAGACGAGCGCACCGCCAAAGAAGACGACTTCTCCGGGGCCGACGGTGTGCGTGGTTTTGTCAACTTCATCAACAAAGGCAAAACCATCCTCAACCCAAATATCTTCCACGCGCTGGGCGACCGCCAAAGTGACCAGAATACCAACATTGGTGTGGAAGTGGCCATGCAGTGGAACAGCGGCTACAACGAGCAGGTGCTGTGTTTCACCAACAACATCCCGCAGCGCGACGGAGGCACCCACCTCACCGGCCTGCGCGCCGCGATGACGCGCGTCATCAACAAATACATCGACGACAACGAACTCGCCAAAAAGGCCAAGGTTGAAGTCAGCGGTGACGACATGCGCGAGGGCCTGACCTGCGTACTCTCGGTCAAGGTGCCCGAGCCCAAGTTCAGCAGCCAGACCAAAGACAAGCTGGTCAGCTCCGAAGTCCGCGGCCCGGTTGAAGATATTGTGAGCAAACTCTTGTGGGACTACCTGCAGGAACGGCCCAATGACGCAAAAATCATCGTCGGCAAAATCATCGAAGCCGCGCGTGCCCGCGAGGCCGCGCGCAAAGCACGCGACCTGACCCGACGCAAAGGCGTGCTCGACGGCATGGGCCTGCCCGGCAAACTCGCCGACTGCCAGGAAAAAGACCCGGCCCTTTGCGAGATCTACATCGTCGAGGGTGACTCCGCCGGCGGTTCCGCCAAGCAGGGCCGCGACCGCAAGTTCCAGGCCATCCTGCCTTTGCGCGGCAAGATTCTCAATGTCGAAAAAGCCCGTTACGAGAAACTGCTCACCAGCAACGAGATTTTGACGCTGATCACCGCCCTGGGCACCGGTATCGGCAAGGCGGGTGGCAGCACCGGCAACGACGACTTTGATGTGGCCAAACTGCGCTACCACCGCATTATCATCATGACCGATGCCGACGTTGACGGCGCGCATATACGTACTTTGCTGCTCACATTTTTCTACCGCCAGATGCCCGAACTGGTGGAGCGCGGCCACATCTACATTGCCCAGCCGCCGCTCTACAAGGTCAAGGCCGGCAAGGAAGAGCTGTACCTGCAAGGTCCCACCGACCTCGACAACTTCCTGCTGCGCATCGCGCTGGTTCACGCCTCGGTGTTCACCGGCGGTGCCAACGCCACCACGCTAAGCGGCGACACACTGGCCGAACTGGCCCGCAAACACCAGATCGCTCAGGCGGTCATTGCCCGCCTGGGCAACTTCATGGACGTATCTGCCCTGCGGGCCATTGCCGATGGTGTGCCACTCAACCTCGACACCGTGGCGGATGCCGAAATCTCTGCCGCTGCCCTGCAAGCCTTCTTACCCGATGCCGAAGTGGCTGGTGAATTTGACGTGCGCACCGACAAGCCCATCCTGCGCATCAGCCGCCGCCTGCACGGCAACATCAAGAGCAGCGTGCTGACACAGGACTTTGCCCATGGTGCCGACTACGCTGCACTGGCCGAGGCCGCCAAAACCTTCAAGGGTCTGCTGGGCGAAGGTGCCAAGGTCATGCGAGGTGAAGGCGAGCGCCAAAAAGAGCAAAAAGTGGCTGATTTCCGCGAAGCCATGGCTTGGCTCACCTCGGAGGCCGAACGCACCAGCTCACGCCAGCGCTACAAAGGGCTGGGCGAAATGAACCCCGAGCAGCTCTGGGAGACCACCATGGACCCCACCGTGCGCACCTTGCTGCGGGTGCAGATCGACGACGCCATCGAAGCCGACAAAGTCTTCACCATGCTGATGGGCGACGAGGTCGAGCCGCGCCGCGAGTTCATCGAAACCAATGCACTTCAGGCCGGCAATATCGACATATGATGTTGTAGATTCTCAGAGCTATTGCAAAAACTGATGGTGCAGACTCTGAGTGTCCGTTTTTAGCTGGAAAGATGTGCCTTGCCCATCGCTTCTTTTGCTCATTTCGGTTGATCCAAGCCTGAAATCTTCCGTCTGCGAAGGAGCCCAAAAAAACTGGGGCAAGTTCATTGACGCCGTTGGGCCGACTGCTGCGCATTGGTCAGATTCGCGATGCAGCAAACACTTCAACTGGCTCAGATAATTGGTGGGACTGGACCCAGTTCTCAACTTCAAGCGCAGGCACGCGCTCGAATTCCGACATGTTGTTCGTTACCAGCACCAGACCCTCGCTGCGTGCGTGGCCGGCAATATGCAGGTCATTTACTCCGATAGGCTGTCCGAGCTTTTCCAAGGCGGCACGGATGGCACCGAAATGCTGCGCGGCTTTAACGCCATACGGCAGAACTTCCAAGCGGCTACAAAAGTCCTCGATGGCAGACAGGTTTTCGCTAATACGGCTGCTTTTCTCTGCACCATGCAACAGTTCAGCCAAGGTGATGGATGAAATCGCCATGCGGCTGGCGTTGGCATTAAACAGTGCCGATGGACATGGCGATCTCCTTATGACAGGCGTATATAGCTATTGCATACCGCGTCTTGGGCATCATCAATCCTCGACTCTTCCCACAAACTCGACGCAAACCGTGACTGCTCATCGTTGGCAATTGCAAAACGCCTATCCATGCTTGCTTGCGACGAGACCGAATCGCGCACGGACAATACGCTTGCGGTAATAATCGACCCGACCCATTGATTCCACCTCACCCCAGTCCGATCATTTTGGGACCCTGAAACCCATGCCCTACCGGCCAGACACCGACCCCGCCCAAGGCGTTGCCGACCGCTGGGTCTTCTACGGACTGCTGGCGCTGCTGGTCTGGGCGCCACTTCCGCTGGGCAGCAACCGGGTCTGGGCCATTGGCCTGCTGCTGATGTTGGTCTCGCTGCTGCTGCTGGGCAGCCTGCTGGCCTGGTGGCGTTACCCGGTGCTGGCCTGGCAGCGCCTGAGCCAGTTCAAATGGCCGCTGGGCCTGCTTGGCTGCATGCTGCTGCTGGCCTGGCTGCAAAACCTGCCACTTCCCCCCAACTGGGTTGCCGCCATCTCCCCCAACGCCGCCGCAGCCCAGGCCGGTGCACCCAGCATGACACTGTCGCTCGACATCTACCAGTCACGCATCATGGCCAGCCTGAGCTTTGTGTACTTTGCTGCATTTCTGCTCGCCGCACTCACCGTGCGCCAGGCCAGCCGGCTTGACCTGCTGGCGCGCACACTGGTCTGGAGCGGCGTGGCGCAGGCCGTACTGGCCGTTGTGCTGCTGTCCATCAAGGCCGACTACCGCATATTTTTTGATCACCTCACCCATGGCCAGGCCAAAGGCAGCTTCGTCTACCACAACCATCTTGCGGGCTACCTGTGCATGACCCTGTCAGTCGGCATCGGCCTGATGCTGGCCCGGCTGAGCGGCAAGCCCACCCGCCATCACAACTGGCGCAGCCGCCTGCTCGCCACCCTGGAGTTCATCCTCAGCCCCAAAATGCGCCTTCGCCTGCTGCTCATCATCATGGTTATCGGCCTGGTGCTGACGCGTTCACGCATGGGCAACTCGGCGTTTTTTGCGGCCATGCTCATCGTCGGGGCACTGGCCATTGTGCTGGCGCGCAAAACGGCACCCCAAACCATCGCACTCATCATCAGCCTGGTCATCATTGACGTGCTGGTGATTGGCACCTGGGTCGGCCTCGAAAAAGTGGTGGACCGCATCCAGGGCACCGAAGTTCTGGTGGCCGATGGCGGCACCTCCGAATCCATCGAAGCCCGCTCCGAAGCCGCCCGCACCGCCCTGGCCATCGTGCACGACTACCCCCTGGTCGGCACCGGCGGGGGCAGCTTCTACAACATCTTTCTCAGCTACCGCACCCCGCAATACGCTTACAGCTACGTCGACCACACCCACAACGACTACGTCGAAATCGCCACCGACTACGGCCTCATTGGCCTGTCCATCCTTGGCCTGCTGGTGGTGCTCACACTTTGGCACACCATCCGTATCATGGCCAAACGCCGCTCACCACTGCCCTGGGGCATCGGTTTTGGCGTGACCATGGCCGTGGTGGCGCTATTGATCCACAGCACCGTCGACTTCAACCTGCAACTCCCGGCCAATGCCCTGACCATCGTCGTCATACTTGCCATGGCCTGGTCAGCCCGCATCCTGCCGCCCAACACCCGCTTTCACTAAAAGGGTAGCGTTCCCTTTTTCCCTTTTCTATTTACCTGCCGCGTGGATGGTCCGGACGTCGGTCGTGGCGATTGGGAATGCCATCCCCGTCACGGTCGCGGTCGTAGCGGTTTCTGATTCCATCGCGGTCGAGATCACCGTTGGGTCCATAAAAACCAGGCTTGTGCCAATGATTGCGCCCACGACTGGTGCTGTAGATGTTGGCAATGCCATGTCGATCATGACGGCCGTAGACGTTGTCGTCTTGCTGGTGCCGCCAGTTGTCCTGCCGATCGTTGAATTTCTCCAAGTGACCAGGCACGCCTTGAACGACATGGCGGGGCTGCGAAAAAACTGGTGCATGCTGCACGCGAATACCCGGTACGGGTACATCGATGGAGAGGTACACCTCGCCGCGGGCAAGTGCAGTTGAAGACAGCGTGATGGAACCTAGAACGGCCGTCATTGCTGCAATCGACTTGATGCTGAAAAGATGTTTCATGAAAACTCCTTGAGTTGGTGTGGTTCACATCTTGCATGTGTGTCGATGAACGCAGGCTGAACCAAAGCAAGAAACTCTTTCGGAAAAAGCGGATAAAGGTCAGCGTTCCCTTTATGGATGCCCACTCCAAGCGCACGCGTGGAATAATCAATTCATGCGACTCACCGCCCAACAGCAAGCCACAGTGCGAGACACCGTTGCCGAAACATTTGGTTCAGGCTCACAAGTGCGCCTGTTTGGCTCCCGAGTGGACGACACCAGGCGCGGCGGCGACATTGATTTACTGGTTTCGACAACGCAATGCGATGTCGAAACCCTCATGCGCGCCGAAATTGCATTGCTTACCAAACTCCAGTTGAGATTGGGCGAGCAAAAGATCGATGTTCTGCTGGACTACCCGTCTCGAAAAGTGCGCCCGCCCATCTTCGGCATTGCCCTGCAAACCGGCATCCTGCTATGAGCGAGCACATTTCAGCATTGCGGCGTAGGGCGTGCGACTTGGTATGAGTGAAGGTTGGAAGACCCCAGCTACGATCGCTATTCGCTCAAGACGTTGATGGACTTGGCCAAAACCTTTGACACCGGACTGCAGGTGCGTTTTGTCTCGTTTGTAACCATAGCCTGACCTGTGCGCGAGAAGGCAGACACCTTTGCGTGTTCGCTTTAAGTCCATGGCAGATATAAACGTTTGCTGTATGGCGCACAATTCAACGCATATCACCCCAGCCGCTTTGGTGACTGGGCGCGAAGCCACCTTAGGGTGGCTTCTGCATTTGTGGAGTCTGCCGGGCAGCCGCAGCAGTTTGTCAAAGTCATCAAGACGGAAGAAAAAGGCTCCGATGTGAATCTTGCGACCCAACTGCTGCACGATGCACACTTGAATCGTTTTGATGTGGCGGTGGTGGTCTCGAACGACTCTGACCTGCTTGGCCCGATCAAGATCGTGCGCAGCGAGCTCAACAAGAAGGTGGGTGTGCTGAACCCGCAAAAGCACCCCAGCAGAGCCATATTGCCGCACATTGACTTTATCAAACAGATTCGCGCGGGCGCATTGCAGGCGGCATTGTTTCCTGATCAGCTGACGGATCAGCATGGGTCGTTTACAAAACCGCAGGGATGGTAGTGCCATGTTAACGGGTAGCGTCCCCTTTATTTCGCGTCCCTGTTAGCGCTTTTGCTGGAACGGACTTCTGCGGGAAGGTCTCGTTCGCGCCTGCTTGAAGTCCGTCGGGTCGAAAGTTTCGCGCTGTGACTTCAGCTCCTCGCTATCGATACGCTCAGCAAGGCTTTCTATGTCAGTTTCCGAAACGCCAAGTGCCCTGAAATGTCCTCTCCAGGTATTCACGATGGCAATGACTTCGATAACCAACACCGCCGCTTGCGCTTGGGTAAGTCCGAATGCCTGCGCTTGCGTCATGGCGTTGGCCAGGGTTGAATGGTTAAGGTCGTCCCCACAAATAAACTCCTGGAAGCCGTGCCCTGAGTTGGAAGGCAGAACATCGTAGGCTGGAGCCAGCCGAAACTGGGCAAATCCGCCCGGATTCACGACCAGCAGTGAGTGGTTCTTTTCGTGGTCGTCAGTGTTGTCGATGAGGATGTTGAAAACCATCCGCTTGAACAGCTCTCGCGCATCATGGGAATTGGCGTCATTTTCTGACACACCCGCTCGGCGAAGAATTCGAGCAAGTTGTGGGTAGCCCATCTCCGGGTCTTGCCCGCTCGCGGTGCTTGCGCGGATAGCCGTACCGGCAGAAATGCAGTGAACTCGCTTGTCGCCCTTGCGGTCGAAACGCCGGATGACAATGGCATTGAGCCCGTCCACAGAGATGACGTTGGTTTGCGCCACGTTGATTCCTGCCTTGGCCGCCAGCGTCATTGACGCGTGCTCCACGAGGGGTGAATCGACTGGCTCCCCGTTGAAGAACTTGATGAGCCACTGCTCGCCATCAATGACGATAAGGGCTTTGGGCTTGGCCCCTCCAAGGGGCGTGCTACCGCCCGCAATGATTTGAGACTCAATGTCCGTCAGCGATTCCCCTTCCTGGATCTTGGCAACCACCTCGCTCAGAGTCTGGGCGTCTTCCAATCGGGGCAAAGGTCCACGGCCCTTCGGGGCGTATCGGGAAGCCGACGTAGAGACACCGAGCGCCCCAAAACGGTCGTCGCCGGCGTAGTACAGGAACTCCATCAGAGACATGCGGTCTGGCTTATCAATGAAGCGAATCACCTTTTCGCCCCAGCGGTCGGGCCGGGCATCATCCACGGCGCCTGCTGCTCGCGGATGCTTGCTCTCAAGCCGGCCAGCCGGAAGAAACACAGCATCCTCCAGCGGAAGGTCTTCGCTCAACGCAAATCCATTGCTGAGCCATTCGGTACCGTAGCGCAGTGACACCCCTTTGCCAGACGCGACAAGATTCAGGGCGCCAACGTAGCGAGGTGCCTCCTCGCCCAAGTACCAAAGAAACAGGTTATCGCAGCGCATTGACAACGCCCTGGGTTTTGTTGACGGTAGCCCTGATTCGGGCTTCTTGCGAAGCACGTGCACGTGCACGGCCAAGCGCTTCGGCCGCAAGAACCTCAAGCTCCAAGGCTCCCCTGTCATTTGCTGGCGCGGCTAGGTCTGCAATCGCACCGTCTCGGCTCATCAGCCACAAGGCGCTGGCAACAATTCCAAGGCTGATGGTCGGGTCTCCGGCCTCCAATCGCTGCAGCGTGGAGATGCTGACCCCCATACGTTTTGCCCAGCTCGCCAATGACTCTTTGCGGCGAAGCCGGGCAACGGCCAGATCAGCGCCCAGCTTTTCGATAACAGCAAGGGTGGCGGGAGGGAGTTGGTCTATGGCCTTAGGTGTGCGCGACATACCGATATATAGGTATGAAATATGTGTAATTATACTTTTGTATCGGCTTTTTTGTCAATTCCAGTGATACTGGTGCCTCGAGTGAAATAAAGGGTAGCGTCCCCTTTGTCCATGGTGTTTGCACATGCCCGGTGTACGATGCGTCGCCATGCAAGTTACAAAGGAGTCTGAAATGAACAGAATCACGCTGGAGCCCGGTAAACGTGGTGGCAGGCCCTGCGTACGCGGTCTTCGCATATCGGTTTATGACATTTTGTCCATGTTGTCCAGCGGTATGAGCCAGCAGGAAATTCAAGACGATTTCCCGGAGTTGACTAGTGAAGACATCCAAGCGGTACTGTCCTACGCGGCAGACCGTGAACATCAGGTTTACTCATTAAAAGTGCAATGAAGCTTTTGTTGGATGAAAACCTGTCGCGTAGGTTGCTGCCATTTTTGCAGCACGATTATCCGGGCAGCAGTCAGGTTGCCATGTTGGGGCTGGAGTCTGCATCCGACAAAGAAGTGTGGCTAAAAGCCAAGGCTGACGGATTTGTCATATTGACCAGGGACGTAGATTTTCAGGAGTTGTCCTTGGTTTGGGGTCAACCACCCAAGGTGATTCGCCTCAAGACTTTTAATCAGTCCCGAGCTGCCACTTTGAAGCTGTTGGTTGAGCATCGGGACGTTATAGAAGAGTCTCTGCTGGTACAAAACCTGGCATCGATAGAGATCGTCTCGTTGCGATAAAAGGGGTTGCTGCTGCTCGGCACCCTGATTCCTGGTGTGTGGCGCAATGCCCTGCAGGCCAGTTTGCAGGCCCCTTATCCACTGGCCAAACTGGCGCATTTGCATCTTCATGGTAATGGCTTTCGTGGTGCGTGTGTCTGATCAGGCCTGGTCGCGGCCCAAGGTGCTGCTGGCGGAAAAGGGTAGCGTCCCCTTTCTCCCTTTAACCTGTGCCTGCTTTACAACAGCCGTCGGCCCGGCACCGGGTAAAACCCCTAGTCCTCATGCGGGCAACATAAAATGCCTCGCTGTCAACCAGCTTAGCCACAAGGTCCTGCCGCATTACGGCACAAGAGACCTGGCCCGCGCTGCTATTATTTAAGGGATGGGGTCATGTCAAACCAATGCAATCACCCACCACCACGGGATTGCCCGCCAACCTATGGGGCCAAGGCGGGTGCAGGTACCGCCAGCTTGCTGGCAAAAACAGCCTCCAGCGCAATGCCATCAAGCGTTGATAGCTATTGTTTTAAAACAAAGGGTAGCGTCCCCTTTTCCCCATTGCCCGGGTCAAAAATCCTGACGAACCCAAAGATGTCGTCAAGAATTGGCTGCGCTCTCGCTCAACCCTTGATTTCCTCGGGTTATGGGAAAAAATCAACAACCCAGACTTTAAATGGGTCGAATTCGACTCCTTTAAAAACGAATCTGGCACCAACAGCTTCACCCTGTCACCCAGCAAATGGATTGAAACAACCGGTGCCATTGGCATTCGCAGCACAGCGGGTCGTACAGGCGGCACCTTTGGCCACAAAGACATTGCCTTTGAATTCGCATCCTGGGTGTCGGCCGAATTCAAGCTCTACCTCATCAAAGAATTCCAGCGCCTCAAAGACGAGGAAATCCAGGCCAAGTCACTTGAGTGGAACCTGACCCGGTCGCTGAGCAAGATCAACTACCGCATTCACACCGATGATCGCCCATGGCATAGCAAAGACACTCAACACGTCACCCAAAAATATCGAACGCTGGCTCAAACAGCTCAAAGCCCAAGGCCTGATTGAGTTCAGAGGTGCCCCTAAAACCGGTGGTTACCATGCCGTGCCTGGTAATACAAGCTATAACACCCTCTAGCGCTTATCCATCAAGCGCCAACAGCTATAACTTTTGATACATGACAAAGCATCTCGACCAAATCCGACTCGGCGAAGACAGCTCTCGTCAGTTCAAGGCAGCGGTAAGCGGTACGCTGCCCTTTATTCCTCGTTAGGATTTACCAACCATGAGACTTACAGATTTTGAATTCAAAGCCCTGCGAACCATCATTGGTGAGCTTGACCCTGCGGGAAGCATCTACGTTTATGGATCGCGCGCAGATGACACCCGACGGGGTGGCGACATTGACGTTTACCTTCAGGCCAGCCGTGCCATTGATCTGAAAACACGCTTGCGAACTCAATATAAGCTACAGCTTGCCTGCAACACCCATGTTGACCTACTGGTCAAAAACCCGCAGCAACCCATGCAAGCCATTCACCAAATTGCCATCGAGCAAGGGGTATTGTTATGACCAAAGAGCAATCCATGTTGCTTGGCAGCCTTGACGCTTGTCGTCAACGCATTGAGAAGCTGCGCTATTCCATGGAAAAAAATGCAGCCTTGTTTCCCCTCGCCCAACAATCTCTGGCAACGCTCAGCGATGAGCAAGAGGAATCTGTCGATGCGCTCATCCTGCGCTATTCGCAATGCGTCTCCATGATGCAAGATCAACTTTTTCGGGGCATTGCCTACCTGGAACAAGAAGACATCAGTGACAAGTCCAACCGCGATAAAACCCTGCTTATGGAAAAACTAGGGGCTATCAAATCCGCTGAAGACTTTGGTACAGCCACCATGTTGCGAAACAAGTTTTCACATCATTACCCCGAAGCGACTGCGGATCGCCTTGAAAGGCTAAATTTGGTCATGGACGAAGCCAAGTTTGTCGTGGCATGTTTTGGCGAAATGACGACCTATCTCAAGCGTAAAGGACTCCTACCTTCCGCCACGCTTCCAAGCCAAAACACCATCTAGCGCTTATGCAGTAAGCGCTAGTAGCTATAACGTTTGATACATTACAAAGCATCTCGACCAAATTCGACTCGGCGAAGACAGCTCTCGCCAGTTCAAGGCGGACCTGCGCAATGCCGAGTCATTGGCGGCTGAAATGGTGGCGTTCTCAAACTCTGCCGGTGGCACCCTCTACATTGGCGTGGCCGATGACGGCACCACGCCCGGGCTCTCGGCCGCAGATGTAGGCCGCGTCAATTCCAAAGAAGAGCTCAGGCGCTTTTTCCAAATCACCGACCAGTTCCACGCAGACGAGCTGCCCACCAAAGCCGGCCTTGACAAACTCGACAAACTGCGTTTTCGTGATTTCTTGCGCGACACCTACAAGCAAGCCCTGCCTGAATCAAGCGCAGAACAAACCCAGCTCCTGCAAAACATGAACCTTGCCACGGACGACGGCCACCTCAACCTGGCTGGCGTGCTGATGTTTGCCGAGCGCCCCGAGTGGATCGTGCCGCAATTTGTTGTTAAAGCCATCCGTTATCCGGGCAACCAAATCCACGTCAGTGAATACGTTGATACCGAAGACTTTGCCGGCCACCTGCCCAACAACCTGACGGTCGAGAAAATCCGCACTGGCAACTCCAACATACGCAACCCCATACTGGTCTCTTATGTAGCCAAAGGGCTGTTGCCCTACCACGGCCTGCGCGCACCAGCCTTAGCACAGGCACTCAACACGTCACCCAAAAACATCGAACGCTGGCTAAAACAACTCAAAGCCCAAGGCCAAGTAGAGTTCAGAGGTGCCCCCAAAACCGGCGGCTACCACGCAACAGTGGGCAAGGAAAATACCCCATGAAAATCCTCCTCTTCGGCAAAAGCGGCCAAGTGGGCTGTGCTCGTCCGCGCCACGCCAGATTAATGGCAAAAACAACCTCCAGCGCAATACCAGCAAGGACTAACAGCTATTGTTTTAAAACAAAGGGTAGCGTCCCCTTTATCCCTTTATCCCTTTATTCCCAAGATCATCCCCTTTATCCTCTTTTTTCCCCTGTCCATAGCAAACGACAAAAATCAAGCTTCATCAACACCATAATGCCCAACGGGCTCAGCACGTCAAACCATCGCATCAGACACCTCAGGTTTTCCCCATGATCAAAAGCTTCAAACTCACCAATGTCGGCCCCCTGGCCGCGGTAGCCGGCAACAACCTTGGCCCTATCAACCTGATCATTGGTGGCAACAGCTCGGGCAAAACATTTTTGCTCAAGGCACTCTACGCCACCTTGCGCGCGCAAGAAGAAACCGGCCGCGGTGATGACCGGCGTGAGTTTGCCGAAGTCTTAAGCGACAAGCTCTACTGGACCTATCAGGTAGAAAAGCTGGGCGACCTGGTGAGCAAGGGCGACCAAAACCGCCTGCAAGCGTCCATCGTCATGGACAAAAATTGTTCGCTTGCTTTTGAATTCGGACCGGACACCAGTAAAAAAGTCACCCCGCTGCACAACAACCTGCCCAAACGGACCGCCAATTCCGTCTTTTTGCCATCCAAAGAGGTTTTAAGCCTCAGCAAGGTCATTCTCAAATCTGCCCTGCAAGACCGCGCCTTTGGCTTCGATGCAACCTACGTTGACCTGGTGCTGGCACTGCAAACCCCTACGGTGCGCGGTCGCAATTCAGATGCCTTTGCCCAATCGCGTGAAATGTTGGAAGGCATGTTTCATGGCCGGATTGAATACGACACCCCAAAAGAAAGCTGGGTGTACCGCAAGGGCAACAGCCGGTTTTCGGTAAATGCCACGGCTGAAGGCATCAAAAAAATTGCCATTCTTGACACCCTGCTTGGCAACAGATACTTGTCCCCAGAGTCAGTGATATTTATTGATGAACCTGAATCTGCATTACACCCCGCAGCCATTAATCAGTTAATGGAAATTGTCAAAATATTATCTGACAAAGGCATACAGTTTTTTATGGCAACGCACTCCTACTTTGTTGTCAAGAAACTTTATGTATTGGCACTTAAACACAAAGCGCACATACCGGTGCTTATGGCCGGAAAAGACGGCAAATGGCAGCAAACGTCCCTGATCGACGGCATGCCCGATAACGACATCATCAATGAATCGATTCGGCTCTTTGACGAAGAAATGGATGGTAGTGCGTTATGAACGTTAATATTTCAGAGTCTGGGTTAGAGTTTGGTCCATTTGATGAAACCCATATTTTCCAAATTGAAAAGTCCCCTGCGGCCAATGCGCTTGGCACAGGCATCAAAAAAGTAGAGTTCATAGTAAAGCGTGCCACAAAACAAGGCAACGCGGTCTGGTTGATAGAAGCCAAGAGTTCCATACCGCGTGATGCGACTGCATTCTTTGGGCAGATCAAGACCAAAATGATCCATTCTTTAACCTTGTGGTTGCTCGCGCTGGTCAAGCGCCACCCAGGCTTGCACAAAGATTTGCCACTTGCAATGCGCCATGCGGCAGACGCTGCCATACCCTGTCTGCTGATCTTGGTGATACCACCCATGCCCAGTCATGCATTGGTGGGTGCGTCTGAAAAGTTTCGCCAGGTGATGGGTCCTGATTTGCGCCTATGGAACATTGGCGCGCAAAACGTGCGGGTGCTCAACGAAGAAAAAGCTCGCTTTTATGGATTGGTCGCCTAACGGCTCCGCCTTTATCGTGTCCCCGGTTTACAACAATCATCCAACCCTCACCGGGTAAAAACCCCTAGTCCTCATGCGGGCAACATAAAATGCCTCGCTGTCAGCCAGCTTAGCCACAAGGTCCTGCCGTACTGCGGCACAAGAGACCTGGCCCGCGCTGCAATTATTTAAGGGATGGGGTCATGTCAAACCAATGCAATCACCCGCCACCACGGGCTTGCCCGCCAACCTATGGGGCCAGGGCGGGTGCAGGTGCCGCCAAATTAGTGGCAAAAACGGCCTCTAGCGCAATGCCAGCATGTGTTAACAGCTATTGTTTTAAAACAAAGGGTAGCGTCCCCTTTTCTTCTACCATCAAAGTGTTTGATGACCGCATTGAATTCTTCAACCCCGGTGCGCTGATGGACGACCTGACCGTTGAAAAAATCAAAACCGGCAACTACAAATCACACCTGCGCAACAAACAGGTGGCCAGCATCTTCAGGGAACTGAACCTGATTGAAAAATACGGCAGTGGCGTGCGCCGAGTCATCGACACCTTTACCGCCTACGGCCTGCCGGCACCAGAATTTGAAGCTACCCAAGGCGGCATGGCCGTGACCGTATTCAAAGCCCGCGAGCCTGCCAAAGTTGGCGGCGTAAGTGGCGGTGTAAATGGCGGTGTAAATGGCGGTGTAACCGCTGACGCCAGCCAGTTGCTTGAATTGATCCGATCAATACCAGGGCTAAAAACCACAGAATTTGTTGCCCACACCGGCAAACCAAAAAGGTCCATCGAACGCTGGCTAAAACAGCTCAAAGCCCAAGGCCAAATAGAGTTCAGAGGTGCCACCAAAACCGGCGGCTACCACGCAACAGTGGGCAAGGAAAACACCCCATGAAATTCACCATCGTCGACCCAACAAACACTGGAGACAGCCATGCCAGAAATAAGTAGATTTCTTGGCATCGTGATCGCCATGTTTAAGCAAATTGACCCACTGGAGTAAAACCATGTTTTTATTTGATGTCACCCAAGTTCATGCTTTACCCAATCGCCATTTGGACCTCACATTTGAAAACGGGGTTCATGGCATTGTTGAAATTGATC
>JAGOUM010000261.1 GCA_018061265.1 Rhodoferax sp. | reverse complement strand
CCACGCCATCGCTTGGTGCGGCAATGGTGTGCTCCATCTTCATGGCATCCATCAACGCCAGCGGCTGGCCTTTTGTGACCTTGTCGCCCGCCTTGACGGCAAACGACACCACTTTGCCCGGCATGGGGGCCGTTAGACGGCCGCCCTCGGCCTGCGCGTCACCGGCATGGGCCAGGGCGTCAATTGCTACTATTTGTGTAGCACCCTGCGCAGTAAATACGTGCGCTACATCGCTTTTTTGATACACACTGACGATCTGGCGCCGATCTCCACAGCGCACGTCGATGCCCTGCTTCAAAGGCACGAACGCAAACACGCCCCGCTCGCCCGCCACCTCCAGGCTCAGCGAGCCGTCATGCTCACAAGCCATGTGCACGACATGCCGGGCACCTTGAAACTCGTAGTCAAAACGGCGGGTACTCGGCCCATGAGAACGCCAGCCATCGCGCCGCGCCCAGGGGTCCAGCCACGCCAAGCGATCCGTGACCCGGGCTTCATCGGCTTTTTCTTGAAGGAGCGTGTGGGCAATGGCACTGGCCACCGCCATCATCAAACCCACCTTTTCCTGCTTGAACAGCACCGCCTCTTCGCGCGGTATCAGGGCGGTGTCCAGATCAGCCTGCACAAAGGAGCGGCTTTGCACGACGTTGCGCAGAAACTGGACGTTGGTATTCAGCCCCACGATATGGGTGTGGGCCAGCGCCTTGTCCAGCCGCGCCAGAGCCTGTTCGCGGGTGTCGCCATGCACGATCAATTTGGCAACCATGGAGTCGTAAAACGGCGAGATGGCATCGCCCTCGCGCACACCGGAATCGACCCGGACGACGCCACACTCAAACGTCACGCAGTCCGGCAAGCCGTAAACCTGCAAGGTGCCGGTGGCGGGCAGGAAGTTGTTGTCCGGGTTCTCGGCGCAAATACGCGCCTCGATGGCGTGGCCGGAGATTTTGAGCTGATCCTGTTGCAACGGCAGCGGCTCTTTGCAGGCCACGCGCAGCTGCCACTCCACCAGGTCTTGCCCGGTGATCGCTTCCGTCACCGGGTGCTCCACCTGCAGGCGGGTGTTCATTTCCATGAAGAAGAAATTCATCTCGCCACCGTCACGCTGCTCCACGATGAACTCCACTGTGCCCGCACCCACATAGTTAACAGCCCGCGCAGCGGCCACGGCAGCATCGCCCATTTGTTGGCGCAACGCAGGTGTCATCCCAGGCGCGGGCGCTTCTTCCAGCACTTTCTGGTGGCGGCGCTGCACTGAGCAGTCGCGCTCGAACAGGTACACGTAGTTGCCAAACGTGTCGCCAAACACCTGAATTTCGATATGACGCGGGCGCTGCACGTATTTTTCAATCAAGACCGCATCATCACCAAAGCTGTTGATGGCCTCGCGCTTGCAACTGGCCAGCGCTTGGGCAAAGTCCTCTGCCCGGTCCACCGCGCGCATGCCCTTGCCGCCGCCCCCGGCGCTGGCCTTGATGAGCACCGGGTAACCGATGCGGTCAGCCTCGCGCTGGAGCAAGGCCGCATCCTGGTCGCTGCCGTGGTAACCCGGCACCAGGGGCACGCCCGCCTTTTCCATCAACTGCTTGGACTCGGCCTTGAGCCCCATGGCCTTGATGGCGGAGGGCGGCGGGCCAATAAAAACCAGACCGGCATCCGCACAGGCTGAAGCAAACTCTTCGTTTTCGCTCAAAAAACCGTAGCCGGGGTGAATCGCCTGGGCACCCGTCGCCTTGGCGGCTGCAATGATTTTTTCCCAGCGCAGGTAGCTGTCCTTGGGTGAACTGCCCCCGATGTAAATGGCCTCGTCACAGGCTGCCACGTGCTTGGCGGTGGCATCCGCATCCGAATAAACTGCTACCGTTTTAATAGCTAGCCGCGCACAGGTGGCGGCGACTCTGGCCGCAATCTCGCCCCGGTTGGCAATCAGGATTTTTGTAAACATGGGGTGAACTCCAATCAGTCAGGGGTAAGAGGCAAGGCCCGCCAGCACCAGCGAGGTATCAAGACAAGTGGCTACCAATGTGGGGCCAGGATCGGCCAAGTGGGGCACATGCCCCCAGCACGGTGCTTGCAAACCATCGTTCGCATCAGCCAAAGCGGCCAGGTTGTCGGCCAGGTAGGGCATCTCGGCGTCCACCGTATTGGCAATCCAACCGGTCAATGACAATCCGCGTGCGCGCACGGCCTCGGCGGTCAAGAGCGCGTGGTTGATACAGCCCAGGCGCATGCCCACCACCAAGACCACCGGCAGTTGCAGGTCCACCGCCAAGTCCGCCGTGTCCCAACCCGGCGTCAAAGGCACGCGAAAGCCGCCGACGCCTTCAACGATGCAAACATCAGCGCGTCCCCCAAGCTTGCGAATCGAAGCCAGCAAGGCCTCGCGTGATATTTCCACACCTTCCAAGCGGGCGGCAATGTGCGGCGCGCAGGCGGTGCGCAACTGCAGCGGGCCCACCTCGGCGTCGCTCAAACCCATGTTGCTGGCGCGGCGCAATACCGCCAC
>JAGOUM010000029.1 GCA_018061265.1 Rhodoferax sp. | reverse complement strand
AGCCCAAAGAAGGCTGAATACTGCTGGATTTCATGCTATTTATTATAAAGCAACGAGAGTATATTCAGAGTGGGCTAGAGGGTGTTTTCTTTAACAAAAGTCATGTCGACTTATGCAGAGTTTCCTTGAATTACTACCACCACAGCCAGCCAATGGCAAGCCGACAATTCCGGATACAGTTATTAATGATGTTTGGAAGAAGTTGCGACGATCGATCATGAAATACTCCTGTGGAAGACTGTTTTAACTGGGGAAACTGTTTTTTGGGGCTGCAACCATTGCCGGTCTTAGTTGCTTGAATAACTCGGCGTTGAAAGAGGCGGCGTACGACACACCTTTGTCCTTCAAACCAGTAAATTGAATCGTCGGATCAACGAACAACCCGGCTTTGGTGCCGCATGGGCTGGAGAAAAAGAAGGAACGGTAGGAATTAGGATCGAAAAAATCCTGCGGCAACTTGGTCCGACTTGGCAGTGACGCGTGAGATGCATGACAAGCTCTGTTCAACACAAACAGAGATAGCATAGGAAAACGATTTTTCTCGCGCTTGACCCTTTTCGCCAATCGTTTGACTTAAAGCGCCAAAGTGAGCCAAGTACGCTGAGCGTGTGGGAAGGAGTCCGGCCGGGGACTCAGCCTGGAATTCCGCGACCTTCCCGATATTCGGTAGGGGACTTTCCGCTCCAGCGCTTGAAAGCACGGGCAAAGGCGCTCTGCTCTGAGAATCCAAGCAGGAAAGTGATGTCAGTGACTGTCTTGTGAGGGTCATCGAGGTAACGCAGTGCCAGTTCATAGCGCACACCCATCAGCAGGCTGCGGTAGCTCCAGCCCAACTCGGCCAGCTTGCGTTGCAGTGTGCGGCTGCTCATGCTCATGCTCATTGCCGTGGCCAACTCGGCATCGGATGGTTCACCCGAAGTCAGCTCTTGAAGCAGGTAGGTTTTGCAGCGATTGACCAGATCCCCTACACCCAGTTCAGCCAATTGCTTTTGCAGGATCGTGTCGAAGGTGATTGCCAACTCATGGTTAGAGGTGGGCAAGGGCCGCTCCGCGATGGACGGTGCCAGAAGAAAACCGTCCTGTGGTGCGCCAAACTCAATCGGGCAGTCGAAATAGGCATCGTAAGGAGTCCTGTTTCTCGGTAACGGGCGGCGCAGAGTCACTGAAATTGGTGCGAGTTGACCACCCACATTCATTCGGCACATGGAGATAATCAATGATAAGTCGAAGTCTGCCATGAGGTGACCCACTGCCGTGTCTCCTCTTCCATGATCGTAGATGAAGCGCAGTCCATCGGGCTGATCGATGCAGAGGCTGGATTTGCGCTGGCCCAGGATTCGGTTAAACCGGGACATGCGATTCAAGGCTTTGCTCAACGACCCGCTCGACAGCCACGCATAGCCCAGTGTTCCCAAATGAGATGGATGCCAGCATTCGGCGGACCGCAAGGCAAACGCCGGGTCAGCGATCAGGTCCGCCGCTTTGGCAAACGCACGGTCCAGCAACCCGCTTGGCAAGCGCGCTTTGGCGGATGGCACATCAATTGTGGCTACGCCCACCTGCTGAGCGAACCGCTGGGGATCAATCTCATACTTCTCCAGCAGTCGCAGGCCAATCAATCCGAAGGTTGCCAAGAAGGTCTCTTTTGCCATGATCGGTCAATAGTTGATTTGCAGAGGGTTGATACAGGGCAAATCTGAAGTTCTGACTTGCAGTTGTATCAAACTTGGCTCATCCGGGTACGGTTTTTTCCTTTTCAAGCTTCAACAGCCAACCGGCCTCGCCCGCCTTTAGCTTGTACTGGAGTTGCCGCAGCCTCCCAGTCGGCTGCTTGTTTTTGTCACAAAGCGGGAATCGACGCAGGAATTTTCTTTCCGCCACCTCCAACTGGTCATTGCCACAATACCCCTTATGGTTGCCCTTTGTATCGCCCAGGTCTGGCAGGTAAACGCCGCTCAGTGATTTTTTCTTGTTGGCACCAAACGCCAGGAGGGACATACGGTTCTCAGCCCCTGGCTCGAGCACGTAGATATAGATCTCCGGCGATTGATCGGCATTGAGGTCTGCCACTTCGGCACCAGTGACGATACCCTGGATGTCCATTTCAATCGGCGAGTTGTCGATTTGCAACCCGGCCGGAACAATGCGCACTGTGTTGCCTACCGCCTTGTTGGGGCTTGTGACATGGAAGGAAATGTTCTGCAAGGCCTCTTTTTTATCAAAAGGTGAAGCGCTTGCAAGGCCGGTCAACAGCAGGATCGCGCCTCCAACTGCCAGGTGGACTATGTTGGCTACTTTCATAGGATGTTTACATTTGATTGAAAATCACGGCTGCCTTGGCATGCGCTTCCAGAATGGCACGATGATATGGCGCCGGGATGGCGCATAGCCCGCGAGGCCGATGATAGGTACCACGGGCTCGCGGGCCAAGTGTCATGCCAGTGCGAGTAGGCGCTGGCGAAGCCACATTGCTCTACCAGCAGTCCTCGCTTGGCATGAGGTAGTTTGCTTCACTGCTGCGCAGGCATGGCACAGCCGCGCAAGCCTTCGACGGTGTTGGCACCCAACTGTAGAACTGCATTGGCGTCGGATTCAATCAACGCAATGATCGACTCGCGCGGTCCCTGGCGCCAAGCGGGACTTGCGTAGAAAGAGTCTTGTGATTTGTGTAGGTGCTCCATGCTGTCGAATGCACGGATAAGAACATAGGCATCGGCTTGGTGAAGTGAAGCGCCATAGGCGACAACATCGATCCCCGCTGCACGAAGCAACGGAACGCTTTGTTCCGCCACCAGTGAGTGGAAGGCCGCTGAACTGCCGGGCCTGAGTTGGTAGGAGCGGATTTCGACGACGCGCATGGTGTTCATGTGGCCTAACGTAATGCCCAGAGCAAATCTTGCTCTAAAAATTGGGTGCAGCTCCATAAGTTGGCCATGAAATCCTCTTGTAAGTTGCTTGTAGCCTTGCTATTCGCCACAGTTATTGGATAAATAAACAGTTATAAGAACTCCATGAAACCCGGCAACCCTCCGCTGCGATCCGTCCGCGAGATGGATCAGTTGCGCGAGCGCGTTCGGTACATGCACTATAGCTTTAGCACCGAACAAGTCTATGTTTACTGGGTGCGTTTTTTCATTCACTGGTCTGGCAAGGGCGGACGAATGCGGCATCCGCGCGACATGAGTACGGTTGAGGTTGAAGCATTCTTGACGTATTTGGCGACCGATCGCAAGGTGTCGGCTTTCAAGTGAATTGGCTGGATTCAAAAAGATAGTTTCACTATGAGTCAAGGCACTGGAAGGCCAATGTCAGGTGATCGAGGAACTGAATGAGATGGCCTCTTTGGATGAAGCGTGAATGTCGTCCACGGTCCGTCGTGCACTGTGCGGCACCGCACCGCCTGCCTTAGCTAAGGGAGAGAGACTGGGGACAGCGAATTAGTACCTCTCAACATGGACAAAAACCTCGCCCTGTAACCCCGACCTTCATAACGTCGGGGTTACCCATTTCAGGGTTTGCTGGGTCGAATGCTTGCTGACAGGCGAGTCGAATCTGTGGGGCGGACTTCGGCTGATAGCCGACAGAGAAATTTACAGGCAGCGGACATCCAAATTACTTGTTGAAGCGCCCACTGCGGGTCCTGATGATAGGTGGTGTGGGGGGGCGAGGAAAGGAAGCCGTCCCCTACTGAATTAGGCCGCACGGTGTTCTCGCAGTGTTGATGCCAGTCTGGGATGTGCTTCCAGTTGAAGCAAAATCTCATAGAAACTGGGCCGTTCTGCCTTGAGATGCTTTCTTGTACCGGACCATTGCGAAACAACAACGGCGAGGAAATCGAGTGCTCCGGGTTCAGTGGGTCTCAACCTCGTCCCGAAGACATCAAAGAAGACGTCCCACTTTCGGTGAAGTTGAGCACGCGCCGCTTCTCGAACCTTGGTCTGTGCTTGTTTGGTCGTAGCCGTGGTCCACTGTTCCGGGAAGTCACTGACAGTGACGGCCGAGTAGCAGTTCGCGGCGATATAGACCAACCCCCGAATATCCAAGGCGCGCGCGACAGATGTTGTTGGTAGCAGTCCAGACGCCGGATGCTCCAAGCCGAGGTAGAGAAGTATCGCGACGCTCTCGGTCAAGATGGTGCCGTCCTCAAGGCGCAGAGTTGGAATCTGACCGAGAGGATTCAGTTCGAGAAGCTGGCTGAAGGCCGAGTCGGCCTCCCAGGATGACGCTCGCACGAGGTGGTATTCAACTGAGGCGGCACGAAGTGCCATTTCTACAGCGGCGGAGCCAGAACCACGTGAGCCAAAGAGCGTGAGAGGCATTTTGTGGGGCTTAACAAGAAGCGTCAATCTGCCACGCTGCGATGCTGAACGAATCCAAGTGAGCCTCCTACGGAAGATAAACTATGTTGGACAAAACCAACTCAGTCTAGCAAATTGGCGGTCGTTTTGAATGTCCGTTTGTGCTGCTTGTGCATAGCTATCGATAAGCAGCGAGTCCAGTCACTCTCGATGGGCAGGTTTCGCCTAGCTCAGTTCGATTCCAGTCGGAAATCACTGGTGGCATTTGACGGTGTGCCGACAATGCCTTTTCAAACCGTCATGGCTAAAGTTGGCCACGAGTCAAAAATCGTCGGCCACAACACCCCGCCAACCCACCCGTGCTTCAAGTTGACCAAAGTGTGTGGCCAATCAAAGCGAACGCGCGATGATTTCTTTCATGATCTCGCTGGTGCCGCCATAAATACGCTGTACCCGGGTATCGACATACATCTGTGCGATCGGATATTCCAGCATGTAGCCATAACCGCCAAACAGTTGCAGACATTCGTCAATGACGCGGCCCTCGGTTTCACTGAGCCACAATTTGGCAATGGAAGCGGTGGTGGCATCCATATTGCCCTGCACCATGCGGACAATACAGTCATCCACAAAAGCACGCGCCACTACCGCCTGAGTTTTGACCTCGGCAAGTTTGAAACGGGTGTTTTGCATCTCGATCAGCGGTTTGCCAAACGCATGACGCTGACGGGTGTAGTCCACCGTCAAGCGCAGGGCGCGTTCAATGGCTCCCATGGCCGAAATGGCCAGCATCGTGCGCTCATAAGGCAACTCGCTCATCAGGTGGGAAAACCCTTGGCCCTCGACACCGCCCAAGAGCGCATTGACCCCTACCCGTACATTGTCAAAAAACAGCTCACAGGTATCCTGACCCTTTTGGCCAATTTTTTCCAAGATGCGCCCCACTCGGTACCCCGGCTGCGCCTGGGTTTCCACCAAAAACAGCGAGCAACCCTTGGCGCCTGCCGCAGGGTCGGTCTTGGCGACCACCACCACCAAGTCAGCCAGGTAACCGTTGGAGATGAAAATTTTGGATCCGTTGATCAGGTAACTTTCGCCCTCACGCTCGGCCCGGGTGCGCACACTCTGCAGGTCTGAGCCCGTTCCAGGCTCGGTCATGGCGATGGCGGCCACCATCTCGCCGCTGGCCAGCAGCGGCAAGTAGCGGGCACGTTGAGCCTTGGTGCCCTGGTTAAGAAGGTAATGCGCCACGATGGCATGCACGTGCACGCCAAACGCGCGGTCACCGACAAAGGCAAGTTCTTCAAACAGGATCGCCATGTGGGCATAGTTGCCACCCGCTCCGCCATATTCTTCGGGGATGTCGGCCAACAAAAAGCCAAGTGCTCCGGCTTTGCGCCACAGTTCGCGGTCTACGTGTTGTTGCTCGCGCCAGCGCGCCTGGTGCGGATCAACCTCAGCGGCGACAAAGCGACGCACCATGTCACGGTAGAGGTCCAGATCCGGGTCCAACCAGCGTGATGTTGCGTTGTGTGTGGGCATGGCGTTCTCCCGATCAGGCGGATTGATAAAGAGTGACCACGCAGGCACCACCCAATCCAAGGTTGTGCTGCAAGGCTGTGCGCGCACCCACCACCTGGCGTTGCCCGGCGTTGCCCCGCAGTTGTTGCGTCAGTTCATAACACTGCGCCAGTCCCGTGGCTCCCAGTGGGTGGCCTTTGGACAGCAGGCCGCCCGACGGGTTGGTGACCACTTTGCCGCCATAGGTGTTGTCACCATCTGCGATGAACTTGACCGCGTCACCTTCGGGGCACAAGCCTAGGCCCTCGTAGGTGATGAGTTCATTGTGGGCAAAACAGTCATGCAGTTCCACCACATCCAAGTCTTGTGGGCCAATGCCCGCGTGTTCATAGACCTGATTCGCTGCGTCACGGGTCATGTCATACCCGACCAGGCGCATCATGTCGCTGGACGCAAAGGTGCTGGCGCGGTCGGTGGTCATGGCTTGTGCGGCAATGAACACATCGGTGCGCAAGCCATGGCGCTTGGCAAACCCTTCTGACACCAGCACGGCTGCTGCCGCGCCGCAGGTGGGTGGGCAAGCCATCAGCCGGGTCATGACACCGGGCCACAGGACAGGAGAGTCCAGAACCTCCTGCTCGGTGACCACCTTGCGAAATAGTGCCATGGGGTTGTTGGCCGCATGTCGACTGGCCTTGGCGCGGATCTTTGCAAAACTATCCAGTCCCGTGCCGTAACGCTGCATGTGCGCCAGCCCTGCGCCGCCAAAGTAGCGCAGCGCCAGGGGCACCTCGGGCATGCCCACCAGTGCATCGGTGACGGCGTCGAAGGCATCAAACGGGCTGGGTCGGTCTTTGAACACGCTGCCCAGAGCACCCGGCACCATTTGTTCAAAGCCAAGAGCGAGCACACAGTCGGCACCGGCGGCGATGGCCTGGCGCGCCAGATACAGCGCGGTGGATCCGGTAGAACAGTTGTTATTGACATTGACTACCGGTATGCCGCTCATGCCCACCTGGTAGAGGGCCTTTTGCCCGCAGGTGGAGTCACCGTAGACATACCCCGCAAACGCCTGCTGAACCAGACCGTAATCCAGCCCTGCATCCGCCAGCGCGAGCCGGGTCGCCTCGGCTCCCATCCTGTCATAGGTGTCGCTGGCACCGGGTTTGACGAAGGGAATCATGCCAACGCCAGCAACAAATGATTTTTGAGTCATTTCCATCCTCAGGTCTTAGTGAAGAAGATTGATTGTTGATCAAAACGACATGCGTGACGGACAGACCTATTGCCTCAGAAACCATAGTTCTAGCCAACGCTGGCCAGCCGCGCGCGCAGGTGGTCACGCAGCAACACCACGGTGGCGGATAACTGCCGCCGGTCGGCGCAGATCAAGGCCAATGGCGCCTGCTCAGTTGTCCAATCCAGACACAGCCTGACCAGGCGGCCACTGGCCAGACTGCTGGCTCCATCAAGATTCGACTTATAGGCCACACCTAGTCCGACCAAAACCCATCGATGCACGACCTCGCCATCATCAGACGACCGATTGCCGCACACAGTAACCGCGAGCCGTTGTTCGTCCTGCACAAACTGCCATTGCTCGTGCCCTTCGTCACTCAGTTTGTAGCCACCCTGAGAAGATTGCCGCGCTTTCAGTTCAAAAGGGCCAGTTACGCTTGGGGATTTTTCACCCGATCACGCAAGACCCTGGTCATCTTTGCTGGCCAGCCATAACTGACAACCACATCGGTTCTCTTTACCTTGAGCAAGATCGGCGCCGCTGCCGCCAACTGGGCGTCGCGCCCGGCCGCAATGACGTTGGGGTCGTTGTAGACCAGCACACTGGACACGGTCTAGTACCTCTTCATAGATACCTAGCTACGCAAGTGTCAAAGCTAAGCGAAGACGGAGTTGACCTTGAAAACCGTCAGCCATTGGATTCTGAACGTTGACGGCTCCCTGTTCTGTTGTTTCGGAAATGGACCTTAGGTTCTGATCGAAAGAAAGGGTCTCACCCCATCGACCCTTGTCGGCTATTGGGGGAAAAGGCAGTGAACGGACATCGACGATTGGCTCCCTCCATTTTATAAACCAACCAGTTACTCCCAAGATGCAGGTCGGGTAAAGTTAGCCGATCATCCCAAACTGACAGCACGCCGATGACGATACTTTCCAATACCCAGACCGGCCTCGCGCGCCGCATTCTCAGTTCGCCACCAGCGCGCGTGCTGGTGCTCGGATTTGTCTTGCTGGTGATGATGGGCCTAAACGAAGATGTGATGACGAGCTACGCCGCAGAGCCAGTCAAGTCAGTTCAGCACATTATTGCGCTGGGTATCGCCGGGCTCGCGATATACGTAGGTTATGCACACTTCGTTGAGCACCGTGCCGCCTCTGAACTGACCACATTGGGCATGGGTCGCGAACTCGGCCTAGGGTTGCTCATCGGCGTTGGACTTTACACCGCCTGCGAGTTGGTCCTGATGGCGCTTGGTATCTACCGCATTACGGGCCTAAACCCGTTGCGCTTCATGATTCCAGCGATCGCCATGGCGCTGAGCTCGGGGATCTTCGAGGAGTTGTTGTTCCGCGGCGTCCTGTTCGGTGCGGTCGAAAAGTGGTTCGGTAGTTGGGCCGCCCTGGTGGTGTCTTCGCTTGTTTTCGGCCTGACCCACTTGATGAACCCGCACGGTACGATTGAAGGCGCTTTGTTTATCGCAGTCGAGGCTGGCAGTTTGCTTGCTGCCGCCTATATGCTGACTCGCCGACTCTGGTTAAGCATGGGTTTCCATGTGGCGTGGAATTACACCCAGTCGGCCATCTTTTCTGGCGTCGTCTCCGGCAACGAAGCCGCGCAGGGCCTGATCCGATCCACCATCAAAGGCCCCGACCTTCTGACGGGCGGCAACTTTGGCGTCGAATCGTCCGTGCTTGCACTCTTCGTGTGCACAACAACGGCTATTGTGATGTTGGTGATGGCGGTAAGGCGGGGAAAAATCGTGCCACCGATTTGGAAGCGCTCAGCTAGCTAAAAATCAATATGCTCACCAGCAACTTCGCGCGAATTCACTTCGCAATTCGGTTTGATTCAGGCGTCGTCGCAGATCTGCTTGTTCAGATTGGCTACCACTCCCCTTAGACCAACGAGGCGGATTGGGCCGCTTATTCTGGTTGGATTCGTTCCGAAGTGGCCACATGTCAGCCGGGAGGCATTTCTGGAACAAGTTGACAGTCTATTTGCCAAGTTGGAGATCATGAGTCAAAGGTACCACACGCCATTGGCTGTGAGTGCCGTCACTCTCACGGCGAGACGTCGGGTTGGCCAACATCTTCCAAGCCGCAAGCCGTTCGTCGGTCGTTCTGTCTCGCTCCGGGTAACTTTGAGCTGACTGCTTTGAAAGGAGAAAACCAAGTTGACGACGGTCATTGCTTTGCACAAATTATGTGCACGTGCCGCAAGCCCAAGGCTGACGCAGCTTTTGGGACTTGTTCCAACAGTTGTCCACAGCGTTGAGCACGGTTTTAGGGGACAAAGATGCGGTTATTTCTAATCGTTGCGCATCCTCGTCGCCTTGGTCGTCATTTTTAAGTGCATCTGAGCGACCCGCAGTGCGGTAAGACGAGAGGTCAGGTAGTATGGAATCGGTTCAGCGAATGGGAAACGGAGGTTGCCCTTCCCGTTGGCATATCGGGATGCCATCTGCTCAAGATCAGGATCACCTTTACATGTCATGGCGAAAGGATATCCTTTGCAGCGCGCAAACCAGATAGATAGGCCCCGTGTGCCGTGCCGAAATACTCCATATGGGTAGCTTCTCCGGCAAAAAAAACTTGCCTATTCAGCGGCGTAGCCAGTGTGTTTCGCATCTCCGGTGCAGATCCATAGGCGTTGTAGGAGTAGGACCCTCTGGCAAACTGATCGGTTGCCCAACGGGTAATTTGATAATCAATGGGCTGGGCTATGTCCGCCCCAAAGACGGTTTTCAGGGTTTGCATGGCGCTTTCCACGATTTGCTCGTTCGAGAATGACTCGATTTCGCGCCCGCGGTCTGCGGCATTGAATCCCAGCAAGATGGGCACTTGTGCCGCTCGCTGGAAACTCACCCATTGAGTCCACTCGCCATGCTGGGCCGAGACATATTCGAGCCAATCGACATCATGTGGCCAAAAAGCCCGTGGAAACCGTAGGTAGCACTTGTTCAATACACCCATCCCAAGTTTTGCGATGGCATTGATCTTCGGGTTGGGCAATGTGGGCGTGAAATGCACGGCATTGCTCTGTAACACGCCCAGAGGCAACGTGATCACGACGTTGTCGGCAACAAATTCGGAACTGTGCGTGGCCACCCTTAGGTACGCTTCCCCCCAGCGGATTTCTTTGACCACTTGGGAAAGCTTAATGTCGATACCGCGCGCTAAGAAATCGGTGATCACTCTGAAGCCGTGAGCAAACAAGGCATCGCCACCATTGAGTTCTTTGGCACTGTCGTACCAGTGGGCAGATAGATGCCTGGCACTACCCGAATACTCCTGCTCAATTTTCCCGGACAAGTAAAAGTTGAGAAAACGCGTGGCTTGCGGCGAGTTTCTAAGCTCATGTTCCAGCGAAGCAACCGCCCGTCGAACCGAAGTATCCTCGTCAAGATCTTTAGCCTCATGAAGCGTACTGAGCACACGTTTGCTAATGCTTTGCTTTTGTGCTTCCTCGGACTTAGTGAGCAATCGGCCACTGCTGTTGTAGGTCATTGATCGGTCGTAACTGGTTGCTAAGCGTATTGCCTTCAATTCGTCAGCTAGGCCGGTGATCGGATTGCCCTTGACACCATGTATCCAAGTCGCACCAAGATCAAGAGGGATTTCCGGCCATTTGTTGCTGGTCCAGATTCGCCCGCCAAGTCGGTCACGAGCCTCCAAGACAACCACTTCGTGTCCATGGTGCTTCAGTTCCCTCGCTGCAGCAAGGCCAGCGAGCCCAGCACCTATAACCAAAGTTCGCTCCTTGCCCATTGAGCCCGCTTGCTTGATCGCATCGCCAGATGCACGGGCGCTGCCGCCGAGCAACACCAAACCCAGCAATCTCAGAAACTCGCGCTTTGACACCCGTTACCTCCGTACCAAGGCACTTTCGCCCAACGTTGGATGCCACAAGAACACAACACAAGCCGCGAACCGGCAACCTGATGTAGTGTGGCCGATTGGGCCGGCACTTCTTCGACCATACGCAGGCTCAGCGGAAAGCGAAAGTACAACCACAACGGGTAGCTGATCAGTTCGCGCGGGAAGCGGTAGCCTGAGTAGGAAGTCGGATTAACAACTGTGGCTTTTATCATGGCAGCATTCTCTGCGCAACCATCAGTGGCTCAAGTTGACAATACCCTTGGCAAACAATTCCAACTTTCGGAAAACCCGCAAACAGTTGTATGAATAGCATCCCCCCGCTCTCCTTCGCCGCCCTGATGCAACGGACGCATCCTGGCTTGCTGCGAAATCTCGCCCCGGACCCGGAGCAGGCCCGCCATGCGCCAAATAAGACCGCACGCCAGGTGAACTCCGGTCACTACGTTGAGGTGCGTCCGACCCCGCTGCCAGCGCCCCGCTACGTCATTCACAGCCAATCTTTCTTTCAGGCATTGGGGTTGGCAGACGAGGTTGCCAGTGACCCGGTTTTTATGCAGTTCTTCACGGGTGATCTGGACTCAGGTGTGGCTGCAGCCCACGCCGCCGGAGCGACCCATACCGTGCGCGCCAGCGGCTGGGCGACCGGCTACGCACTCAGCATTTACGGACAGGAAATGGTGAGCAACTGCCCTTTCAGAACCGGCAATGGCTATGGCGACGGTCGCGCCATTTCGGTGCTGGAGGTACTTCTCGCCGACGGGCAGCATTGGGAGTTCCAGCTAAAAGGCGGCGGCACCACCCCGTATTGCCGCGGTGGCGACGGCCGGGCTGTGCTGCGCTCCAGCATCCGTGAGTTTTTGGCCTCGGAAGCCATGGCGGCCCTGCGAGTGCCAAGCGCGCGGGCCTTGTGCCTCTTTGTCTCGGGCAGTGAAAAGGTCACACGTCCTTGGTACTCACCCGGTGCCAAAACCGAGGAGCCCGACCGCATGGTGGACGAACCGGCGGCCATCACTACCCGTGCGGCCCCTTCCTTCTTGCGGGTCGGTCAAGTCGAATTGTTCGGCCGGCGGGCGAGGCGCAACGCGCACCCGCATGCGCTGGCCGAACTGGAGGCGATTTTTCTGCATGCACTCGAGCGCGAATATCCGGACTTGGCCGCCGCCCTGGACGGCCCTGAGGTGACGCTAGCGGACAAGGTCGTCGCCATGGCACGTGAGTTTGGTGTGCGTTTGTCGCATTTGGTGGCCCATTGGATTCGGGTTGGGTACTGCCAAGGCAACTTCAACAGCGACAACTGTGCACTGGGGGGGCGGACACTGGACTACTGCCCCTTTGGTTTCATGGAAGCCTATGACCCCGCGTTTCAAATGTGGATTGGTGGTGGGGAGCATTTCTCGTTTATGAACCAGCCCATGGCAGCAGTGGTCAATTTCAGGATGTTCTGCACCGCCATGGTCCCCTTACTGGGACAGGACGCCAGCGCCATTGAGGCATTGGACGAGGTGGTTCAGGCGCTGCCGGACATCATGGCGGGAACGTTGAACGCCATGTGGGCTCAAAAATTGGGCTTGATCGAGTTTCGTGCGGAGCTATTTGCCGAGTTGCACACCCTCATGGCACAAACCCCGGTGGACTACACGATCTTCTGGCGGGAACTTTCCAGCCTACCCAAGCAGGTGGCGGACTTGCGCCCCAGCTTCTACGCAACCCGTGGGGCATATGGCCAAGATCCGACGGTGATGGAAGTCCGCTGGGGTGCGTGGCTGCAGAAGTGGCACACGGCCTTGGCGCAAGACGGGCGTGATCCCTTGGAGGTGTCGATGGCCATGAAGCAGGTCAACCCCAAGTACATCCCAAGGGAGTGGATGCTGGTAGATGCCTACCGCGGTGCCACAGACGCTGGGGACTTCACGCTGGTGCGGCGCCTTCACGCCTTGCTGGCTGACCCCTACAGTGAACAGTCGTCAGAGCTCGCCTCTCTGTATTACACCAAGAAGCGGGATGAGTACTTTGACTTAGGTGGCACCTCGCACTGTAGTTGTTCGTCTTAGGGCGGGGCCCAACCTGCCCCATCACGTTGAACATCGTGAAATGTGCCGGCAACGATGCACTGCTGATTTGGAATCTCGTTGCTGAGGTAGCTCGGCTCGCCAGTTTTTACGCTCCCCATATGCATAGTCCCCAATGTAGATCTCTACATAAGTGCCCAAAGCGGGCGCTCCAGTATGAGTCAAGCAGATTTCCTATGCAGATCAGGAAGCCGACGTTGAGAGACAGATGCCACGTCTTCCAAGTTTCCGACGAATTGGCTGAGTCAGACAAACAAACGCTCCTGCAAAAAGGCCACAAAGGTCGCTGTCATGAATGCCAGCCAGGGTCGTGCAGGGTAGACCGCATAGACTGGCTGCCCCGCACGTGATTGGTAGTCGGGCATCAACTGCACGAGGCTGCCATCGGCCAGTTCTTGAGCGACCAGCAGGCGATCAATTACCATGTGGGCCTACTGTCTGAGGACCTAGACCCCAAGAGCGGCGAGTTGTGGGGTAATTTTCCGCAAACATACTCGATGGTTGGCATCATCAATTGCGCGGTGCGGCTGTCAAAACCTTGGGATAGTTTTGTTTGAACGCCTCGGCCCTGGCTAGAGCTGCTGCTTGTCACTACTGCGAACGTCTTTTGCTGACGTCATCTCAATATGTTGCTCATAGTGAATGTCAATTAACAGACTTCTATTTGGGCTTCCGCAATGACTCCAATGGGCACAAAGTTCGCGTCCGTGACCGGCAGCAATGCGGTCACCCAATTTGACAAAGTGTTCAACGTCAAGTTTCGGGCGAACAAATTGAGGAACCGGCTGGCTCTTGATGGCCAGGTCCAGACATTGCTTATATGTGACCTTTACTTGACGTCCATCCGCATCCACTGCTCGATAGTTGCTTGAATTTCGGCAACAGGCGTGCCAAAGGAAAACTTTTTGAGCAACTGACCATCAGGCCCAAGCAGAAACATTCCAGCAGTGTGGTCCATGGTGTAGACATTTGCTCCTGAACCTGGTTCTTGTACTCTGCTGAACTGTACCTTGAAGTTGTTGGCCGCAAATCGCACCAAATCAGCCGATCCAGTCAGGCCGAGTATGCGTTTGTCGAAGTTGGCTGCATAGGCTTTCAGCACTTCGATGGTGTCACGCTGAGGATCAATGCTGATGAAGATTGGTTGCAAATCAGCTGCGCGTTCGCCCAGTCCAGACAAAACCTGCTGCATTTCAAGCATGGTGGTCGGGCAAACGTCCGGGCATGAAACAAACCCAAAGGCAATCAACTGATATCGGTCCCGGAAGTCTTCCGAACGAACGGCACGGCCATGGGTTCCCATGAGCAGGTAGCGCGGTGATTCGCGCTGGGTGTTGGCCTTCGGGTTGGCCTCAGCGCTCGTCGTTGTGCCCGGCGAAACGCCTGCTGTCGCGGGCTGCGCCGGGCTTAAGCCGGGTAGCAGAATAAATACCCCCAGCACCAGGGCTTGGATCAGGGTTTGTTGGTCAATGCGCTTCATGGTCAAGGTGCCTTCGTGGCGGTTTGGTTGGACGGCCCGGCGGGCAGGTTGGCCTGAAGCGTCAGGGCCAATGCAAGCAGCTGCAGGCGCAGCGTTGGCTCGTCGGGGCAAGTGGCGCTGCTTCGGGTTTGCGCCAGAAATGACAGATGTGTGCCTTCGTCAAATGCGCTGCCGAAGCGCGCAGTCTTTGGAGCATGGCGCAGCATCAGCGCTTTGGCTTGGGCGGCGATACCCATTTCCTGGCAGGCCATCGCCAGGCCGTTGACGTGTGCAAGCTCAGTGATGGCCTGCAAGCCGGCCTCGATCGGTTGTGCCCAGGTTGCCAGGCAAGCCAATGGCAGGGCAATGCGCAAAAGCGCGCTGCGGGTGAGGCGTAAGGTGTTTTTCATGGGGACGAAAGTGGGTTTGGGCCGCGGGTTAGCCCTGCGGAAGGTGACTTGGCGCGCACAAAATAGACAAAGGCCAATGCCCCGCCATTCATCAGAAGGGCGTAAACAATGCTCGGTGCACTCATGGCCGGGGTGTGCAACAGCTGCACGCACACATAAATGCCAAGCGCCGCGTTCTGCAGACCACATTCGGTGACCACCGCGGTTCGCTCTGCGGCACCCAGCCCGAAAGCACGCGACACCACCCAGGCACCCAGAAGCACCAAACTGTTGAGCAACACGCAGGCACTGCCCAGCGTAGGTAGTTGGGTCATCAGCGTCTGGCGTTGTTCCCAAAAAGTCGCCAGCACAATCAGCACAAACAGCCCGGTGGCCAGGCGCGCCGCAGCAGGCAGCAGACGCAAGACCGGCTCGGGTTGCCACTGTCGCAAGCCCATGCCAATGAGCACAGGCAGCGTGGTGAGCAAGAAGATGCTTCGCACCATGGTGGCCAGGTCAAAGGCCACAGGATCGCTCTGTGCGAGAAAAAAATGCATCGACAAATTCACCACCAGCGGCAGCGTCAACATCGCGGCAACGCTGGTGACGGCAGTGAGCGAGATCGACAATGCAACCTCTCCACGCGCCAGGTGTGTCAGCAGTCCGGAGCTGACCCCCCCGGGGCACGCCACCAGTACCATCAAACCCACCGCCATGAGCGGGTCCAATGACAGCCAATTGGCGACGACAAAACCCAGCAGCGGCAGCATCAGCAGCTGTCCGGTCAGCCCCGCCGCCAGGGCAGTCGGGCGTTGCCACACGCGCTTAAAGTCGGCAACTTGCAGCGTCAAGCCTAGATAGAGCATGATGAGTGCCAACATCAGTGCCAGCAGCTGGCCGACAGACGGCGAGTTCATAGCAACACCCCGATGGACAGCGCCAGACCGAGCAACAGGCTGATCCGCGCGGTGTCTGCAAGCAAGGCATTGAGCGACAGGCCACTGGTGTTGTGACGCATGCGCCGGGTCAGCTGGATGCCCAGGGGCAACACCACCAATGCCAAAAGCGTGCCAAGCAGACCACGCCCAGCCAGCACCAGCACCAGCGCAAATGGCAGCAGAATCATGCTGGCGTAAACCACCCGCGCCTCGTCACGCCCCAGCAGCGCCACCAGGGTCTGGCGGCCGCTACGCAAGTCGTCCTCCAGATCGCGGTAGTTATTGACCAGCAGCACCGCCGCAGCGGGCAGACCCAGCACCGTGCCGCACAGCCAGGCATTGAGCGAGAGCTGACCACTTTGCAACCAGTAGCTGCCCAGCACCGCCACCCAGCCAAAAAACACCAGCACAAACACTTCGCCCAGCGGTGTATACGACACCGGCCGTGGCCCGCCAGAATAGGCCCAACCTGCCAACAACGACGCCATGCCAGCCAGCAAGATCGGCCAGCCGCCCAGCGCCACCAGGTACACTCCCAGCATAGCGGCCATCCCAAAGGTCCAGGCCGTGGCACGGTGCATGGTGCGGGGGCTAACCCAGCCCGAGGCGGTGACACGCAAGGGCCCGACGCGATCGGCGCGGTCGTTGCCGCGCTCAAAGTCACGCACATCGTTGTGCAGGTTGGTGCCAATCTGGATCAGCACAGCGCAGGCCATGGCAGCAAAAAAAGCCGGCAATTGCAGCGTCATGCCGTCTGCATAGGCCAGCGCCGCGCCCACCAGCACGGGCGTGACCGCCAGGCTCAGGGTGCGTGAGCGGATCGCAGTCCACCACACACGTAGCATGGGCAGCTGGGTGGTGCCGGACCCGTTGGCGGTTGGCAGATCAGTATTCACGGGGACGAACACCAAAATGTAGACAGGCAATGCCAAACGACAGGTTTTCCCAGGTCACCTCGGCCAGGCCGGCCTGGCCCATCAACGTGGCAAAACCTTGCTGGTCAGGAAACAGTCGAATCGATTCAATCAGGTACTGGTAAGCCTGTGGCTCACCCGCCACGGCAGCACCCAGGCGCGGGATGACCCAGCGCGAATACAGATCGTAAAACGGCGCCAGCCAGGCTGCCGGGCGAGAGAACTCCAGACACACAAAGTGCCCGCCGGGTTTGAGCACGCGGCGGATTTCGCTCAATGCGCTGGCAATGTGGGTGGTGTTACGCAGCCCGAACGAGATGGTGAGCAAGTCGACACTGGCGTCGGCCAGTGGCAGGTGTTCAGCCTCTCCCACCAGCCATTGCAGTTGCGCACCGCCCGGGCGCTGTTGTCCGGCGTGCATCATGGCCAGACTGGGGTCGCATACCGTCACACGGCGACCCGGGGCCAACAGCAGGCGGGCCACATCGCCGGTGCCACCCGCCAGATCCACCACCTGGCCGGTGATGCCCATCACCCGGCGCGCCAGCGTGCGCTTCCACAGCCGGTGGATACCAAAGCTCATCAGGTCGTTCATCAGGTCGTAGCGCGGAGCCACTGCTTCAAACACCTGGCGAATGCGCGCACGGCGCTCATCGGCGCTGACGGCCATGCTGCCAAAGCTGTGATCAAGATCGTGGTCGCCTGCCATGGTGTTCAGCGCAGTGCCAATGCCACGGCGGCATCGAGTTGGGCCTGGGTCACCACACCGGTGTGGCTCGCCACAATATTGCCCTGGCGGTTCAGCACCACGGTAAAGGGCAGGCCCGCTTTGCTGTTGCCCAGGTTGCGCATCAAGTCCAGGCCGGCGCCTCGGGTTAACAGCACGGGGTAGTTGATGTCGTAGGCGTAAGCAAAGTCACGCACCGGGGCCGGGTCGGTTTCGATGTTGAGGCCAATCACCACGACACCGGTCTTGCGTGCGTGGAGTGCCGCCAGCGTAGGGATTTCAACCCGGCACGGTGGGCACCAGCGCGCCCAAAAGTTCACCACCATGGGTTGACCCTGGCGGTTTGCCAGTGTCGCCGGCTGGTTGTCCAGATCAAATAAATTTACAGAAAATATGGCTCTAGCGCTTATGGGCTGTGCGCTGACAGCTACTGAAGATGTAGTGACAGAAGTGCCAACCGGTTGTGCACCAACGCCGCTGCTGGTCCAGGCAAGAAAACAGGCCAGCAAACCCAGGCAAAAGCGCGTCGTCACGGCAAATCACCCCGGCGAAACAGCACAAAGCCCAGTGTGGCTGACACCAGCCCAAGCGCCAGCGGGTACACCAGCGCAAACACCTTGTAGCCCAACACGCCAAACAAATCCAGAATCACATAGGCCGACGGCCCCAGCACGATCAGCTGCGGGTCAAACAACGCCAGCGCCGCAGTGCGAAACACCTGCAGCGGGTTGGCCAGCGCCAGTGTGACCACCAGGTTGGGTTCGACCTTGCCCTGAATCATCAGGCCCAACAGGATCAAATCGAGGAACAGCAAAAACGTCAGCCACACCAGAAATGCCGCCCCTTGCGCCATATCGGTGCTGCGCGCCATGGCTGAAATCAACATGCCGATGCCCAGAAAACACGCCGCCATTACCGCCAGCAGCGCGGTGTAATAGCTGAAAATACCCCAGGGCACATCAATGCCACGCACCAGCGCAATCAGCACCGCCAGCACCATGGCTCCAAATACTGGCAAAAAAATCACCAGATAGCGCCCCAGAATCTTCCCCCAGAACCAGGCAGCCAGTGAAACAGGGAGCGACAGCAGATATTCGTAAACGCCAGCTTCGCGGTCGCCAGCGACCGATCGCACGGTGGTGATGAGCACAAAAATCGGCAATATCGCCATGGTGAGTTGGATGTAGGTGACCAGCAGGCGCGACAAGCCAATAAAGCCCAGCACGCGCGATTCGGTCAGGCCAAACAAAAACAGCAGCGCCACAATGCCGCCAAAAACCAGTGTGTAAATCATGAACCAGCGCGCGCGCAATGATTCAATGATGTCGAGTTTGGCGGTTAACCAGAGTTGTTTCATAAGTCGGATGGTTTCAGTGTGCAGCAGGCCGCGGTTCAGCCCTTGGCGGGCAGGCAACTGGCGGGCCAGAAGCTGCTGGTGATCTTCATCATGGCCTCATAACTGATGGTGTCAGGCTGTGGCTCGGCAAAGGCGGCGTAGTTGTAGCCCATGGGGGACGTGCGGCCCGCTTGAAAATGGGCGCTCAGCGCGTTGAGCCATTTTTCGCCCTTTGCACCATACTCAGCCACCCAAAAGCCGGTCTTTTCATCGCCCATCCAGGGGTGTTCGGTCAGCTTTTCAACCCGCCAGGTCGCCGCACAACCCATATCGTCGAACTTGAAGACAGTGTTTTTCGGACCACCTTTGATCTCAACGGCAAAGCGCGGGTCAGAGATGACCATCTTGCAGCGAACACAAACGTCACGGTCCCACTTGATAGGGGTCATGCCTTCGGCCCAGTGACCATCGTCGCCACAGCCAGCCAGCAGCAGACTGGTCAACGGGGTGAATGCGGCAAGCGGACCCAAGGCGGCGCTGCCGGTCAAAAAATGGCGTCGTTTCACGGTGAGACCTCGGTCAGCGACACGTGGCTAACCACCGCGGCGTAGCGCGACGCTGTGCCCAAGAATCGAAGTCGGTCCGGGCCGGCAACCTGGCCTTCCCACTCCAGTCCTTCTGAGTCCAAAGTTTTGAAGTTCCACTGCGCCAGCGCCTTGGCCAGTGCCGGCTCATGCTGACGTGACACCACCCGGCCAAGCAAAATGCCTGCCAGCGACACCTCGGCCGCCACCCTGTCATCCAGCACCACTTTGCCCGTGTCGAGCTCCACCACCCGGGTCACTAAGGATGACACCTCATTAATTCGGTGGCTGGAGATCAGCATCGTGACGTGCTCGGCCCGCTCGGCCAGCAGATCAAAGAAGATCTTGCGCGCCTGTGGGTCAAGGTTGGCAGCGGGCTCGTCCATCACCAGCACCTTGGCATCGCGCCCCAGGGCGATGGCAATCAACAGCTTTTGTTTCATGCCTCCCGAGAGTTTGTTGAACGGGCGCGACAGGATGCTGGCCAGGTCGAGCCCCAGGCGAATGGCGACCTCGTGAATCCGCGCGGGCTCGGTTTTGCACAGCGCGGCAGAAAAGTCGATGAGCTGCGCCACCGGCATTTTTAGCGGTGGTGGCAACTGCGGCACAAAGCCAATCTGGCCCAACACCTCCGTGCGCTCGGTACGCGGGTTGCGGCCATTGATGACTACCTCGCCATCAAAGGTGTATTCGCCCAGCAGACAACGGATCAGCGTGGTTTTGCCGGCACCATTGGAGCCAATCAGCGCTACACGTTCGCCCAGACCAATGTCCAGGTCGATGCCTTCAAGTATCTTGACGCGCTTGAATGTTTTAGATAGCTTGTTAAAACGGATCATGGTGTTGTGGTTCGAAGGTTCGGGGCCAGGCTAGAGAATCTTTGACAGACCCTTGATGTCGAATTTGAGCGAGCCAGTGGGGCACACATCCACACAAGCACCGCAGCGTGTGCAGTCGGGGCCAAGGATGACTTCGGTATCCACAGCGCGGCCTTTGACCACGGTTTCGAGCACATGTGGCACCAGGCAGACCTTCTTGCAGTCGCCTTCATGAAAGCAGCCTTGCAGTGTGTACTTGACGCGCACCGGCGACACAATGCCCACTACGCCATAAGTCAAGCCAATCGGGCAGACATAGCGGCACCAGGCGCGCCGGGAAAACGTCACCTCAAACAGCAACAGCGCCGCCACCCACAGCAGCGCCAAGCCAGGGCCATAGATCAGCGCGCGCGACAAAATACCAGTAGGCGAGATGGCTTCAAACACCGTGTAGCCGGTGCCTAAAGCCGCAAACGCAAAAATTGCCCAGAACCAGGTGCGCAAGCCGCGGCTCATGGGCTGGTCAGACACCAACTTTTTCTTGGCCATCCACAGGTGCAGCTTTTCGGCAAACTCGGCGACAAAGTGGTAAGGGCAGACCCAGGAGCAAAAGGTGCGCCCGCCCAGCAGCATCCAGATGGCCAATACAGTGGCGGTGCCAATCACCAGGTTGACGATGATGTGTTTGTGCGCCAGCATGACTTGCAAAGCCGAATTCAGGTCAATCAGGTGAAAGCCGATCAAGCGCGAAGCCGACAGGGAGCCTTCCAAAATCTGGATGTCAAAGTAAAAGGACACCACAAAAAACAGATTGACGGCCAGCAAAAATGCCCAGCGCCGGTTGCGCCAGGTGTTGCCGTGCGGTTTCTCGTGGGCTTTCAGAATGGCGGCACGCACCTCCACCTTGTTGGCCATGCGTTTGAGCTCATGCACTTGCTGGGCGCGCTCTGTGATCTCGGTCGGCTTCTTGGGCCCGCGCCCGAACATGATGGCGATTTGCTCGAAAAACCGCGCTTGGTGCACCTTGTTCATACTTTCCAGACCTCCCGGGCTTCAATCACGATGCACGGTTGCGCCGTGGGGCAGACCATTTCGCACACGCCACAGCCCACGCATGGTTCCAGCACGACCGGCTGGCGGCGGGTTTTGCCATCGGCGGTTTGCAGGCTTTCCATACGAATGGCACCACCCACCGGGCATTCACTGACGCACAGGTTGCACTCGGGCACGTCGTACGGGTGATCGGCAATACGAATGGGTTTCCAGCGGTCCACATCCATGTAGCGCATTTGCCCGTCAAAGTCTGCGCCACGTGCAGGGCCTTTGAAACCCTTGCCTTGCACCGCCAGGCAGGCTTCAGGGCGGGTCAGTCGTGCCACACCCATGCGTTCCTTGAGGTTGAGCGTGGGTTCCGGGTCTTTTTCCTTGGCTTTCAAAATTGGCTTGGAGGCCAGCGTGGCTCCGGCGCGCACCGGCAAAAAAGCCGGCTTGTGGTAGGCCAGCGAGCCGGTGGGGCAGGCCAGAATGCACTGCACTGCGTCACAGGAAAAGTCGCAAGCCTGCGCGCGCGCGTCGATGTAGGGCACGCCCACACCAAATCCGTCCACCAGATCGGCCAGTTTGATAGCTTGCACCGGGCACACCTGTACACACTGCCCGCACTTGATGCACGAACCCAGAAAGTCCTTTTCGTCCAGCGCACCGGGTGGGCGTAGTCGCTGTTTTTGTGCGTAGACCAATGGCAAAAAGCCCGACAGCGCAGCGCCTAGCACCCCACCGGCCAGCAAAGCGGTGCGCAGCAGGCGGCGGCGGTCCTGGCGCGTCAGACGCATTTTTTTTTCTTTGACCGGCGCGACCTGGACTGGTGCGTCGGGTAGTTCGTCACTCATTTGGCCATCCTTGGCGGTTTGATGTAGCGCGGCTTGGCATCTTTAAGTTGCAATTCAGGCGACGAAAATGGTGCCAGACGCTCTAGAAAGTCCAGCAGCTCCAGCACCGGTGAGGTCTTGAAGAAACCGGCAGCGGGGATTTCCATCCAGATCTGGTCGGCAAACGCATAGTGCTCATGCGTGGTGTCGCCAAAGCCATCCTTGTTTTTGTCAAAACCCTGGTAAGTGTCAAAGTAGTTGCCCAACCATTTGTTTCTGTCACCTTTGCCACGGCCACCCTGGGTGATGTCGGTGATGTTGCCCTCAAAGATGTTGTCGGTGAACTCGTTGCCGCCGAGTTCGCTGGTGAGTTGTACCGCTACGCCGTTGTAGGCAAAGCGGTTGCCTTTGAAGCGAATGGTGGTGTCCGGCTGGAACGGCGACAGGTCGGAGCCCACACCGACGGCGCTGTAAATGATGTCGTTGTTTTCAATAAATATGTCTGACGACTCCTTGAAGCCAAGCGCCATGCCGGTGGACCCGGTGGCGTGCGAGATCAGGTTGTTGCGCGCACCGCCACCTTCCATGTACATGAAATAAATGCCCACCGCGTTGTCGATAAAGCGGTTGTTCTCCACGATGTTGTTGTTGGCAAACATGAAATGGATGGAATAACGGCTGCGTCGCCCCTCATTGCCGCGGTAAATGTTGCGGTGTGAGTACCAGGCCACCATGTCGCGTGAATCAGTGACCAAGTTGTTCTCAATCAGGTTGTTATTGCTGTACCAAAGGCGAATGCCGTCGCCACGCACGCCCAGTGGGGCAGGCTTGGACTTGACGGTGTTGCCACGCACAATGCTGTCGTTGGACTGTTTCAGGTCAATGCCAAATAGGCAGTTGTCAACCACCAGGTTTTCAATCACGTTGCCGTGTCCGCGTACGTCAAGACACGAGTCGTCGGTGTCGTGGTTGTCGCCAGAGCCGGTCAGGTGAATGCCGCGCAGGGTGGTATTTCCAGCCTCCATGGAAAAGACCGTGCCACGGTCACCCGCATCAATCGTGACCTTGCCATCGCCTTCAATCGTCAGTGGCTTTTTCAGCACCACTGGCCCGGCGTAACGGCCGGGCGGCGGGCGCAGTACTGAGCCTTCGGGTGCTGCGTCCACCAAATTTTGAAAAGGTTTAAGCCCATGGACCCGTTTGTGGCGCTCATGCAGCATGAAGGTCGGTTTGGGCCGGTCGATGGTTACCCTGGGCGCGGTGGATAAATCAGCGGTGGCACCGAGTTTGCCCGATGTTTCCCCCAGTCCCACCACGTCGCTTACCCCTTGCGCCAACACTACCACCGACAGAGCCCCCAGCAGCAACGCTGGAACCGCAGACCGCCACCTTGCCATGTCAGTTGCCCGTTGTCTCGCGCAATTGCTTGCGCCGCAACAACATTGCCACCGTCAGGCATGCGAATGTCACCATCAATAGTCCATAGCCCCAGTACGGGTAGGAGTAAGTGGAAAACTGCGCCACCTTGCCTTCGCCAAACAGCGTCGGCATAAACGGCTTGACCGTGAACGCACCCCATGGGTGCATGTTGTGACCAAAGAACCAGAGCCAGCCGGCGTACTCGATGACAAAAAACAGAGGTAGTAGCGCAGGCACACCCACCAGCAAGAGTGAAAAACTTGGCCAAAGCGCCACACCGGCCACCAGAATCACCATCGCAGCGATCATGCCGCCAATCGCGATCTGGGTGTACAGCGTCACATTGTTGCCCCAGACCTGCAGTTTGGCGGGCTCGTTAAAAAAGGTCGCTGCCGCTTCTACATAGTGTTTGACGTGGGCTGCCAGATGTCCCAAAACCAGTTGCTCGGTTACCGTCCATGCCGCCACGGCCAGGAAACCTGTGATCAACACCAGCGTACGTTTTCGCCCCGCAGGCGTGATAAAGCCCAACAGCATGACAGTGAACATGCCAAAGAAATACTTGGCCATCGGCCGCTCTACCGGTGCGCCTGTGGCGATCGGGAACATGCCCACGTAGTGGTTGATGGTGTTCATCTCATGGACACAGTCCAGCCCGGTGGCATCTTTGTTGACGTCCTTCTTGGCATCCAGAATCGGGTTGTAGCGCCCCGAGTCCGGTCCCATGTCAGCCTGCATCGTCTCAGCGGCCATGCGTGAGCCAGTGCCGGTGGCGCGGCAGCCGTTTTGTACGCTGTCAAAGTGGAAGTGGATGCGAATGCCATCGGGAAACGCGTCGGGCGGGTAGTTGGGAGCGGTCAGCGAGACCCACCAAATAGGCGCAAAAAACGCCGCGATCATGGCCACCAGCGCGACCAGGGTGAGTGCCGTGATCAGGCGGTTTTGTTTGACTGGGTCTTGCATGATGCGAACTTACTTTTTCTTGGCTTTGGGTTTACACATGGCACCCGGCATGGACATGCTGGCCTGGTAGGCAGAAATGGCCACCAGTTGATCATTGGTGTAGGGTTTGATGATCTTGACCATGTCCGGGTTGGCGTTGCGGCGGTGGCCGTCACGAATCTCGGTCATCTGGCGAATCAGGTACTTGTAGTGCTGACCGGCAATCACCGGGTAGAACTTGGCCTTGTCGCCCTGGCCGTTTTTGCCATGGCATTCCACACACTGCTTTTCGTACAAGTCTTTGCCTGCGGCAATTTGCTTGGCAGCATCTGCGCCTTCGTATTTGCCGTGGTCCACCGGGATGCAAAGGCCTTCAATGTAAGCTGCCACATGCGCCAGCTCCTGAGGATCGGTCAACTCTTTGGCAAACGGGTACATGGTCGGGTTGTCGCGCGTACCGGCCCGAATGTCGGCCATTTGTTTGATCAGCACTGTGGTGTGTTGCCCGGCCAACTGCGGGAAAGTGCCGTCTGGTCGGCCTGCTCCTGAGGGAAGGTGGCATGCGCCACAAATCTCGTAGCCTTCTTCACCTTGTTTGGCTACACCCTTGGCTTCGAGCGCCGCTTTCATCTCGCCTTCCATCTTGGCCCATTGGTAATCTTTCGATTCAATGCCCGCATGTTTGGGTGGCGGCGGGCCGGCAAAGGCGCTGCACAGTGGCATTAAGGCAGCCGCAATGGCCAAATGCAAAATTGTTTTCATGATGATTTCCTTCAAGTCAGGTTTTAGCTGGGCAATTTGGACAGGTAGGTGGCCAGGGTTTTGATTTCTGCGTCGCTGACCAGGTGCATCACACCCTTCATGGCGGCACTTTGGCCGTTGGCCCGCGCACCGCTCTTGATGTCCTTCATCTGCTGTTCCAGATAGGCTGCGTTTTGACCAGCAATCTTGGGGTAGCTCGGGGTCAAGGGTTTCTTGGCGTCTTTGCCGTGGCAGGCAACGCAGGTCTTTTCGGCGTATAACGCGGCTCCGGGATCGGCTGCATTGGCTGCCATTGCAGTCAGTGCAGATACTAAAAACACTATTGTCTTCATGGGTTTCCTTTAATTAACTTCGGGTTGAGTACCGGCGGTACTCAACCCGAGATGGTGAAATTCGCGGGCAAGCGCCCGTTGAAACTGGATTGAATTACTTCACTTTCTTGGCACCGTGCTCTTCCAGGAAAGTCTTGGCGCGCAGGCCCAGGTCAGCCGTCTTGACCTGGTATTGCCAGATCTGCTCGGCCCACAAGTTGGCGCTTTCCCAATCTTTCTTGGCGGCGTAGCCTTCGTGTTTGGCTTTCAGGTCCTTGGTTTTGCCTAACTGGTCAAATGCGTCTTCGACCATGGCGACCACCTCGGGGAAATCCTTGTAGTTCACGCTGGTGATATAGGTCACCACCGAGTCAATGATCACCTGGGTATCTGCCACCTTCTTCAAAGTGGCCTTGTAGTCGGTCTCGGTGTAGTTGCCCTTGGCCAGTGTGGTCTTGGTGGCTTTCCAACCCTTAGGTTTGACCAGCAGGTAGCCTTGCATTTCAAGGTGCAAGGCTGAGCAGAACTCGGTGCAGTAATACGGGTACACACCTTCCTTGTCAGCCTTGAACTTCACGGTGACGGTCTTGCCTGGCTCAACCGATGCATGAACGTTGTAGGTGGACACGGTAAAGCCGTGGGTTTCGTCCTGCGCACGCTCGAGGTTGGTCAGGTGGATGGTGACTTCATCACCGACCTCAGCCTCGATTTTCTCGGGAGTGATGTGTGAGCGAATCAGCGAACCCCAGACCTCGACTTTGTTGCCCTTCTTGACGGTTTTTTCTTCACCAGCCTTGACCGCATCAGGGTGAGCCTCGTCGGTGCGGCTATTGGTTCCCAGCTTGTAACGCACAGCCGGCTTGAGCTTCTTGGCATCAATCGCCACCACGTAGTGCGGCTCGCCCAGTGGAATGGGCATGTCGTAAATCAGCTGCATCTTGTCGCCGCTGATGTCGATCAACTGGTGGTTTTGCGGGTGCAGTGGACCGACCGGATTAAAGCGGTCAATGGCCAGCTTGTTCAAGGCCACCAGGTATTTGCCTCGCGGTTTGGAGGTATCGCCTTCCATGGTCATCAGGTGACCAATGTTGTAGTGCACGCTGATCTTGTCGAGCAGTTTGCCTTCGCAGTAGTCCCACTTGGCGACTTGCGAATCCACATACAAGGAGGTGTAGGCCACGCAGGCCTTGCTGTCGTACTGTGTGTGCAGCGGGCCCAGACCCAGCGACACCTGGGTGTGCAAGGCATCTTTCATGCCGATCACCGGAATGCCATACGGATCTTTGGACTCGAACTTGCCTGCCTTGATGGCGGCCATGATCTTCTCAAACGAATAGACCGACACATGGGTGTCGAGCTTGCCCGCCACAATCAGCTTGGTGCCGTCGGGTGTCACGTCGACGCCGTGGGGCGATTTGGGTTCAGGAATCAGGAACAGAATGCCTTCTTTGATGGCAACCTCCATGGGCAGCACGTCATGGCCGTTGATCTTTTTGGCTTTGCCGGCTTTGACCAGTTCGGCCGCTTTTTTCCAGTTGATGACGTGCAAATAGTCGGTATCTTTGGCAGAGCAGCCGGCTTCATAAGGTGGGCGACCGTCTTCAATACCACCGACGTAGCGCTCAGAGCAGAACGAGTTGGTGAATGACCAGCCGTCTGACGGGCCTTTGCCTGCATCGGACAAGTCTTGCGAGTAAGGTGGCAGTTCGATCGAGAACGACTGCTTTTGATCGATCAGACCCTTGGTGCGGTCAAACTTCCAGTAAGTCATGCCGCCACGGTATTTTTCGTTGAACTCTTCCAGTGGGTAAAACTTTTTGTTTTCCAGCGGTGATGCGTACTGCGAAGCTTCAAAAATGTATTCCGAGTTGGGTGTGACGAAGGCACCACCATGCTCTGACTTGAAGATCGGGTTGACCACAATCTGCTTGGTCTCAAAGTCACGTAGATCAACCACCGCAATGCGCGGGTTGGCTTTGTCGTTGATGAACACAAACTGACCATCTGATTCGCCATTTGTTTCAGAGAAGCCGGGGTGATGGGTGTCGCCCCAAGTGATGTCTTTGCCGTCAATGCGGCCACCGGCCAGCACTTTTTTGGACTCTTCGTCAAAACCATAACCCTGCCATGGCTCAGGGGTAAACACGCCGATGTACTTCAGAATACGCATGGAGGGAATGCCGTAGACGATGAGCTGGCCTGACTGCCCGCCAGAGCTGATGGCGATGAACTCGTCGCGCCCGCCGGTGGGCACATAGGTCTTGGCGGCGGCCAGCAAGTCTTGTTGACTCAGGCCACGCGCTTTCATCACATCCTGCAGCGAGTCTGCTGACCACGCCGACGTCACTGCCAAGCCAATACCGGCGGCCATCAAGGATGCCGCCAGTGTGCTCAATCTTTTCATTCGATTTTTCTCCAGGTTAGGTTACGGTTAAGCCATCGATGTCACGAATGGATCAAGGCTTGGTGTGGATAACGCCGGAGAGTCTAGAAATTCGGGTCGGAGTTGACCTTAAGGCAGATTAGGTTTTTGTGGATATGCATGTCGACTTATTTGATACTTATCAAAAAAGCTACAAATCGAGGTGAAAAACAGCGGCGGCAGTTTTTCGGGACCGGGTTGGCTCGCAAGCGCCAGGGGTGGGGTGGGTCGCTTGGTGGCCCCGGGTCTTAAGATGGGTCAAGGACAGACCTTGAACCTTTGGTCAAAATCTGTCTCGGACAATTTCCTTGAGGTGAAGAGTTTACTGGCGCTTCGGCGCCAGTTTTTTTATCTTTTTCATAGCTTTAAGCGCTTTTTCATCAAGGGCTAGAGGCTGAAATGTCTCAAACTTTAAGCCGGCGCGGTACCAGCCTTCATACAACAGGCGCGTAGTGTCTGACGACCACAACCCTTCGATCAGCAGAGCGTTTGATATTCATCAGTAGTGTGATTTTGCTTAAGGCAGTTCAAGGACAAGCCGGGTGCCGTAAATCAACAATCAGCGCGCTCGAACCGAACTGCCGCAGCCTTCACCGAGCCTTGCAACACACCGTTTTGACGGATCGGCTGCCCCACCAATGGAGTTAGACAATATGAAGCAACTAAAAACGGCCAGCCTTGCGGTGGCAACTCTGCTGTCGATCATGACAGGCTCGGCGTTCAGCCAAAACGTGGCACCAACCATGACTGCCGCTGAAAAAGAGTCGGCCAAAAAAATCTACTTTGAACGCTGCGCCGGCTGCCACGGGGTGCTGCGCAAGGGTGCGACTGGCAAGAATCTGGAGCCTCATTGGAGCAAGACCGACAAAGACGGCAAAACCACCGAAGGCGGCACGCTCAGCCTGGGCCAGTCACGGCTGGAAAAGATCATCGGCTACGGCACCGATGGCGGCATGGTCAATTTTGACGACATCCTGACCAAAGAAGAACTGAGCCTGATGGCCAAGTACATCCAGCAAACACCGGACGTGCCACCCGAGTACAGCTTCAAGCAGACGATGGACTCCTGGAAAGTTATCGTGCCGGTGAAAGACCGTCCGACCAAACAGATGAACAGCTTCAACCTGAAGAACATGTTCTCAGTCACGTTGCGTGACACCGGTGAGGTGGCGCTGATTGATGGTGACACCAAGGACATTCGCAGCATTGTGAAAACCGGCTACGCCGTGCATATTTCTCGCCTGTCCAAGTCGGGGCGTTATGTGTATGTGATTGGCCGCGACGGCCGTCTGAGCCTGATTGACTTGTGGATGGAAAAACCCTCGGTGGTGGCTGAAGTCAAGATTGGCTTCGATGCCCGCTCGGTGGACACCTCCAAGTTCAAGGGTTTTGAAGACAAATACGCGATTGCCGGCTCTTACTGGCCGCCCCAGTACGTCATCATGGACGGTGACACCCTCAAACCGCGCAAGGTGGTCAGCACCCGTGGCATGACCGTGGATGGTGAATATCACCCCGAGCCGCGCGTCGCGTCCATCGTGGCCTCCGAGATCAAGCCAGAATGGGTCGTCAACGTCAAGGAAACCGGGCAAATTTTGCTGGTGGATTACTCTGACATTGAAAACCTGAAAACCACCACCATTGCCTCGGCCAAGTTCCTGCACGATGGCGGTTTTGATGCGTCCAAACGTTACTTTCTGGTGGCAGCCAATGCGTCCAACAAGATCGCGGCAGTGGATCTGAAAGAAGGCAAGCTGGCCGCGTTGGTGGATGTGGCGAAGATCCCGCACCCCGGTCGCGGTGCCAACTTTGTGCACCCCAAGTTTGGCCCGGTTTGGGCGACCGGGCACCTTGGTGCTGACGTGGTGTCGCTAATAAGTACCCCTTCAGATGATCCGAAGTTTGCCTCATTCAAACAATACAACTGGAAGATGGTGCAAGAAGTCAAACACGTGCCGGGCAACCTGTTCGTCAAGACCCATCCGAAATCCAACCATCTGTGGGCTGACTCGGCGCAAAACGCTGACAAGGACACGGCCGAATCGGTATCGGTGTGGAAGATGGACGACTTGTCGAAGCCCTTCAAGATCATCAACGTGGCCAAGGACTCCGGCTTGCCACCTACCAAGGCGGTCAAACGCGCCGTACACCCCGAGTACAGCGCCGATGGCAGCGAAGTGTGGATTTCTCTGTGGGGTGGCAAGACAGACCGTTCAGCCATTGTGGTCTATGACGACAAGACACTGGCGCTGAAAAAGGTGATCACCGATCCGAAGATGATTACCCCCACCGGCAAGTTCAACGTCTACAACACGCAGCACGACATCTACTGATCAGATGGTAATTTTGTAGCAGGCACAAGGATCTGCGGCGCTCTGGTCGTGGGCTCCTTGTGGCACTTATTGACCTTGCAAAGGTAAATCATGGCATCAAGAATCAAGCAGTTGTGGACGGCCCTCAGACTGCCCAGCGCCAAACATTCGATGTTTGGCTTGCTGACGGTGGGTTTTCTGACCGGGGTGTTTTTCTGGGGTGGTTTCAACACCGCGCTAGAGGCCACCAACTCCATGGAGTTCTGCATTTCCTGCCATGAGATGCGTGACAACGTCTATCAGGAATACAAAAAGACCATTCACTACACCAACCGAACCGGTGTGCGGGCGGTGTGTTCGGACTGCCATGTCCCCAAGGACTGGACACACAAGATGGTGCGCAAGGTCCAGGCCAGCGCCGAGGTGTGGGGCAAGCTGATGGGCACCATCGACACCAGAGAAAAATTTGAAGCCAACCGCCTGCGCCTGGCCGAGCACGAGTGGGCACGGATGAAAGCCAATGACTCGCGTGAATGTCGCAACTGCCACAGCTTTGACGGCATGGACACCGAAAAGCAGAAGGTCCGTGGCGCCAAGATGCACAAGATCGCCCAAGACGACAAACAGACTTGTATTGATTGCCATAAAGGCATTGCGCATCAAAAACCCAAAGGCATGAAAGAAGAAGACGAGTAACTGCTGCCCGCACCGTCAAGTGCCCAGAAACCGACATAAAAAAGGAAATCGACAATGAAGAGCTTAAAGATCAAAGCGGTGCTTACAGGGTCCATGCTGGTCGTGGTCTCCCAGTGTGCCATGGCTGCACCGGACTGGACCAAGGTGCCAAAACGCGATGTGCATGTATTTCATGCGGGTGTGACCCCAATCGAGTGGGTCAGCAAAAAGTCCAGCCACAGTGGTACTGCTGGCATGAAAAAGGGTGAATCCTGTGCCGGATGTCACGAAGAAAAGGGTACGCTCAATCTCAACTTCAAACGCCTGGCTGACAAGGAACTTGAGCCGGTGGGTGCACCTTCGACCATGATTTACCCGGTCAGTTTTCAGTCCGCACACGACGACGCCAGCCTGTACATCCGCCTGAGCTTTAAGGCACCCACGGGAGGTGCCAACAAGGCCGACAAGGACAACGAAGTCAAGGCCACAGTGATGTTCCCGGATGCCTCGGTGCCTAATGCCGCCCAAGAGGGGTGCTGGGCCACCTGCCATCAGGACGCCCGCACCATGCCCGGCGCTGACGATAAAAAAACCAAGTACGCCTCAGCAGGCAGCTACGAGCTGATGCAGTGGCGCAGCGCCAAAGGCGCCAAGGCGGCTGATGGTTCGGTATCCACTGTGCGCAAGATGGATGGGGGTGCCCTGGCCGCCAAGGCAGAGGGGAGCAAGGCTGGTGATGTGTACACGGTGACTTTCACCCGGAAGTACCCGGGTGCCGGTAAAACCATACCGTTTGGAGTGGCCATCCATGCTGACCACGCCAGCGGGCGTTTCCACCATGTTTCTCTCGGTTACGCGCTAGAGATGGCCGCCAATGGTGAGGTGAAGTTCATCAAGCAATGAGAGCCGCACTGTTGCTGGCAAGTTTGGTCACGTCACTGAACTTTGCCTTCGCGCAGCCGCCGGATTTTTCTGTGGTGCCTGGCAAGCTTTCATTGCCAGACGTCAACCTGCAGGTGCATGAACATGTGCCCACCCAAATGGGCGTACAGCGTCCTGGCTTGCGTCCCGAGGTGCATCGCTTGCCAGACGGTCGGCATGCACTGATGACAACCCACGACGCCTGGATTTTGCGGGTGGATTTGGAGCAAGCTCAAGTGGTGGCGCAGGTTCGGGTGGCAGATTCACTTGGTGACGCGGCCTTGTCTGATATCAAATCAGGTCTGCCCGCCGTGCTGGCTGTGGCCACCGCCAGGCCCCATACCTTGATCTTTGTGGATGAGCATCTTAGGGTGCTGAAGCAACTGCCACTCACTGCGCGCGCTGGAAGGCAGACGTCAGCCGCAAATGAACTGCTGACGGCCACCGCGCGAGACAGTTTTGTGATGAGTCTGGCGGATCTGCCCGAACTGTGGGAGATCAGCTACCGACCTACTGCCCCCGAGATTGCACAGGGCATGGTGCATGACTTTCAATACCGTGAGGGGATTTTTGTGCCAGGCTACCTGAACCCCAGGCGCATCTCCCTGGAATCGCCAGCCGTTGAGTTATGCATGTCATCGGGTGGCCACGAGGCTTTGGTCTTGGCTGCCGATAGTGGCTTGGCCGATCTGGCTGGAGGGCGAACTGTCAATGTGATTCACCTCGATGTGGGTCGACACATCGCACAACTGACGCTACCAGTGGGTTGGCAACTCAAACAACTGGCGCGGTAACGGAAGCGAACGCACCTAAGGTGGCAACGATGGAGGTGAATTTATGGTGTTTCAAACGCGATTTAGCGCGGCCTGTCTCCAAGGCTCGTCGGTGGGGCAAGCTGGGTAAAGTTGTTTTTTGTGGGCTTTTGGGCTTGAGCGCTGCGGTGGCGGTGAAGGCACAAAATCTGGAACGCGGCAAAGAGATCAACGCGACCTGTGCGGGTTGTCACGGTGATCTGGGGCAAGGCGGCAAGCGCGGGGAATACCCACGGATCAGCGGCCAACGGGTTGGCTACCTGGTCACTCAGCTTCAAGCATTTCGCGACCGCACACGCCTGAATTTGCCCATGTTTCCCTACACCCAGGAGCGTGAACTCTCCGAGCAGGACATTGCCGATGTATCGGCCTATCTGGCGTCAGTCGAGTTGCCCACCGAATGGCCCAAGTTCTCGCCCGGCGATGATGCGTTGACGCGCCTGGCTGCCATGGAGAAAGTCATGATTATTGCCCGTGCGCCGGGCGATGTGGACAATGGCGGACGCATCTATCGAGAAGAATGCGCCTTGTGCCACGGCGAGGACGGACGTGGCAAACGCAAGTTTCCCCGCCTCGTAGGGCAATACAGCAATTACCTGCTCAAACAGATGGAGGCCTACCGCAAAGGAGAACGCCCCCACGATGAAGAGGGCATGACAGGCGCTTTGATACCACTCAAAACCACTGACTTGCAAGACATCCTGGCCTATTTGACAACTCTACAAACTGGCGGCAAGCCATGAGATTCATCCTTTTGCTGGCCTTGTGGCTGGTAGTCGGCTCGCTTGGTCACACCACCGAAACGCAAGACACGCCGACCATCAGCTTGTATGCGCCCAGGCAATGCCAGCCATGCGCAGACTGGGCCGCGCAATTGGCAGCTGCCGGGTACATGCTTGATTGGCAGGAGAAAGAGCCTGCTGCACTGCGCAAGATCGAGCGCTGGCTTAACGTCCCTTCCGGTTACGAATCGCTGCACATTGCTCGTGTCAAAGGCTACTTTCTTGCGGGGCCAATTCCCATGCCCGCCATTCAACGTCTGATCACCGAGAAGCCTTCAGCGCGGGGTCTGGTCCGGGCCGAAGGTGGAACCATTCACCTGGTCGGGCATGACGGGCGGGTCGTAGCAACCCCCTGGCCTTGAAGGTTGGCCCGATTCGGCTCGCACCGGTACCTGCCAAATGAAGTAACCAAGAATCGCAGCAATCACAAGCAACAAGGCACGATGCCAATGCGAGGGCACCACCCAGATCGAGGCTCCAAACGACAGGACCATGACCAAGCCCGCCCAGCGCTTGGTTTGGCGTTTCATGGCGCCATGGGTGCGCCAGTCGTCCAGGATCGGACCCAGCAGACGATGACGCAACATGGCCTGGTAAACGCGCTCAGAGCTTCTGGCAAAACAGGCCGCTGCGAGTAGCACAAAGGGCGTTGTGGGCAGCAGGGGCAGCACCAGACCAATGGCACCGGCCAACAAGGCCACAACACCCGCCAGAAAGTAAAGGCTACGCACGAGCTTCGCCGATTTGACCAAAATGCCTCCGTTGTGATTGCTGCAGGCCAATGGTAAGGGCAAGTCCCCGCACACAAATTGTTTGATCTGGCGCAACAACTGGGCAAATCCGGTCTTGACAAGCAAAAAACTTAATCTGGTTCAATTTTGTTTTTCATGGTGACTTTTAGACTTTGCCGTCGCCTGAGCCTGTGCTCGCGGTCGTCGGCAAATCCACCATGAATATCTCAAGCGCCATCGTTTACGCCAAACCCCTGCACGAAGCCAGACTACTGAGGCAACTTAAAGAACTGCCCGGGGTTGAGATCCATGCCAATACCGACGACGGCCGCCTCATCGTCACGCTGGAATGTGACAACGATGTACAGGCCGTCGACCTCTACAAAACCATCGAGCACCTGCCTGGGGCGCTGTCGGTGGCCATGATTTTTCAGCAAACCGAACCCAACCCCGAGCAGGAGCTAACGCCATGCAAGTAACCCGTCGTGATTTGATCAAAGCCCAGGCTGTGAGTGCTGCGGCCACCGTGATTGGCATCAGTGTGCCGGGCGCGCAGGCGCTGGCGCAAACCGGCGCACAAGACGGTGTACGTTGGGATAAGGGTGTGTGCCGTTTCTGTGGCACAGGTTGTGGCGTACTGATTGGTACCAAAGACAACAAGATTGTGGCCACCCAGGGTGACCCTGACGCGCCGGTCAACAAGGGGTTGAACTGCATCAAAGGCTATTTCCTGAGCAAGATCATGTACGGCAAAGACCGGCTGACTGAGCCGCTCTTACGCATGAAAGATGGCAAGTACGACAAGAATGGCGAGTTTGCCCACGTCACCTGGGACCAGGCTTTTGACATCATGGCCGACAAATGCAAGGCTGCGCTCAAGGCCAAGGGCCCGCGCTCGGTGGGTATGTTTGGCTCGGGCCAGTGGACGATTTGGGAAGGCTATGCGGCCGTCAAGTTGTTCAAGGCAGGGTTTCGCTCCAACAATCTGGACCCGAATGCACGCCATTGCATGGCCTCGGCGGTGGCGGGCTTTATGCGTACCTTCGCCATTGACGAGCCCATGGGTTGCTACGACGACGCCGAGCACGCCGATGCGTTTGTGCTGTGGGGTGCCAACATGGCTGAGATGCACCCGATCCTGTGGAGTCGCATCACTGACCGACGACTGACGGCCAAACACGTCAAACTCAATGTGTTGTCGACGTTCAGTCATCGCTCCTGTGAGTTGGCCGACAGCGAGCTGATTTTTAAGCCACAAAGCGACCTGGCGATCCTCAATTACATCTGCAACTACATCATTCAGAGCGGCGCGGTGAACCAGGAGTTTGTTAAGAAGAACGTGGTGTTTCGCAAAGGCGTCACCGATATTGGCTACGGTCTGCGACCCAAGCACCCGCTGGAGCAGGTTGCCAATAACAATGGCTACCCCGGTGCTGACGGCAAACCCAAGGGTGATCCGAATGCCTCATCCCCCATCACGTTTGATGAGTTCGCCAAGTTTGTCAGCGAATACACGCTGGACAAGGCGCACGAGATCTCCGGCGTGCCGAAAGACAAGCTTGAAGCCCTGGCCAAAACCTACGCTGACCCCAAAACCAAGGTGGTGTCGTACTGGACCATGGGTTTTAACCAGCACACACGCGGCACCTGGGTCAACAACATGATCTACAACGTGCATCTTTTGGTGGGCAAGATCTCAGAGCCCGGCAACGGCCCGTTCTCGCTCACCGGCCAGCCTTCGGCCTGCGGCACGGCGCGCGAGGTCGGCACCTTCTCGCACCGCCTGCCCGCCGACATGGTGGTGGGTAACCCGGCGCATCGCGCTGCAGCCGAAAAGGTCTGGCAACTGCCAGCTGGCGCAGTGCCGGAGTGGGTTGGTTTACACGCCGTGGCGCAAAGCCGCGCGCTCAAGGATGGGCTGTTGAATTTTTACTGGACCAGCACCA